>JBBRFB010000125.1:0-9869 GCA_038225015.1 Burkholderiales bacterium
AGACCATGAAGCGCGGCAGGTGCTCGATCCCCGCCGCGGCCGCCTCGACCGCGGCGCGATAAAGCTTCGGGCTGGCCAGCACCTTGCCGGCGGCGCGCATCGCCTCCTTCTTGACCATCGGCAGCTGGTGCCGCTCGGCAATGATCTGGCGCCACTTGTAGATCTGCTCGTGGATGTTGATCTTCACCGGGCAGACGCTCGTGCAGCTGCCGTTGAGGGTCGACGCGAACGGCAGCGAGCTGTACTTCCTGAGGTTGAAGGTCGGATCGATGATCACGCCGATCGGCCCGGAGTACGTCGAGCCGTAGCTCAGGCCGCCGCTCCTGCGGTACACCGGGCAGGTGTTCATGCACGCACCGCAGCGGATGCACTTGAGCGAATACCAGAAGTCCGCCATGCCTAGCCGCTCGGAACGGCCGTTGTCGACCAGAACGACGTGCATCTCGGTACCCGGGCGCGGCGCCCGGAAGTGCGAGGTGATCTGGGTGATCGGCGAGCCGAGTGCGCTGCGCGAGAGCATGCGCACGAAGACGCCGAGGTGCTCGATCCGCGGCAGCAACTTTTCGATGCCGATCGAGGCGATGTGCAGCGGCGGCAGGTTGGCGCCGAGGTCGGCGTTGCCCTCGTTGGTGCAGACGACGAAACTGCCGGTCTCGGCGATCGCGAAGTTGGCCCCGGTCATGCCGGCATGCGCCTTGAGGTAGTACGGCCGCGTGTGGCGGCGCTGGCTCTCGGCGAGGTAGGGAATGTCGCTGTTCTGCGGGTCGGTGCCGATGGTCCGGCCGAAGACCTCGGCGACATCGCCGCGCAGCTTGTGCACCGCCGGCACGACGATGTGGCTCGGCGGCTCGTCGTCGAGCTGCTGGATCCGCTCGCCGAGGTCGGTCTCGACGATCTCGATGCCGCGGTTCTCGAGGAACGGCCGCATCTCGCATTCGTCGGTCAGCATCGACTTGCTCTTGACCAGGATCGTCGCCCCGTGCGACTGCAGGATCCCGTGGACGATCTGGTTGTGCTCGGCGCCATCGCGGGCCCAGTGCACGACCATGCCGTTGGCGGTCGCGTTCTTCTCGAACTCCTCGAGGTAGTCGCCGAGATGGGTCAGCGTGTGCTCCTTGATCGCCGAGGCGAGCGAGCGCAGCGTTTCCCACTCCGGCATCGCCTCGCTCTCGGTGTCGCGCTTCTTGCGCAGATCCCAGAGCCGCTTGTCGTGAAACTCGGCGTGGTCCTTTGCCTCGATGAACTTCGATGAGGCCTCGGCATGGTCGACGCGGGCCATTCCCTGTCCTCCGGCGCTCAGCCGCGGGCCCCGTTGAGCACCTGGGCGATGTGGATGAACTTCAGCGGCAACCGGGCGCGCTGGGCGCAGCCCTTCTGGTGCATGACGCACGACATGTCGGGCGAGACGATGTACTCGGCGCCCGCCTGGCTGTGGTCGGCGACCTTGTCCTGGCCCATCTTGGCCGACACCGGTTCCTCGAACACCGAAAACGTGCCGCCGAAGCCGCAACACTCGTCGGGCCGCTCCGGGTGGACGAATTCGATCCCCTTGACGGCGCCCAGCAGCCGCGCCGGCTTGTTGAACCTCGCCTCGACGATCTCCGTCGTCGACGCCTCGCGCAGGCCGCGCAGCGTGGCGCAGCCGATGTGCAGGCCGACCTTGTGCGGAAACTCGGCCCACGGAAACTCGCGCACCCCGAGCACGTCGTGCAGGAACTCGACCAGCTCCCGCGTGTTGCGCCGCACTGCCTGGACCGCCGCCGTCTGCTCGATCGCCGTCAGCTGGTCACGGACGTGATGGGCACAGCTTCCCGACGGCGTGACGATGTGGTCGTAGCCGGCGAAGTTCTTCGCGAACAACGCTTCGGTGTCGTGGGCGTCGCTGTGGCAGCCGCCGTTGGCCATCGGCTGGCCGCAGCAAGTCTGGTCGAGCGGATAGTCGACAGTGCAGCCAAAGCGCTCGAGCAGTTCGAGCGTCGCGATGCCGACTTCGGGGAAAAAGGCATCGACGTAGCACGGCACGAACAACGCCACCTTCATGCGAATGCTGCCTCCCGAATGCCCCGGTGCGGATGGACCGGCGGAGTCGTGTCATCGAACGGGACGGACTGTGCCGACGGCATCGGTCGTTGACTTGCGCCAAGTCAAACGGGAGCGTGTGTGACCGCCATGGAAAACCCTCGCCGGCGGCGGCCCGCCCCGCGGCGCGGTTGACCTGCCGCAACCGGCGCCCGCGCGCGAACCACAAAATCAGCCCGCCGGCCGCGACGCCGGTCTACGAACGCCGACCATGACAGCGACATCCCGAGCCACGACGACGGTCGGCGAGACCCGAATCGACCCGCGACGGCGCGCCCTGATCGCCGGCGCCCTCGGCGCTGTGCCGCTCCTGCAGACGACGCGCGCCCGGGCGTCCACGTTTCCGGTGCGACCGGTCCGGATCGTCGTCCCGTATTCGGTCGGCGTCGGGCCCGACGTGGTGGCGCGCAGCGTCGCCGATCGACTGGCACTCACCTGGGAGCAGGCCGTGCTCGTCGACAACAAGCCGGGCGCCTCGGGAATCGTCGCCTTTTCCGAGGTACACCGGACGGCCGCCGACGGCCACACTCTCTTTCTCGCCGACACGGCGACGCTCGCGGTCAACCCGTTGCTGCACGCAACGCTGCCCTACGACCCGCGGCACGACCTGACCGCCCTGACGATGCTCTTTCGCGCCACCTTCGTGCTCTGGGTCGGCGGCGCAAGCCGCTTCGGCAGCGTCACCGCGCTCGTTGACGCCGCGCGCGCGGCGCCCGGGCGGGTCAGCTACGCGACGCTGGGCAACGGCCACGCCATCCATCTCGCGATCGAGACCTTCGCGCGCGCCGCCGACATCCGCATGCTTCACATCCCGTTCAGGGACGGCGGCACGATGCTCGGCGCCGTGGCCAGTGGCGACGTCGACTTCACGACCATCGGCGTCAACGCGGCCGCTGGATTGATGGCGAGCGGGCGCCTGCGGCCGCTCGCGGTCGCGGCCCGGCACCGCCTCGCCGACCATGCCGAGATCCCGACACTGGTCGAGGCCGGCGGGCCGGCGGTCGAGATGCATCCCTGGGCGGCGCTGATGACGGTGGCGCGCACGCCGGCAGCGATCGTCGAGCAGCTGCGCCGCGATCTCGGCGCGGCCCTCGACGACCCGGGCGTCCGCAGCCGCGCGGCCACTGCCGGCTTCGAGATCACGCCGTCCGCACCGCGCGCCGTGAGCGAGCGCGTCGACGCCGATGTCGCCCTCTACGCACCGCTGATCCGCGAAGGCCGGGTGGCCCAACTCTGACCGCGTCGCTGCCGAGGCAAGCCGCCGCGCCGGCGACCCGGTGATCAGCTCGTCGGGCCCGTGATCCGAGGCAGCGTTGCCGTCGATCGGAACGAGGATGTGGCTCATCCATGGGGTACCCCCGAGGTGAAACGATCTCTCTATGACCCGAGTGACGGCGCGACCTTGATGCGCATCAATTCGCGCGTCACAGCATGCTCGACGATCGGCGCATGTCCTGCGATCGCCTGCTCGCCGAATCGCGCGCCCGGGTCGATGCGTTGCGCGCCTCCCTCGAAGCGGACGAGGGCACGCCGGTCCGGCTGATCGAGACCCACGTCTCCTGGGTGCTGCTCGCTCGGCGACTGGCCTTCAAGCTCAAGAAGCCCGTCCGGCTTCCATTTCTCGACTTCACCGCCCTCGCAGAACGGCGGCGTTGCTGCGACGAAGAGCTCCGTCTCAACCGGCGCTTCGCGCCCGACCTGTACCTCGACGTGGTCGAGGTACACGAAGGCGTCGGCGGACCGCGCTTCGATGGCGCCGGTCCAGTGGTCGACTTCGCCGTGCGCATGCGGCGCTTCTCTGATGGCGCGCTCTGGAGCGAGCGCGTGGCTGCCGGCACGCTCGGCGTTGCCGACGTCGACTCGTTCGCGCGCAGCCTGGCCGTACGCCATCGAGATGCCGCACGAGTCCCTGCCAACGCCCCTTTCGGCACGCCGGCCGCTCGTGTCCGCGTCGTCGATGGCATCGTCGCCGCCATCGACGCATGGCAAGACGGGCTGGCGTCGCCGGCGCCCGAGTGGCCGCCGTTGCGCGCTTGGCTGCGAGAAGAGCTCGGCCGGCTCGTTCCGCATTGGCACGACCGACTGCGCGCAGGTGCGATACGGGAATGCCACGGCGACCTTCACCTGGCCAACGTCGTCCAGCTGGACGACCAGGCAGTTGCCTTCGATGCGCTGGAGTTCGCGGCCGAACTGCGTTGGATCGATCCACTCGACGACCTCGCCTTTCTCGTCATGGATCTCCTCGCCCGGGCCCGGTGCGACCTGGGCTTTCGTCTGCTCGACGCCTATCTCGAGGAAAGCGGCGACTACGACGGCGTGCCGGCGTTGCGCTTCTTCCTGGTCGTGCGGGCATTGGTTCGGGCACAGGTCGGCGCGCTCTTTGTCGCAAAAAGCCATGACGAAGGTGTCGCGGCACCGCGTTACCTCGAACTGGCCTGGGCGCTGGCTCGTGGTCAGGATCCGCGGCTGGCATTGACGTACGGGCTGCCCGGGTCCGGAAAGACCTTCGTCTCGCAACGGCTGGTCGAGGCAGCCGGCGCCTTGCGGGTGCGCTCGGACGTCGAGCGCAAGCGACTCTTCGGCATCGCGGCGCTCCAGCCCTCCCACGGGCTCGTCGCCGGTGGCATCTACGGGACCGCCGCCAGTGAGCAAACCTACGCGCGTCTGCTTGCGGTCGCCCGGACGACGCTGCTGGCCGGTTGGCCGACCATCGTCGACGCCGCTTTCCTGCGCCGCGACGAACGAGGCCGCTTCGCGGCGCTGGCCGACGCCCTCGACGTGCCCTTCTCGATCGTTCATTGCTGCGGCGAGGCGGCTCTTCTTCGCCAACGGATCGCCGCACGCCGCGAGCGCGGCGACGATGCATCGGAAGCGGACGACGACGTTCTCGACCGGCTGCAACTTGCCGGCGATCCGCTCGGTGCCGTCGAAGCGGCGCGGGCCATCGTCGTCGATGCAGGCTGCGCGCCGGAGGCTGCCGATCTCGCACGGCGCTGGCAGGCCGTTCGATGACTGGCCACGAGCCATGGAGGGCCGCGCGCCCGAAGGGCCTGCGGCCGGCTGCCTGACCGGCAAGTTCGCCGCCGGCTTGATGTCGATCAAGGTCGACCCGGCCGCCGCCGTCACACTGCATCACTTCAGCGGAGAGCATCAATGTACCAGCGCATCCTGGTCCCGGTCGATGGCAGCCCGACCTCCACCCGCGGCCTGGAAGAAGCCATCAGGCTCGCGGCTTTGACCGGCGGCAGCATTCATCTCGTTCACGTGTCGGAAGAGCTGAAGTACATGACGGGCTTCGAGACCTATGCGCCCGACGTTCGCGACATCGTGAGGGAAGCAGGGAGACTGGTCCTGGAGCAGGCGAGGACGCTGACGGCAGCCGGCGGCATCGACGCGACGACGTTCCTTTCCGATCCGTTTCACGGTCGAATCTGCGATGTCATTCTCGAGCAGGCCGGGCAGATCAGAGCGGACTTGATCGTGCTCGGAACCCACGGCCGGCGCGGCGTGCGCCGGCTCTTCATCGGCAGCGACGCCGAGCAAATCGTCCGCATGGCGGACGTGCCCGTCCTCCTCGTTCGCGGGCAGGATGCCGGGATGACGCCAACTTGATACAGCCCAAGGATTTCGCGGCCGCGACGCGCAGGCTCGTGGCGCGAGCAGAATCAGGAGACCAAGATGCTCAAGTACCTGATCGCCGTCGACGGAACGGCGCATGCCCATCGCGCGATCGAGGCGGTGGCGAGACTGGCGAAACATCTGAACGGACTGACAGTCGTGCTGCTGAACGTGCGTGAGGACCTTCAGCATTACGGAGAGCTGCTGCCGGCGGACTACGCGGAGGTCGCGGGGCGCCGTCAGCGACAAGTGCTCGACGAAGCGGCGGCGATCGCACGTGGCCATGGCCTCGAGCACGTGTTGACTGAAAGTGTTGCAGGCGAGCCCGCGGAGCAGATCATTCGTGCGGCGAAGGCCCATGGCGTCGACCAGATCGCGATGGGAACGCATGGCAGAGGCGCCGTTGGCGGCCTCTTCATCGGCTCCATCGCCCAGCGCGTGATTCACCTGGCCGACATCCCGGTGCTGCTGGTCAAGTAGGGCCGGGCGATATGAAGCACGATCGCGAGTCGACCGGTCAGGACCGGCCTGCGGCTGAGCAGGATGTCTCGAGAGGCGATACGCTTCTCGGCAGACTGGCGGGGCCGCTCGCCTTTCTCTGTGCCGTGACTGTCGTGGTCGCCGTGTCGCTCGACGCCGCCGCCGAGATCGCCCCCTCGGCGCCGCCATTCGTGCAGGCAGCGCCGTGACCGGTCTGAGTCGCTCCTCGTCATGTCTACGCATCGGAGGTGGAAGAGGCGAACCTCGCCACGGCCAAGGATGCCTTCGACGCGGTAGCTGACGGCAACGAGCGCATGCACTGACCGAGGCCACAGGGTTGTCGGCTAGGAGTGCCGCCGGGCGGCTGCGCAGGGGCAAGATCCGCCGCGTCGGCGCGCCTCAGGATGGCGGCACAGCAGTTCGCGCTCCTCCCCCAGCAGACGGCAATTGAACGTCAGGTGTTGCTCATGTCGATGCCGCCGCCGACGACCCGGCCGCCGTTGCGGACCGCGAGAAGGCTTCTCGGCGGCGCGCCTCGCAGATGAAGTCTTCGAGCTCGGGGTCCAGCGCGCTGCGCGCCAGGATGATGCCGATCGGCCGGCCCGCCTCGACCACCGGCAGGTGGCGACAGCCATGCAGATGCATCAGGACGAGGGCGTGGCCCAGGGCTACCTCGGGCCCGGCCGTGATCGGCGCGCGGGTCATGACTTCGTCGATGCGAACCGCGCCCGGGTCGCGGCCGGTGGCGACGACGCGAAAGACGACGTCGTGCTCGGTGAGGATGCCGGTCAACAGATCGCCCTCGACGACGACGACGGCGCTGGCAGCGTTGTCCAGCATCAGCCGGGAGGCGTCGAAAACGGTGGCGCACGGCGATGCCGTGGCAAGCTTTTCGCGCCCCAGCAGCAGCCCGATTCGCACCGACAGCATGGCCTTGGCCCTGGTCTCTCAGTAGCTGAACCCTAAGCGGCCTGCCCGGCGACCGCTTGACCCTGCACAAGGACACGCCAGATAGTCGTCAGCCGCGTCGGGTCGGCCGCGTCGGCCGCGCCGCGCCGCGCCGGCCCGAAGTCGGCGCGAAGTTGCGCCACATCAAGGAAGCGACGCCGCCAAGGTCTAGGCTCTGCGGCATGGGTGCCACGCCTGTCCCTCCCGAAACCAGTCCAACGAGTTCGCCGGCGGACGGGTTCTCCGTGCTCGACGACTGCCATCGCCTGACGCTTGCGGCGCTCGACCGCCTCGAGGCATTGCTGGCGCAGATCGAGCGCCAGGAGATCGATGAAGTCGCGAGGACGGTCGCCGCCGACATCGTCCGCCACTTCTCGCAGACCATGCGGCAGCACCATCGGGACGAGGAGTGCCATGTCTTTCCTGCGCTGGCGTCGAGCGCGGACAGCGAGGTCGCTCAGACGATCCTGCGCCTGCGTCAGGACCACGACTGGCTCGAAGAGGACTGGATGGAGATCTCGCCGCACCTCGATGCCGTGGCCTGCGGCCAGTCCTGGTACGACATCGATGTGCTGCGCGAGGGCGTGGCGATCTTCGCCGGCCTGTCGCGCGATCACATCACGCTGGAGGAATCGATCCTCTACCCTCAGGCGCGAACGCGGCTCGGCACCGGGGCACGTCGCGAGATGGGGCGCGAGATGGCGGCGCGGCGGCGCCAGGCAAGCGGCAGCCGGCGCAAGGCCGGGTGAGCGACAGGCTGGCGAGGTAGGAGCCGGGCGACCTGGAGGTCGCTCGAGTCTGCGCCCTCGGTTCGTGTCGAACCGGCACGTCCGGTCGCCGGCGGCATCGAAAGCTTCACTTCCATCCGATCGCGACCATCTTGCGGCGAATGAACGCGAGCTGGGTCGACAGCGGCAGCTGCTTCGGACACACATCGTGGCAACCGAGCAGCGACATGCAGCCGAAAACACCGTCGTCGTCGCCGACGAGCTCGTAGAAGTCGTCGTCGCTGCGGTGGTCGCGCGGGTCGAGGCGAAAGCGCGCAATCTTGTTGAGCCCGACCGCGCCGACGAAGTCCTCGCGCATTCGCGCCGTGCCGCACGCCGAAACGCAGCAGCCGCACTCGATGCAGCGGTCGAGCTCGTAGATCTTCTCGGCGAGCTCGGGCTCCATGCGCGCCTCGAGCCGGCGCAAATCGATCGCCTCTTCCTGCTGGTGGACCCAGTTCTCGAGCCGCTCGCTCATGCCGCGCATCCACTTGCCGGTGTCGACCGAGAGGTCGCCGATGAGCTCGAAGACGGGCAGCGGCGCGAGCGTGAACTCGGCGTCGAGATTCTTGGTCAGCGTACGGCAGGCCAGCGCCGGCCGGCCGTTGATCAGCATCGCACAGCTGCCGCAGATGCCGGCACGGCAGACGAAATCGAACTGCAGCGATGGGTCGAGCTTCTCGCGGATCTCGCCAAGGGCGATGAAGAGCGTCATTCCCGCGGCATCGTCGAGCTCGTAGGTCTGCCAGTGCGGTGCGACGGCGGGTTGCTGCGGGTTGAAGCGCAGCACGCGGATGCGAAGCCGCCGCGACACACCGTCGGCGGCGATCGGCGCCGGCACGCTTGACGCGTCGGCGGCGTCGGGCATCAGCGCCGGGGTTGCCGGCTGGATCGGAATTCTCATGACAGCGGCTCGTCGATGCGCTCGTTGCGGCCGCGCAGCGTCGCCGGCAGCAGATCCTCGTAGCGCATCAAGGCGTCCTGCACCTCGAAGCGGGGTGCCTCGCGCAAGCGCTCGCGCACCGCCGCGACCTCTGCGGCACGCGCCGGCGTGTCGGGGTGATCGAGGTAGTCCTTGGCACCGTAACCGCGCCAGCCGGGCGGCAGCTCCATCGCCTTCACGTCGAGCGCCTCGTAGGCGAGCGTCGGCAAGGTGTCGGCGTCGCTCTTCCAGGTGGCGAGCGTGCGCTTGAGCCACTTCGAGTCGTCGCGGCGCGGAAAGTCCTCGCGAAAATGCGCGCCGCGGCTTTCGGTCCGCTCGGCGGCGCCATGGGCGATGCAGAGAGCGAGCTTGAGCATCTTCCTGACCCGGTAGGCGGTGACGAGTTCGGGGTTGGCGCCGGGCCCGCCGTCCTTGATGCCGATCTGGCGACTGCGCTCGAGCAAGGCCTGCAGCTCGCTCACCGCCGCGGCGAGGTCGGCGCCGGTGCGGAAGATGCCGACCTTGGCGGTCATGATGTCCTGCATCGCCCCCCGCAGCGCCGACGCGTCCTCGCGGCCGCCGCCCGAGACCAGCTGGTCGAGCTTGGCCTGCTCGGCGGCGACGAATTCGCGCACCAGGCCGGTCGGGATGCCGGCGTCGTTGTCGGCGCGGTCGCAGAAGTCGGCGACGAAATCGCCGACGATCATCCCGGCGACCACGGTCTCGGCGACCGAGTTCCCGCCGAGACGGTTGAAGCCGTGCAGGTCCCAGCACGCCGCCTCGCCGGCAGAGAAGAGTCCCTTCAGGGTCGGGCTCTGGCCCGTGTGGTCGGTGCGGATGCCGCCCATCGTGTAGTGCTGCGCCGGCCGCACGGCGATCATCTTCTCGACCGGGTCGATGCCGAGGAAGGATTCGCAGATCTCCTTGACCTCGCGCAGGTTCTTCTCGATGTGGGCGCGGCCGAGCTGGGTGATGTCGAGCCAGAGGTGCTCGCCGAAGCGCGACTGCGCGCCCTTGCCCTTCCTGATGTGCGTCTCCATCCGCCGCGAGACGAC
>JBBRFB010000126.1:0-9620 GCA_038225015.1 Burkholderiales bacterium
CGATGATCACCTCGTTCTCGACCGTGCGGCTGGCCCGCATCACGTCCTTCATCGACGAGGTCTGGATGATCGTCGTCTTCGATCCCGTGCTGCGGCTGAGCGACTGCGACGGCGCGAGCGAGGCGCTGAGAAGCAGGTCGCCCGAGGCATCAGCCGGGTCGACGCCGAGCAGGACGTGCACTTCGGCGGCCTGGCACGCCAACGTGAAGAGCACCGACAGGGCGGCGCCGACGAGCGATCGGCCGGCCACGTGGCGGAGCCGGAGTGATGTGTTCATGCGGACCTCTCCTTGTGGTTTGCGATCGCTCGACGATGGGCGCTGCGATCGGGCAGGTAAGCCTGCCGCGCCGCCTCCCAGGCAGGCGCTTCATGGAAAACCCGAGAAGCTTAAGGCGAGGTCGCATCCGACGCTCGCCGGCGCAGAGCCCGAAGCGGAAATTACTTCACGCCTATGGCTCCGGCGCCACAGCCGAGGCCGGCCGGCGCCGACATCAGGCCGCCGCCGGCGCCGTGACGCCGCATGAAAACGCCGGCGCAAGCCGGCGTCTCGAGAGGCCGAACGGCGCTCAGCCGAGGCGGACCGGCACGAAGATCTTCTCGCCACCACGCTGGACCAGGAGCGCGACGCTCTTCGGCTTGCCGTCGAGAACGTGGCGAACGTCGTCGATCGACTGCACGCTCTTGCCGTTGATCGCCAGCACGACGTCGCCCTCGGCGATGCCGGCGCGGGCCGCCGGGCCGCCGACGTTCTCCACCACGAGGCCCGAATCGACCTTCGCCTGCTGCTTCTCCTCGCTGGTGAGCGGCCTGAGCGAAAGTCCCAGTTGCCCGCCCTGGGCCGCATCGCCGGCGTTGGCGACCGTCTCGTCGCTCTTGCCGACGCCGCCCAGCTTGGCTTCGAGCGTGCGCTCGGCGTGCTCACGCCAGACGGTGAGCTTGACGTGCTCGCCGGGTGCCGACATTCCGATAACGCTCGACAGGGTCCCCGAGCGGACGATGGGCTTGCCGTCGACCTGCGTGATCACATCACCCGGCTTCAGGCCGGCCGCGGCGGCGGCGCTGTCCGGCGCCACGCTCGAGACGAGCGCGCCGTCAACGCGCTTGAGGCCGAAGGAATCGGCGAGCGGCTGGTTCAGGTCCTGCACGGTGACGCCGAGTCGGCCGTGGCTCGCCTTGCCGGTGGCGACGATCTGGTCCTTCACCTTCAGGGCGACGTCGATCGGGATCGCGAACGACACGCCCTGGAAGCCGCCGCTGCGCGAGTAGATCTGGGCGTTGATGCCGACCACGGCGCCGTTGCCGTCGAAGAGCGGGCCGCCGGAATTGCCCGGGTTCACCGCCGCATCGGTCTGGATGAAGGGAACCACCGCGCCGCCCGGAAGCGACCGGCCCTTGGCGCTGACGATCCCTTGCGTGGCCGTCTCCTCGAGCCCGTAGGGCGCGCCGATCGCGAGCACGGGGTCGCCCACCTCGAGGTCGCTAGAGGAACCGAGGCGAACCACCGGCAGGTCCTTGGCGTCGATGCGCAGCACCGCAATGTCGGTGGTCGCGTCGACCCCGAGGACCTTGGCGCTGTACTCGCGACGGTCGCTCATCTTCACGGTCACGTCCTTGGCCTCGCGCACGACGTGCGCGTTGGTGAGGATCAGGCCGTCGTCGCTGATGATGAAGCCCGAGCCCATGCCCTTGAACGGCGTCGACGGGCTCCGCTGGCCGCGCTGCTGCAGGCCGGGCATGCCGTGGAAGAACTTGAAGAAGGGATCGTCTTCCATTCCGGGCGGCAGGCCGTCGCCCTCCTCCATCGAGGCCTTGTGCATGCCTTCGACGGTGATGCCGACAACGGCGGGCGCCGACTGCTTGACGATCGCGCGGTAGTTCGGCACCCGGCCGCCGGCGACGATCTGCGGGCTGAGCGGTGGAACGACACGCTCGCCTTTCTGCGGCGTCGCCGCTGCGGCGGCGACCGTCTTGTCGTCGTGCTTGAGCCAGCTCGGCGTCAGGTCGAGGGCGCCCGCGGTGCCGACGACCGTCACGCCCGCCGCCAGCAAGGCGGCGCTCAGGGAATTCAGTTTCATGGGATTGCTTCCTTCTGGACGGGGCGGAAATTCCGCATGCCGCCAAGTTAGTCCACACCGGTTAGGGCTCGGTTAGGACTCCGTTAGGCGAAGATTAGGAAGCGCGGGAGCTAGGGCCTGTTAACGCTATTGGGGAGGCACGCGGCGTTGCTGCCGCCGCGAAGCGCAGGTCGACGCGCAGGCCGCCGCCGGGGGCGTCACCCAGCGACAGCTCGGCGCCGTGGCGCAGGGCGACGCTGCGCACGATGGCCAGGCCGAGCCCGGTGCCTTCCTCGCCACCGGTCGCGCGGCGGACGAAGCGGTCGAAGATGCGGTCCCGGTCGGCCGCCGCGATGCCGGGGCCGGCATCGTCGACCCGGAGGGCGGCACGGTCCCCGTCGCGCCAGACCCGCACATCGACGCGGGCGCCGCGCGGCGAATAGCGCAATGCGTTGTCGACCAGGTTGCGCACCAGCGCGGCGAGTGCGCTCGCCTCGCCGGCGACGACGACGCCGGGCTCGGCGTCGAGCGCGAAGGTGCTGCCGAGGTCGAGCGCCAGCGGATGCAAGGCTGCGAGCTCCTCGCGCGCCAGTTCGCCGAGGTCGACCGGCTCGAGCGCGCCCGCCGGCGCCCCGGGCTCGCTGCGCGCCAGGGTCAGCAGCTGCTCGACCAGGCGAGTCGCGCGGTCGATACCGGCGGCGATGGCCTCGACCGCCTCGGCGCGGCCAGCAGCGTCGGGCGCACGCGTCAGCAGCCGCAACTGCAGCTTCAGCGCGGTCAACGGCGAGCGGAGCTCGTGCGCTGCATCGGCGACGAAGGCACGCTGGCTGTCGAACGACGTCTGCAGGCGACCGAGCAGCGCATTCAGCGCGCCGGCGAGCGGCGCCACCTCGTCGGGCAGCCCGTCCACCTGCAACGGCGCCAGCGAGCCGCTGTCGCGACTGCGCACCTCGCGCGCCAGGCGCTCGAGCGGCGCCAGGTTGCGGGCCGCCAGCCACCAGATCGCGAAGGCCGCGAACGGCGCCATGAGGAGCAGCGGCAGGACGCTGCTCCACGCCGCGTGCGCCGCCCGTCGGCGTCGGATCTCGACCGGCTGCGCCACCTGGATCACCCGCTGCTGCGTCGCAACACTGTAGGTTCGCCAGGCCTGACCCTGGACCTGCAGCGTGGCGAGGCCGACGACCGCACGCGCCGGAAGCGATGAATGCCGGCGCGAAGCGTAGATGCTGCGGCCGTCGACGGTCCAGATCTGGACGACGAAGTCGAGCTTCTCGTCGGCCAGCGTCTCCGCCTGCGCCGAGGCGATCTCGCCCTGGTCGCGCAGCGACAGGGCCATCTGCTCGAGCTGGTAGTCGAACAGCTGCTCGGTCTCCGCCAGGACCCTGCGGTAGGTCACCGCGCCCATCGCCGCGGCGGTCAGCGCCAGCAGGGCCAGCAGCGAGGCGATCAGGCGGGCGCGGATCGAGCTCATCGCCGCTCGCCTTCGGCCCCGACGAAGTAGCCGACGCCACGCACGGTGCGGATGAAGTCGTTGCCGAGCTTCCTGCGCAACTGGTGGACGTAGACGGTGACGGCGTTGCTCTCGATCTCCTCGCCCCAGCCGTAGAGCCGGTCCTCGAGCTGGGCGCGCGACAGCACGGCACCCGGCCGCGTCATCAGCGCCTCGAGCACCGCGAACTCTCGCGCCGAGAGCGTGACCGGCGCGCCGTCGCGGGTCACCCGGTGATCGACCGGGTCGAGGACGACGCCGTCACAGACGAGCTGCGGCTCGGCGCGGCCGGCGTGGCGTCGCACGACGGCGCGGATGCGCGCGTTCAGCTCGTCGAGATCGAACGGCTTGACGAGGTAGTCGTCGGCGCCAGCGTCGAGGCCGGCGACGCGATCGCCGCGCCCGTCGCGCGCCGTCAGCACGATCACCGGCGTCGTGTCGTGGCGGGCGCGCGCCGCGCGCAGCACCTCGATTCCGTCGCGCGGCTGGACCGCGGTGCCTGCCGCCGCATGGCCAGGCGGCAGCCCGAGGTCGAGCAGCACGAGGTCGAACCGCTCGCTCGCCAGGGTGCCATCGGCAGCGGCAGCGTCGCGCACCCAGTCGACCGCGTGCCCCTCGAGACGCAGTGCGCGTTGCAGGCCCTCGCCGATCATGCGGTCGTCTTCGACGAGCAGGAGTCGCATAGCCGGACGAGGATAGCGCGGCCGTCGGACCGGGCGACAATGAGGACATGCGACAAGGCCGCACGTCGGGGCCCGACGACCGCGCCGGGCACGCGCCGGCCGCGCTGCCGCTGCGCGCGGGAAGCCGATGACCCGGCCGCGCGTCCTCGTCATCGGCTGCGGCTTCGGCGGCCTCGCAGCGGTGCGCGCCCTGTCGCGCGCCGACGTCGAGGTCACGCTCGTCGACCGCACCAACCACCATCTCTTCCAGCCGCTGCTCTACCAGGTTGCCACGGCGGGCCTCAGCGCACCGGCGATCAGCGCCCCGATCCGGCACGTGCTCAGGCGCGAGACCGGGCGCGGCAACCTGACGATCCTGCGCGCCGAGGTCGAGGACATCGACGTCGAGGCGCACATCGCCACCCTCGACGGCGGCGAGCGCCTCGCCTACGACCACCTGATCCTCGCCGCCGGGGCAACGCACAGCTACTTCGGTCACGACGAGTGGGCCGCCGTCGCGCCGGGGCTGAAGACCCTCGCCGACGCGTTCGACATCCGCGCCCGCGTCAGCGGGGCGTTCGAGAACGCCGAGCGCTCTCCGGAAGGCGACGAACGCGCGGCCTGGCTGACGTTCGCCGTGATCGGCGGCGGCCCGACCGGTGTCGAGATGGCCGGAACGCTGAGCGAGATCGCCCGCCACACCCTGGCGCGCGAGTTCCGACGCATCGATCCCCAGCGCGCCCGAATCGTCCTGCTCGAAGGTTCCGAGCGCATCCTCGGCGCCTTCCCGGCAGTCCTGTCGGCGAAGGCAGTCGCGCAGCTCGAGCGACTCGGCGTCGAGGTCCGAACGTCGAGCAAGGTGACCGGCGTCGATCGCGACGGGGTCGACTTCGACGCCGGCGCGTCGCCGCAGCGCCTCGGCTGCCGGACCGTGATCTGGGCCGCCGGCGTGGCCGGCTCGCCGCTCGGCGCCGCCGTCGCCCGGCGCACCGGTGCCCGGCTCGATCGCGCCGGCCGCCTCGTCGTCGAGCCGGATCTCAGCCTGCCCGGCCATCCCGAGATCGCCGTCGTCGGCGACCTCGCAGCGGCGACGAGCCACGGTCGCGGGGAGCCGCGGCCGGTGCCCGGAATCAGCCCGGCCGCCAAGCAGATGGGCCGTGCCGCCGCCGCCAACCTGCTGCGGCGCCTGCGCGGCGAGCCGACCCGGCCGTTTCGCTACATCGACTACGGCAACCTCGCCACCATCGGCCGCAAGGCCGCGATCGTCGAGCTCAGCCTGCCACGCGGCCTCGGCACGCTGCGCTTCAGCGGCTTCCCAGCCTGGCTCTTCTGGCTCTTCGCCCACATCTATTTCCTGATCGGCTTCCGCAACCGCCTGATCGTCCTGGTCGACTGGGCCTGGGCGTACTTCACCTACCAGCGCGGCGCGCGGGTCGTTGCCCAGCCGGAAGCGAAGGCGGGCTCCTAGAATCGGCCGCCATGGACACGCGCACCTCGCCGGCCCGCCTGCGAATCGAGCGCATCCGCGAGGTCATGGTGGCTCGAGGCGTGGCCGCCGTCGTCGTGCCGTCGAGCGACCCGCACCTGTCCGAATACCTGCCCGAGCGCTGGCAGGCCCGGCAGTGGGCCTCGGGCTTCACCGGCTCGGTCGGCACGCTCGTCGTCACGACCGAGGCGGCAGCGCTCTTCGCCGACAGCCGCTACTGGGTGCAGGCCGAGCGCCAGCTCGCCGGCAGCGGCATCGAACTGGTGAGGATGTCGAGCGCGGCGGGCACGCAGTACATCGACTGGCTGTGCAGCCGCCTGGGTGCCGGCACGAACGTGGCCGTCGACGGCAACGTGATCGGCCTGGCCGAGGCCCGCCAGCTCGAGAGCGGACTCGGCCGCTGCGGCATCGGCCTGCGCAGCGACCTCGACGTGATCGGCGAGGCCTGGGTCGACCGGCCGGCAGCGCCCTCGGCCGCCGTGTACGAGCACAGCGCGCCGGAAGCGACGCAGACGCGGAGTGCTCGCCTGGAGCGCGTGCGCGAGGCGATGCACGCCGTCGGCGCCAGCCACCACGTCGTCTCGACCGTCGACGACATCGCCTGGCTGCTCAACCTGCGCGGCGCCGACGTCAGCTTCAACCCGGTGTTCCTGGCGCATCTGCTGATCGACCCGGCGGCTGCGACGCTCTTCGTCGGCGCCGGCAAGATCGACGCGCTCCTGACGGCGGCCCTCGCCGCGGACGGCGTGCACGTCGCCGACTACGCCGCCGCGGCCGATGCGCTGGCGGCGCTGCCTGCCGAGTCGACGCTGCTGCTCGATCCGCGTCGCGTGACGCTCGCGGCGCGACAGCGCACGCCGGCCCGGGTCATCGAGGCGATCAACCCGACGACACTCGCCAAGAGCCGCAAGAGCGCCGCCGAAGCGGCGCACGTGCGCCGGGCCATGGTCGAGGACGGCGCGGCGATGTGCGAGTTCTACGCCTGGTTCGAGGCGGCGCTCGCCGATGCCGGCCGGCAGGAAGCCATCACCGAGCTGACCATCGACGAGCGGCTGACCGCAGCGCGGGCGAAGCGGCCCGGGTTCGTCGGCCCGAGCTTTGCCACCATCGCCGCCTTCAAAGCCAACGGCGCCATGCCGCACTACCGGGCGACCGAGGAATCGCACGCCGTCATCGAAGGCGACGGTCTGCTCCTGATCGACTCCGGCGGCCAGTACCGGTTCGGCACTACCGACATCACGCGCATGTGGCCGGTCGGCCGCCTGAGCGACGCCCAGCGGCGCGACGTGACCCTGGTGCTGCGCGGCACGATCGCCCTCAGCCGCACGCGCTTCCCGCGCGGCACGCCGTCACCGATGCTCGATGCCATCGCCCGGGCACCGCTCTGGCAGCACGGCCTCGACTTCGGCCATGGCACCGGCCACGGCGTCGGCTATTTCCTCAACGTCCACGAGGGGCCGCAGACGATCTCGCGCACCGTCGTCGAGCCGTCGATGGCGATGGAGCCCGGCATGATCACCAGCATCGAGCCCGGCCTCTATCGACCGGGCCGCTGGGGCGTGCGGGTCGAGAACCTGGTCCTCAACGTGCCGGCCACCGCCGATGCGGTCTCCGGGGAGTTCGGCGAGTTCCTCGAGTTCGAAACCCTGACGCTCTGCCCGATCGACGTCCGCTGCCTCGACCTGGCGTTGCTGCGCGTCGACGAGATCGCCTGGCTGAACGGCTACCACGCCCAGGTTCGCGAGCGCCTGACGCCGCAGGTGACCGGCGACGCGCTCGCCTGGCTGCAGCGCCGCACCGCGCCGGTCTGAGCGGGGCCGCGACGAGCGAACCGCGCGCGCAGCGTCCGTCGGCCCGGGGCGCGCTTCGTCGCCCGGATCGGGGGCCCGGTCGCAAAGAGGTGCGGCGACGCCGTGCCGCTCCGTAGAGACCTGCCAAGCCCTCCCGCCGGCTCAGCCCAGGACCTCGCCATGATCAGCCGCCCCACCGCTTTCGCCGTCGTCTTCGCGGTCCTCGCCACCGCCACGCTCGCGTTCGCCACCCCCGAGCCGCACGCCCGTGGCGCCATGGTTGCCGCGGCGCCGCCGACCGCGTCTGCCCAGGCGTCGGCCGTCGTCCACCTGCCACGGGTCGAAGTGATCGGCCAGCGCACGTCGCCGCGCTGACAGCCGAGGGCGAGTCAGCAGCGGCGGCAACGGGGGCTGAAAGCGTGCATTAGTCGACGTCGGGCGCCACGCCTCGCAACGCCACGTCCACGCGAGCGACGAGACACCCGATAGGCTGCGCCACCGCCTGAGCCCGGGATTTTTCTCGGCAAAGGCGCTCAAGGAAACGCCAGCGGTACCGAAATGAAGTCGTCGTGCTCCCGCGGGGGGAGCACCCGCATTCGGTGCCTCTGGGCGTGAGCGGGCCAGCCTTTCATGATGTTTCTGGATAGCCACAGGCTGCTGCCCTGTATCGCCGGCTACGCGATCAGCGCTGCCCTGATCTGGCTGGGCTGCGAGATCTTCGCCGTCTCGCGCGGCCGCGCGCCGCGGCTGGCGCGACGCCTGCAGGCCGCGGCAGTCCTCCTGGCCGGCTGCGGCCTGTGGTGGCCGGGCCACTTCCTCGAGCCCGCCGATCCGGCCGCGGGCGTGCTCGGCATCCCGCTGGCTGCCGGCGTCCTGGCGGTGGCGCTCGCCGGCTCCGCCGGAATCACTGCGATCGCGGCGACGAGGCGGACGGTGCCCTCCTTTTTCGTCCGCGCCATCCTGACGCTCTTCGTCGGCTATGTGCACTCGGTGTTCGCCACGCCGGGCCTCTTCCGGGCTGGCATGGCGGGCGGCGCCTGGGGCCCGAGCGTGGCGGTGCTCGTCCTGACCGTCGCCCTGGTCGCGATCGGCCTCGACCGCAAGCCCAGCCGCAAGGTCCACATGGGGCGGGCCACTGGCGCCATGGTGGCGGCCATGTTGCTGACGATGGCCGCCTCCGTGCCGGGCATCGGCGCCGCGCCAGCGCCCGACTGGGGACAGTCGATCCTGATCCTGATCCTCGTGCTCATCGCGGCGGCGTTTCTCGATTCGCTCGGCCAGGCGAGCGACCGCGAACACGAGCCGACGCGGCGCGCCGTCGCCGCCGTCGCGCCGACGGTCGACAGCCTCACCCAGCTGCCGACCCGCGTCTACTTCGAGGACCGCCTCGCCGCTGCCGCCACCAAGGCCGATGCCGGCGGCAACCGCCTCGCGCTCCTCTTCATCGACCTCGACGGTTTCAAGCCGGTGAACGACACCTACGGCCATTCGATCGGCGACCTCGTGCTCGAGCAGGTCGGGCAGCGTCTGAAGGCGATGTCGCGCGGCAAGGACGTGGTCGCGCGCGTCGGCGGCGACGAGTTCCTGCTTCTGCTCACCCACGTCACGACCCAGGAAGCACTGGCGCAGGTGGCGATGCGCCTGATCCAGGGCCTGTCGCAGCCGTATGCGGTCGACGGCCGAGAGGTGGTGATCTCTTGCTCCGTCGGCATCGCCGTCTACCCCGACGGCTGCAGCCACGCCAAGCTCATCGCCCGCGCCGACGCCGCGATGTATGCCTCCAAGCGCACCGGTGGCTCGAGCCACTGCTTCTACTCGCCGGCCATGGACGCCGATGCCGAGGCCCAGTTCACCTTGCTGCGCGACCTGCGCAAGGCGCTGTCGGCCAAGGAGTTCGAGCTTTACTACCAGCCGAAGATCGACGCGAAGAGCGGCAAGGTCACCGCCGTCGAGGCGCTGCTGCGCTGGAAGCATCCGACACACGGCATCCTGCTGCCAAGCGTGTTCATCCCGATCGCCGAACGCTTCGGCCTGATCGGGTCGATCGGCAACTGGGTCATCGAGGAGTCGTGCCGGCAAAGCCGCCAGTGGCGCGACAAGGGCCTGCGCATGCGGGTCGCGATCAACCTGTCGGCGCAC
>JBBRFB010000127.1:0-9576 GCA_038225015.1 Burkholderiales bacterium
CAACGAGATCCAGCGCAACCTCATCGCCACCCGCGTACTGGGCCTGCCGGTGGCGGGCCGGGCGCGGTGAGCGCCGTGCTGGCCGACGACGACCGGCGTCTCGTCGCCGAGAGCGCGGCCGCCTTTGTCGCCGACCACGGCGGCGCGGCACGTGCGCGTGTCGAACGCGCTGCCGGCGCGCTCGACGGGGCGTGCTGGCAGGGCATGGCCGCGCTGGGCTGGTTCGGCATCGACGTACCCGAAGCGGCCGGCGGCCTGGGCCTCGGCCCCATGGCCGTCTGCGTCGTCACCGAGGCAGCCGGCCGCGGCTTGCTGATGCCGCCGTTGACGCAGGCCATGGCGGCGGCTGCGCTGCTCGCGGGCGGCGAAGGCACCTTCGCCGCGCGGTCGCTCGATTCACTGCTCGGCGGCCGCACTTTCGTGGCGCTCGTGCGGGCCGTCCCGAGCGAGCGTGAGGCCGGCCCCGGGGGCGGTCTCGTCCTGTGTCGCGTGCCCGACGGCGACCTGGCGCAGGCCTTCGTCGTCGCCACGGGCGAGGGCGACACGTTCGAGACGCGTCTGGTCGACCGGGCCGAGACCGGCGCCGCGCCGGCGCTGGAACGCTGTGTCGACGGCAGCTGGCTCGCCTCGCTCGAGATTGCCGCGGCGACCTGGACGGCCGCGCCCATGCTTGGCCGGGGAACGAGCGGCGAGGCCGACTGGGAAAAGGCCCTGGCGCTCTTTCGCCTCGGCGATGCGGCCTACAGTTGCGGCCTGATGGCGACAACCCTGGCAATGAGCCTCGACTACCTGCGCTTGCGCCGGCAGTTCGGCGTGCCGATCGGCAGCTTCCAGGCGCTGCAGCATCGCGCGGTCGACGGCCATGTGGCTCTTGCTGCGGCGCGCGCGCTGGTGTTCGAGTCGGCGCGCGCTCGCGGCACGCCCCGCGAGGCCTGGGCCGCGGCCGCCTCCGTACGCCGCGCGACGGCGGCGGCGTTGGCGGTGACGCGCGAGAACATCCAGTTCCACGGCGCCATCGGCTTCGCCGACGAGCACGACGCGGGGCTCTGCCTGCGCCGCGCCATGACGCTGGCGGCGCGCCATGGCGACGCGATGCAGGCGCTGTCGGTGTCCGGAGACGAGGCATGAAGTCGCACACCGCCGAGCTGCGCGACGCCGCCGGCGCGACGACGACGGCATCGCACGGCGGCCCGCGCGTCGAGGACGACGCCCTGCTCTGCGGCCGAGGCCGCTTCGCCGACGACCTCGGCGTCGCCGCGCGCACCCTGCATGCCGCCGTGCTGCGCTCGCCGCACGCGCACGCCGAGCTCGTCTCGGTCGACGCCAGCGCCGCGCTGGCGCTGCCGGGCGTCCGTGCCGTGCTCACCGGCGCCGACGTGCAGCGCTGGTCGCAGCCGTTCGTCGTCGGCGTCAAGCAGCCGATGCAGCACTGGGCGCTGGCGGTCGACCGCGTGCGCTACGCCGGCGAGCCGGTCGCCGTCGTCGTCGCCGAGGACCGCTACCGCGCCGAAGACGCGCTCGACGCCGTCGTCGTCGAGTACCGCGCCCTGCCGGCGGTCGTCGGCATCGAGCGCGCCTGTGCCGACGACGCGCCACTCCTGCACGAAGGCGTCGGCAGCAACGTCATCTCCGACCGGCAGTTCCGCTACGGCGACCCCGACGCGGCGTTCGCCCGGGCTGCGCATCGCGTCGCCCTGACCGTGCACTACCCGCGCAACAGCACCACGCCGATCGAATGCGGCGTCGTTGTCGCCGAGCACCTGCCGGGCGACGAAGGCTACGAGGCGCTGTCGAACTTCATGGGCCCGTTCTCGCTGCACGCGGTGATGGCGCTGGCCCTCAAGGTGCCCGCCAACAAGCTGCGCCACAAGGTGCCGCGCGACTCGGGCGGCAGCTTCGGTGTCAAGCAGTCGGTGTTTCCGTACATCGTCCTCATGTGCCTGGCCTCGCGCAAGGCCGGCGCGCCGGTGAAGTGGGTGGAGGACCGGCTCGAGCATCTGGAAGCGGCGACGTCGGCGACCGCGCGCCTGGCCCACATGGAAGCCGCGGTCGACGCCGACGGCCGCGTGCGGGCGCTGCGCTACGACCAGTTCGAAGAGGTCGGCGCCTATCTGCGTGCGCCCGAGCCGGCCACCTTGTACCGCATGCACGGCAGCCTGACCGGCGCCTACGACATCGCCGACCTGGCCGTGCGCAACCGCGTCGTCGTCAGCAACAAGACGCCGAGCGGCCTGGTGCGCGGCTTCGGCGGCCCGCAGGTCTACTTCGCGCTCGAGCGGCTGATGGATCGCGTCGCCCGCGAGCTGGCCATCGATCCGTTCGAGCTGCGCCGCCGCAACTTCGTCCGCGCCGAGCAGTTCCCCTACACGGCGGCCGCCGGGGCGGTGCTCGATTCGGGCGACTACCACCGCCTGCTCGAGCTGACCGAAGCGGCGGCCGACATGGCGGCGCTGCGGGCCCGGCGCGACGCCGTGCGCGCAGCCGGCCGCCTCTATGGCATCGGGGTGGCGGCAATCGTCGAGCCGTCGATCTCGAACATGGGCTACATCAGCACCGTGCTCACGGCCGCACAGCGCGACCGCGCCGGGCCGAAGAACGGCGCCATCGCCAGCGCGACGGTGTCGGTCGACCTGCTCGGCGGCGTCAACGTCGTCGTCGCCTCGGCGCCGGCCGGCCAGGGCCACATGACGGTCTGTGCCGAGGTCGTGGCCGCGGCGCTCGGCATCGATCCTCGGCAGGTTGTCGTCAACGTCGAGTTCGACACCGCCAAGGACGCCTGGTCGGTCGCGGCCGGCAACTACAGCAGCCGCTTCGCCGGCGCGGTCGCCGGCACGGCCCACCTCGCCGCGGTTCGCCTGCGCGAGCGGCTGGCGCAGATCGCCGGCGCGGCATTCGACTGCCCGCCCGAGCGCGTGCGCTTCGCCGGCGGACGCATCTTCGACGCCGAGCACCCGGACAAGGGCCAACCCTTCACGCGCCTGGCGGCCAGCGCGCACTGGGCACCGGGCCTCCTGCCCGAGGGCGTATCGCCGGGCATGCGCGAGACTGCCTTCTGGACGCCCGAGACGCTCGCTGCGCCCGATGCCGACGACCGCGTCAACAGCTCGGCGGCCTATGGCTTCATCCTCGACATCTGCGGCCTCGAGGTCGACCCGGCCACCGGACACGTTCGCGTCGACCGCTACGTCACCGGCCACGATGCCGGCCGCATCCTGCACCCGGCGCTGGCCGACGGGCAGATCCGCGGCGCCTTCTCGCAGGGCCTGGGCGCGGCGCTGCTCGAGGAGTTCCGCTACGGCGCCGACGGCAGCTTCCAGAGCGGCACCTTCGCCGACTACCTCGTGCCCACCGCCTGCGAGGTGCCCGATCCGGTGATCGTCCACCTGGAAACGCCGAGCCCGTTCACGCCGCTCGGCGCCAAGGGCCTCGGCGAAGGCAACAACATGAGCACGCCGGTGACCATCGCCAACGCCTTCGCCGATGCGCTGGCGCCGCTGCGCGACGTCGCCGACGTGCGCCTGCCGCTGACGCCGTCGCGCGTGCTGGCGCTGATCGACGCCGCCGAGCCGCCGCCGCCGGCCGCGATGCAGGCGGCGATCGGACGCGCCGCCGCGGAGCGCTCGGCGACGGCCGTCGACGGCCGGTCGCTGCATGCCAGCGGCAGCGTCGACATCGCGGCGCCGCCGCAGCGCGTCTTCGCCGTCCTGCTCGACCCGGCGGCGCTGGCGCGCGTCATCCCCGGCTGCCATGCGCTCGAGCCGATCGGCGTCGGCCGCTATCGCGCCGACGTGACCGTCGGCGTCGGCCTGGTGAAGGCGCGCTTCGCGGCGGAGATCGTCCTCAGCGAGATCGACGCGCCGCGCCGCCTGCGCCTGGCCGGGCAGGGACGCTCGTCGCTCGGCACCGGGGCCGGCAGCGGCACGGTGCGGCTGGAAGCCGTGGGCGACAGCACGCGGCTGCACTACGACTACGCGGCGCAGGTCGGCGGCAAGGTCGCCGCCGTCGGCAGCCGGCTGCTCGAGGGTGCTGCGCGCATCGTCCTGGCGCAGCTGTTCGAATCGCTGGGCCGGCAGGCCGCCGGCGTCGCGGCGCCGTCGCGCTGGCAGCGCCTGCGCCGGCGCCTCGGCCTGGCTTTCGCTCGTCGCCGCGACGGAGATCGGGCATGAAGCCGGCGCCGTTCGACTACCAGCGCGCCGACAGCGCCGACGTCGCCGTGGCCGCCCTGGCCGAGCTCGGCGACGACGCCCGCATCCTCGCCGGCGGCCAGTCGCTGATGGCCGTGCTCAACATGCGCCTGGCCGCGCCGGCCCGGCTCGTCGACATCTCGCGCTCCACGCCGCTCGCCGAGGCGCGCATCGACGGCGGCTGGCTGCACGTCGGCGCCGCCGCGACGCAGTCGAGCATCGAGCGGCGACCCCGCCTGGCCCAGGAGCTGCCCCTCCTGGCGCTCGCCTTTCCGCACATCTCGCACATGCAGATCAGGAGCCGCGGCACGGTGGCCGGCTCGATCGCGCATGCCGATCCTGCGGCCGAGCTGCCGCTCTGCCTGCTCGCCCTGCAGGGCACGGTGCTGCTGCGCAGCGCGAAGCGGCGGCGCACGCTGCCCGCCGCCGAGTTCTTCACCGGCATGCTGCTCACGGCGCGGCACGCCGACGAGATGATCGAGGCCGTGCGCTTCCCGCTCGCCCGGCCCGGCGTCGGCCACGGCTTCCAGGAGTTCTCGATGCGTCACGGCGACTTCGCGGTCTGCGCCGTCGCGGCGGTGGCCGACGACGCGCGGCTGCGCATCGCCGTCGGCGGGGTCGCCGACCGGCCGGTGGCGCGTGACTTTCCCGTGCTCGAAGGCGACGCGCTCGCCGACGCGCTGAACGACCTCGCCTGGTCGCTCGATGCGCGCGACGAGCCGCAGGCCAGCGCGGTGCTGCGCCGGCGCCTGGTTCGCGAGCTCGGACGACGCGCCGTGATGCAGGCGCTCACTGCACGACGACCGGAGCAGACGGCATGACGACGGTGCTGAACCGCGACGCCCTGCACGAGGTGCGCCTGACGCTGAACGGGAGCGAGCGGCGCGGCCGCGCCGAGCCGCGCATGCTGCTCTCCGACTTCATCCGCCACGAGCTCGGGGCCACCGGCACCCACGTCGGCTGCGAGCACGGCGTCTGCGGCGCCTGCACGGTGCGCATCGACGGCGTTGCGCAGCGTGCCTGCCTGACGCTCGCGGTGCAGGTCGACGGGCGCGCGCTGCAGACCGTCGAGGGGCTGGCCGACGACGGCGCGCCGAACGACCTGCAGCAGGCATTCAAGCGCCACCACGCCCTGCAGTGCGGCTTCTGCACCGCCGGCATCCTGATGTCCTGCGCCGACTGGCTGACCCGCCTGGCGCCGGGCAGCGAGCCGAGCGAGACCGAGGTGCGGGAGATGCTTTCCGGCCACCTGTGCCGCTGCACCGGCTACACGCCGATCGTCGTCGCCGTGCTCGAGGTCGCCCGCGCGCGGGCGCGATCGACGACGAGCGACACTTGAGTTTCGACCACCCCAAGGAGACCTCTGATGACGACCCGATTCCTTGCCGCGACCCGCCGCCTGGCCCTGGCCGGCGCGCTCGGCTGCGCTACCCTGCTCGCGCAGGCCGAGCCCGTGCACCTGACGATCGGCTCGTTCTCGCAGGGCTCGAGCTGGTACGTCTACTCGGTCAACCTGGGCGAATTGCTGCGCAGCGCCCTGCCGCCGGGATCGACGGTCGACACGCCGCCGCTGGCCGGCGGTCTCGCCAATCCGAAGCTGGTGGCGAGCGGCAAGGCGCAGCTCGCCTTCGGCATGGCGGTGGTCGGCAGCTGGGCGCTCGACGGCAAGAACTCGTTCAAGGAGCCGCTGCCCGACCTGCGCGCCCTCGTCGGCGGCTGGGACGACTACTACCTCGTGCCGCTCGCGCGTGGCAAGGGCTTCGACCCCGCGCTCGCCGGCTTCTTCAAGACCGTGAGGCCGAAGGCGCACGTGACGCTGCTGCAGCGCGGCAGCATCGGCGCCTACGGTGGCGAACAGCTGCTCGACATCGCCGGCGCCGGCGAGAAGCCGCTCGAGGCGCAGGGCGGCGGCTACGAATTCGGCAGCTTCGGCATGGTCAAGGACCGCTTCGCCGGCGGCAGCAGCGACGTCTTCGTGCACGTGGCGACGCTCGGCCATCCGAGCATCACCGAAATCGCGCAGGCCAATCCCGTGACCTTCCTCGAGCCCTCGAAGGCGACCCTCGACGAGATGACCAAGCGCTACGGCTGGGGCACGAACACGCTCCCGAAGGGCACCTTCCCCGGGCAGGACAAGGACATCCTGCTGCCCTCGACGACGACGACGCTGTTCGCCAGCACCGCAATGTCGAACGACATGGCCTATCTCATCACCAAGACGATCTGCGAGCACACCGACAAGCTTCATGCGGCGCACAAGGCGCTGGCGACGTTCGACTGCGCCAACGGCGCCTGGAAGCGCGACGTCAACGGCCTGCCGCTGCACGCCGGCGCGGAACGCTACTACCGTGAGCGCGGCTGGCTGAAGTGACCGAGCACAGGCCGCCCGCACCGGCCGAGCGCCCTCGGCCGGACTCGAAGGCCACCGAGTCG
This sequence comes from Burkholderiales bacterium, assembly GCA_038225015.1. Lineage (GTDB taxonomy): Bacteria > Pseudomonadota > Gammaproteobacteria > Burkholderiales > Burkholderiaceae_C > Schlegelella_A. The sequence continues at coordinate 6,618 of JBBRFB010000127.1, forward strand.
AGCCGGCTGGCGCTGCGTCGCTGGTCGGACCTCGCCGACCCCGTCGTCCTGATCGCGCTCGCCTGGTCGCTGGCGCAGATCGCCTTCGTCGTCGATCCGTCGATCGATACGCTGGTACAGCGGGCGCTGCACGTCGGCTTTGCCCTCAGCCTGGCGCTGGCCATGTTCGGCTTTGCCGCGCCAGCGCGCTCGCCGCGCCGGATCGGCTGGCTGCTGGTCGCCGCCGTCGCCTTCCTGCCCGCGCTCTACATCGTCGTCAACGCCGGCTACCTGACCAGCGAACGCGTGCAGGGGCTCGACGAAGTGACACGGGTGCAGTACGTGGCCGGCCTGACGCTGATCGTGCTGCTGTTCGAGGCCGGGCGCCGGGTGCTCGGGCTCGGCCTGACGATCTTCGCGGCGCTGTTCGTCGCCTATTTCTTCGTCGGGCCCTATCTGCCGGGCGACCTGGCGCATCGCTACAGCGGCATCGAGCACTTCGTCGACATCGAGTACCTGTCGCTGCACGGCATCTTCGGCGTGCCGGTCGGTGTCTCGGTCTCGACCGTTTTCTATTTCATCCTCTTCGCGGCCGTCTACGACGCCTACGGCGGCGGCAAGATGATCATCGACATCGCCTTCGCGCTGACCGGCCGCGCCGTCGGCGGCCCGGCGAAGGCCGCGGTGGTGTCGTCGGGCCTGCTCGGCAGCGTCTCGGGCAGCGCGGTGGCCAACGTCATGAGCACCGGCATCTTCACCATTCCCCTGATGAAGCGCGTCGGCTACTCGGCGCGCTTCGCCGGCGCGGTCGAGGCCGCGGCGTCGACCGGTGGCCAGCTCGTGCCGCCGGTCATGGGCGCCGCCGCCTTCATCATGGCCGATTACCTTCGCGTGCCGTACCGGACCATCGTCCTCGCCGGCATCCTGCCGTCGATCGTCTACTACCTCGCGCTGCTGCTGATGGTCGACCTGAAGGCGCGCAAGGAGGGACTGCAGCCGACCGAAGGGGTCGCCGAATCGCCGATCCGCACGGTGCTGGCGACGCGCGGCCACCTGCTGCTGCCCCTGGCGTGGCTCATCTATCGGGTGGTGAGCGGGCATCCGGTGGCGAACGCGGCACTCGAGGCCGGCGCCGCCACCATCGCCGTCGGCTCGCTGCGTGCCGCCACGCGCTGCCGGCCGATCTCGATCGTCGAGGCGCTGGTGGTGTCGGCCGAGCGCACGATCAGCGTCGCGCTGCCGTGCGCGGTGGCTGGCATCGTCGTCGCGGTGATCGCCTTCACCGGTCTCGGCACCAAGTTCACCAGCCTCATGGTCTGGGTGGCCGGCGGCAGCCTGCCGGTGCTGCTGGTGCTCGCGATGCTGGCCAGCCTGGTGCTCGGAACCGGCATGCCGACCACATCGGCCTACATCATGGCCGCGGTGCTGCTGGCGCCGGCGCTGATCACGATCGGCATCGAGCCGCTGTCGGCCCACTTCTTCATCTTCTACTTCGCCATCCTGTCGATGGTCACGCCGCCGGTGGCGCTGGCCGCCTACGCCGCTGCATCGATCAGCCGGTCGTCGCCGGCAGCGACCGGGTGGAGCGCCTTCATGCTCTGCGTGCCGGGCTTCCTGATTCCCTTCATGGCCATCGTCCACCCGGGGCTGCTCCTCATCGGCGACGTCGGCGACACGGTCTGGGGCCTGGCCAACGTGCTGATGGGCTTCGCCGCCATCGCCGTCGCCCTGATCGGCTGGCTGCTGCGGCCGATCGGTGCTGTCTGGCGCATCTACTTCGCGCTCGTCGGCCTGCTGTCGCTCCTGTCCGACGTCGGCTCGAGCGCCGCCTGCGCCGCGCTGCTTCTCGTCGGCCTGGGCTGGCAGGCGCTGGCGATCCGCCGCGCCCGCGCCGGCGCCCCCTCCGCGGTGGCGGCCGGGTCGACCCGGCAACCCTGAACGAACCACGCGAGACACCCATGCTCGACCTCGGAAGAACCTTCCTGCAGTGCGTCGAACGTTCGCCGCACGCCACGGCGCTCGTCGACGGCGCGCTGCGGCTCAGCTACGCCCAATGGCACGAGCGCGTCGGCGCCGCCGCCGCCGGGCTGCGCGGGCTCGGGCTGGGACACGGCGACCATCTGCTCGTCGTGTTGCAGAACCGATGGGAAGCGGCGACTTTGCATTGGGCCTGCCAGTTCCTCGGCATCGTCGTCACGCCGCTCAACTGGCGCGCGACGAGCGACGAGATCGACTACTGCCTCGTCGACTCGGCGGCGCGGGCGATCGTCTACGAGCCGATGGTCGCGGACGCCGTCGCCGCCTCCACTGCCGCGCGCGGCCTGCCGCGCGTCGGCGTGCGCGACGCCGCCACGGCCTCCGTCTCCTTCGACGCCTGGATGAAGGCACCGGCGCCGGCTCCCGAACCGACCGCAGCAGCCTCGGACCTCTCGCTGATGCTGTACACCTCGGGCACCACGGGTCGCCCCAAGGGCGTGCCGCGCAGTCACCGCGCGGAGCGCATCGCCGCGCTCGCGCACGTCGCCCAGAACCGCTACGGACACGGCGAATGCACGCTCGGCGTGATGCCGCTCTATCACACGATGGGCGTGCGTTCGCTGCTGGCGCTGGCCTTGGTCGACGGCTGCTTCGTCTGCCAGCCGAAGTTCGATGCCAGGGCGGCACTGGCCGCAATCGCCGCGGAGCGCGTCAGCCACCTCTACCTCGTGCCGACGCTCTACCACGACCTGCTCGCGCACGCCGATTTCGCGACCACCGACGTCTCGGCCGTGACCAAGCTCGGCTTCGCCGGCGCGCCCATGACCGACGCGTTGCTGCAGCACCTCGACCGGGCGTTTCGCCCCGAGCTGTTCGTCAATCACTACGGCAGCTCGGAGATCTACACCTTCTCGATCAACCAGGACGCCGTCGCCAAGCCCGGCTCGGCGGGGCGCGCCGGCGTCAACACGCGCCTGCGCGTCGTCAAGCTCGACAGCACCGA
>JBBRFB010000128.1:0-9501 GCA_038225015.1 Burkholderiales bacterium
AGGCCCGTCGGTGCCGCGGCCGAGGCCGATGGCCGCGTTCGCGCGGTGATCGATGCCGTGCGGCCGGTCGTCGACGGCGGGCGCTTCGCCGTGAAGCGCGTCGTCGGCGACGCGCTGGTCGTCGAGGCCGACTGCTTCACCGACGGCCATGACACGGTTCGCGTCATGCTCCGCTGGCGTGCCGACGGCGCAGCGGCCTTCGACGAGGTCGAGATGGCGCCGCTCGGCAACGACGTCTGGGAGGCCGCGTTCACGTTGACGGAGGTCGGCCGCTACGGCTACACCGTCGTCGCCTGGGTCGATCACTTCGCGTCGTGGCGTCACGAACTCGAGCGCCGGGTCGACGCCGACGACATCCGGATTGCCGCGCAGGTCGGCGCCGGCCTCGTCGACGAGGCGGCGGTCCGCGCCCGTGGCGCCGACAAGAAGGCGCTCGCCGGCTGGGCGACCAAGCTGCGCCGCAGCGGCGGCGACGCCAAGACCGATGCCGCGGCGTTGAAGGTGCTGGCCCTCGACGAGACGCTCGCCACGGTCGCCGCGGCTTATCCCGACCGCAGCCTCGAGACGGCGTTCCCGCTGGAGCTGCCGCTCGTCACCGACCGGCCGAAGGCGCGGGCCAGCAGCTGGTACGAACTGTTCCCGCGCTCGGCGGCCGCCGACCCGGGCCGCCACGGCACCTTCCGTGATGTCGAGGCGCGGCTGCCCTACGTCGCCGAGCTTGGCTTCGACGTCCTCTACTTCCCGCCCATCCACCCGGTCGGCCGGGTCAAGAGGAAGGGACCGAACAACGCGCTGGTCGCCGGCGCCGGCGATGTCGGCAGCCCGTGGGCGATCGGCGCCGACGAGGGCGGCCACACCGCCATCCTGTCCGAACTCGGCACCGCCGCAGACTTCCGCCGCCTGGTCGCCAAGGCGCAGGCGCTCGGCATCGACATCGCGCTCGACATCGCCTTCCAGTGCGCACCCGACCACCCGTGGGTGAAGGACCACCCCGACTGGTTCCGCGCTCGTCCCGACGGCAGCGTCCAGTACGCCGAGAACCCGCCGAAGAAGTACCAGGACATCTATCCGTTCCATTTCGAGACCGCCGACTGGAAGGCGCTGTGGCAGGCGCTGAAGGGCGTGTTCGAGCACTGGATCGGCGAGGGCGTGACGGTCTTTCGCGTCGACAACCCGCACACCAAGTCGTTCGCGTTCTGGGAGTGGGTGATCGGCGAGCTGAAGCGCGAGCATCCGGAGCTGATCTTCCTGGCCGAGGCGTTCACGCGGCCGAAGGTGATGCATCGCCTCGCCAAGGTCGGCTACTCGCAGTCATACACCTACTTCACCTGGCGCAACACGAAGGACGAGCTGGTCGAGTACTTCACCGAGTTGTCGGCCGGGCCCGGCAAGGAGTACTTCCGTCCGAACGTCTGGCCGAACACGCCCGACATCCTGCACGAGCAGCTGCACGGCGGGCGCCGTCCGATCTTCATGTCGCGCATCGTGCTGGCGGCGACGCTGGCGGCGAGCTACGGCATCTACGGGCCGGCCTACGAGCTGCTGGAGGGCACGCCGCGCGAGCCGGGCAGCGAGGAGTACCGCGACTCCGAGAAGTACCAGCTGCGTCACTGGGACCTGACGCGTGCCGACAGCCTGGCCCCGTTCATCGCCAGGCTGAACCGGATCCGGCGCGAGAACCCGGCGCTGCAGGACGACAGCAACCTCTGCTTTTGCAGCATCGGCAACGACCAGCTCCTCGCCTACGCGAAGCAGAGCGGCGAGAACATCATCGTCACCGTCGTCAACCTCGACCCGAACAATGCGCAGTCGGGCTGGCTCGAGCTCGATCTGGCGGCCCTCGGCCTCGACGAGAACGCGCAGTACCAGATGCACGACCTGCTCACCGACGAGCGCTTTCTCTGGCAGGGGCGACACAACTTCGTCATGCTCGACCCGAACCGGGTGCCCGCCCACGTGATGCTCGTTCGCCAGCGCGTTCGCAGCGAGCGCGACTTCGACTACTTCCTGTGAAGCAGCTGTCCGACGCCGAGCTCGCCGCGGCACAGCAGGCCGTCACGGCGCCGCCCGACGATCCACTCTGGTATCGCGACGCTGTCATCTACCAGCTCAACGTCAAGGCCTTCTTCGACTCGAACGACGACGGCTACGGCGACTTCAAGGGCCTCGCCAGCAAGCTCGACTACGTTCGCGACCTCGGCGTCAACACGATCTGGCTGATGCCGTTCTACCCGTCGCCGATGCGCGACGATGGCTACGACATCTCGCAGTACGACGGCGTGCACGAGCAGTACGGCACGCTCGACGACTTCCGGCTGATGCTCGACGAAGCGCACAAGCGCGGCCTGAAGGTCATCACCGAGCTCGTCATCAACCACACCTCCGACCAGCACCCCTGGTTCCAGGCGGCGAGGAAGGCACCGGCCGGCTCGCCCGAGCGCGACTTCTACGTCTGGAGCGACACCGACCAGCTGTACCAGGGTACGCGCATCATCTTCACCGACACCGAGACGTCGAACTGGACCTTCGACCCCATCCGCAAGCAGTACTTCTGGCACCGCTTCTTCAGCCACCAGCCCGACCTCAATTTCGACAATCCGAAGGTGATGTCGGCCGTGCTCGACACCATGCGCTTCTGGCTCGACCTGGGAGTCGACGGTTTTCGCCTCGACGCCATTCCCTACCTGATCGAGCGCGACGGCACCAGCAACGAGAATTTGCCGGAAACGCACGCCGTCATCAAGACGCTGCGCCGGGCGATCGACGCCGAGTACAAGAACCGCTTCCTCCTCGCCGAGGCCAACATGTGGCCGGAAGACGTGCGCGAGTACTTCGGCGACGGCGATGAATGCCACATGGCGTACCACTTCCCGCTGATGCCGCGCATGTACATGGCGATCGCCCAGGAAGACCGCCATCCGATCGTCGAGATCATGCAGCAGACGCCGGAGATTCCCGAAGGCTGCCAGTGGGCGATCTTCCTGCGCAACCACGACGAGCTGACGCTCGAGATGGTGACGAGCAAGGAGCGCGACTACATGTACAACATGTACGCGGCCGACAAGCGCGCGCGCATCAATCTCGGCATCCGCCGGCGGCTGGCGCCGCTGATGGAAAACGACATGGACCGCGTCAAGCTGATGAACGGCATGCTGCTGTCGATGCCCGGCTCGCCGATCATCTACTACGGCGACGAGATCGGCATGGGCGACAACGTCTTCGTCGGCGACCGCAACGGCGTGCGCACGCCGATGCAGTGGAACCCCGACCGCAACGCCGGCTTCTCGCGCGCCGACCCGCAGCGGCTCTACCTGCAGCCGATCATGGACGCGATCTACGGCTACGAGGCGCTCAACGTCGAGGCGCAGTCGCGCGAGACCAGCTCGCTCCTCAACTGGACCAAGCGCATGCTCGCGGTCAGGAAGACGAGCCACGCCTTCGGCCGCGGCAGGCGCCGCTACCTGAAGCCGGGCAACCGCAAGATCCTCGCCTACCTGAGCGAATACGAGGACGACACCCTCCTCACCGTGTTCAACCTGTCGCGCGCGGCGCAGCCGGTCGAGCTCGATCTCGCCGCCTTCAAGGGCCGGGTGCCGGTCGAGATGCTCGGCCGCACCTCGTTTCCGCCGATCGGCGAGCTGCCCTACCTGCTGACCCTGCCGTCGTACGGCTTCTATTGGTTTCGCCTCGACGCCGACGCCGAGGTGCCGAGCTGGCACCAGGAGGGAATCGCCCTGCAGGACCGGCCGACGCTCGTCCTCTTCGACGGCTGGACGAGCTTTTTCCGCGACCGCGTCATGCCATGGCGGATCGGCATGGCCGAGCGCATGCGCACGCAGTTCGAGACCGACACGCTGCCGCGCTTCATCGAGGTCCAGCGCTGGTACGCGTCGAAGGGCACGACGATCGATCGGGCCCGCGTGGTCGATCACACGGTCTGGGAAGAGGGGCGCCATGCCTGGATGCTGCCGATCCTCAAGCTCGATGGGCCGGCCGAGGAGTCGACCTACTTCGCGCCGCTGGCCCTGGCCTGGGAAGACACCGACGAGGAGCGCATGGCGGCACTGCAGCCGGCCGGCCTTGCCAGGGTGCGCCAGCAGGCCAACGTCGGCGTCATGGGCGATGCGTTCTACGACGAGCAGTTCTGCCGGGCGTTGATCCAGGCAATCGCCGACCGCAGGGAGATCGCCACGGCGGCCGGTCGGCTGCGCTTCGCGCCGACGGCAGTGTTTGCGAGCGTTGTCTCCGACATCGCCTCGCTCACGGTCTCGCGGCCCGGGGCGTTGAGCAGCAACACGGTCGTCACGCTCGGCGAGAAGCTCTTCCTCAAAGGCTACCGGCGGCTGCGCGAGGGCCTCAACCCCGAGCTCGAGATGGGCCGCTTCCTGACCGAAGTGGCGCGTTTTCCGAACTGCGTGCCGGTGCTCGGCGCACTCGAGTACTTTGCCGCCGACGGCACCGCGATGACGCTGGCGCTGGTGCAGGGCTATGTGGCCAACCAGGGCGACGGCTGGCAGTTCACGCTCGGCTACGTCGAGCGCTTCCTCGAAGAGGTGCGCACCGCGGGCCTCGACGAGGCCGCCTCGCTGGCCGACCAGCACGGCGGCTTCCTCGAGCAGGCGGCAACGCTCGGCAAGCGCACCGCCGAGCTTCACCTGGCACTGGCCCGGCGCACCGGCGACCCGGCGTTCGACCCGGAGCCGATCGTGCCCGCCGACGTAGCGGCCTTTCGCCGGCGCGCCGGCGACGAGATCGGCAGCACGCTCGCGCTGCTGCGCGAGCGCCTGGGGCAGCTCCCGGCGCCGACCCGGGCCGACGCCGAGGCGGTGTTCGGCCGGGAGGCGGCGCTGCGCAGCCTGGTCGAGGCGAGTGACGTGGCCGGGCAGGGCGGCGTCAAGACCCGCTACCACGGCGACTACCACCTCGGCCAGGTGCTGGTGGCCGACAACGATTTCTTCATCATCGACTTCGAGGGCGAGCCGGCGCGCACCTTCGACGAGCGTCGCGCCAAGAGCTCGCCGCTGCGCGACGTCGCCGGCATGTTGCGCTCCTTCAACTACGCGCGCTGGTCGGCGCTGCGGCGCGTGGCGCAGACCCCGGACGACGTCGCCCGCCTCGACCCGGTCGTGCGCGACTGGGAGCAGGCGACACGGCAGGCCTTCATGACCGCGTACGAGACAACGATGGAAGTGGGCGGCGCGGCACCGATCGACGCCGGCCTGCTGTCGCTCTTCGAGCTCGAGAAGGCACTCTACGAGTTGCGCTACGAGCTCAACAACCGAACCGACTGGGCGCAGGTGCCGCTGCAAGGCGTGCTCGCCCTGATCGACAACGCTTCGGCACGCTGACGCGTCCCGGATCGACAAAGCCAGGGAGACAGCCCCATGGAAAGCGTCAGCATCCTGCTCGAGCCCGCAAGGGCCATCCTGTTCCAGATCGGCGCCTTCCTGCCGCGCCTGCTGGTGGCGCTCGTCGTCATCATCGGCGGCTGGCTGCTCGCCAAGGTGGCCCGGTTCGCGGTGACGCGGGCGCTGCGGGCGATCAACTTCAACGTCCTCACCGAGCGCGCAGGCCTCGACGGGTTCCTCCGCCAGGGCGGCGTCGCCGGCGACACGACCAGCATCTTCGGCCTGCTCGCCTACTGGCTGGTCATCCTCGCCGCGCTGCTGATCGCCTTCAACGGACTCGGCCTGACCTACATCACCGACCTGCTCGGCCGGGTGGTCTGGTTCGTGCCGAACGTGTTCGTTGCGCTTCTGGTCATCGCCTTCGGCTCGTATTTCGCGCGCTTCATCGGCGACACGGTCACTGCCTACTGCCGCAACATCAAGTTGCAGGACGCGGCCTTCCTCGGCAAGCTCGCGCAGTACGCGATCATGGTGTTCGTCATACTGATCGCGCTCGACCAGATCAGGGTCGGCGGCGACATCGTCCGCCAGAGCTTCCTGGTCATCCTGGGCGGCGTCGTCTTCGCGCTCGCGCTGGCCTTCGGGCTCGGCGGCAAGGACTGGGCGGCCGAGCGCATCGAGCACTGGTGGCCGCGCGAGAAGAAGGCCGGCGAGCCGCTCGACGAGAATCGTCGGCGCTAGCGCCCTCGGCGGCGGCTGGCGGCCCGGGAACTGCGGGTCTGCCACTCCACTTCGGCCGCATGCCCTGCGGCTCTTTCTTTGCCTTCCTTTCGACCGACCGGCCTTTGCGGCCGGCACCCCATGAGCACAAACGACGTCATCGATGTGGTCTGGCCCGGCCAGCCCTTTCCTCGCGGCGCCCGCTGGGACGGCGAAGGCGTCAACTTCGCCCTGTTCTCGCAGCACGCTGAAAAGGTCGAGCTTTGCCTGTTCGACGAGAAAGGCCGGCGCGAACGCCAGCGCATCCTGCTGCGCGAGCGCACCGACGACGTCTGGCATTGCTACCTGCCCCAGGCCCGCCCCGGCCTGACCTACGGCTACCGCGTCCACGGCCCGTACAAGCCCGAGCAGGGCCACCGTTTCAACCCGAACAAGCTGCTCGTCGACCCCTATGCGCGCGACCTGACCGGCGAGCTGCGCTGGAGCGACGCGCTCTACGGCTACACCGTCGGCAGCAAGCGCCAGGATCTCGCCTTCGACCGGCGCGACAGCGCGCCCTTCATGCCGAAGTGCCGAGTCCTCGAGACGGCGTTCACCTGGGGCGACGACCGGCCCCCTGCCGTGCCCTGGCACGACATGGTGATCTACGAGTTGCACGTGCGTGGCTTCACCCGCACCCACCCGGGCGTGCCGGAGAAACTTCGTGGCACCTACGCCGCGCTCGGCACGGCACCGGTCATCGACTACCTGCAACGCCTCGGCGTCACGACGGTCGAGCTTCTGCCGGTGCATGCCTTCCTGAACGATCGCAACCTCGTCGAGAGGAACATGCGCAACTACTGGGGCTACAACACACTCGGATTCTTCGCACCCGAGCCCCGCTACAGCGCATCGGGCAAGGTCAAGGAATTCAAGACCATGGTGAAGTCTCTGCACAGCGCCGGCATCGAGGTCATTCTCGACGTGGTCTACAACCACACCTGCGAAGGCAATCACCTGGGGCCGACGCTGTCGCTGCGCGGAATCGACAACACCTCCTACTACATCACTAATCGCGAGGCCCCGCGCTTCTACGACGACTTCACCGGCTGCGGCAACACCGTCAACCTCGAGCATCCGCGCGCCCTGCAGCTGGTGATGGATTCGCTGCGCTACTGGGTCGAGGAGATGCACGTCGACGGCTTTCGCTTCGACCTTGCCTCCGCCCTGGCACGCGAGGACGGCAAGGTCGAAGACCTCGGCGGCTTCTTCGACGCCATTCGCCAGGACCCCGTGCTGGCCCGCGTCAAGCTGATCGCCGAGCCCTGGGATCTCGGCCACGGTGGCTACCTGGTGGGCCGCTTTCCGCTCGGCTGGTCGGAGTGGAACGACCAGTACCGCGACGGCATGCGCGGCTACTGGAAGGGCGACGCCGGCCTCATCGGCCAGGTGGCGCGGCGGCTGACCGGCTCGCAGGACATCTACGGCTGGTCGGGCAAGCGCCCGAGCGCGAGCATCAACTTCATCACCGTGCACGACGGCTTCACCCTGAACGATCTGGTCTCGTACAACGACAAGCACAACGCGGCGAACGGCGAAGACAACAACGACGGCAGCAACAACAACGTCTCGTGGAACGGCGGCGTCGAAGGGCCGACGGACGATCCCCAGATCCTGTCGTTGCGTGAGCGGCAGAAGCGCAACCTGCTGGCCACGCTGCTGCTGTCGCAGGGCGTGCCGATGCTGCTGGCCGGCGACGAGCGCAGCCATACCCAGCAGGGCAACAACAACGTCTACTGCCAGGACAACGAGCTCGGCTGGCTCGACTGGCAGCAGACCCCGGAGCGCGAAGCGCTCACGGCCTTCGTGCAGCGCCTCGTCGCCTTGCGGCGGGCGCATCCGTCGTTTCGCCGCCGCAGCTTCTTCACCGGAAGCGTGGTCGAGGGCGATCAGGCCAAGGACGTCTGCTGGCTCAAGCCCGACGGGACCGAGATGAACGAAGCCGACTGGAACGATGGGCAGGCTCGGTGCCTGGCCATGCTCGTCTCCGGCCGCGGCATCGTCGACCGCGGGCCGCGCGGCGAGCGGCTGCTCGACGACGACTTCCTGCTCCTCCTCAACAGCCACCACGACGCCATCGACTTCGTCCTTCCGGGCGACGCCGAGCGTCCCTGGCAACTGCAGCTCGATACCGCCGATCCGTCGGCCGGCGTGGTCGAGGCCCCCGCGACCGGCGATACCGTGGTCGCTGCCGCGGGTGCTCCGAGCTACGCGCTGCAGGCGCGCTCCGTCGTCCTGATGGCTCGGCGATGCCGCACGACATGAAGCGGACCCATGCCATGCCGTTCGGCGCTGCCCTGATCGACGGCGGCGGCGTCCGCTTCGCCCTGTGGGCGCCGAGCGTGGCCGAAGTCGCGCTGGTTCGCGGCGCCGACGCTGCCGCGGCCGGCGCGCCCATGATGCGGGGCCCCGACGGCTGGCACGTCCTTCATGTCGCGGACGCGCGCGCTGGCGACCGCTACCGGTTCCGCCTGCCTGACGGCAGCTGCGTCCCCGATCCGGCATCGCGCAGCAACCCGGACGACGTGCACGGTGCCAGCCGCGTCGTCGATCCCGGCGCGTATCGATGGCGGCACGCCGACTGGCCCGGCCGGCCCTGGCACGAGGCCGTCGTCTACGAACTGCATGTCGGCACCTTCACGACCGCAGGCACCTTCGCCGCGGCCGAGGAGCGGCTCCCGGAGCTCGCCGCCCTCGGCATCACCGCCGTCGAGCTGATGCCGCTCGCCGACTTTCCCGGCCGCCGCAACTGGGGCTACGACGGCGTTTTGCTCTACGCGCCCGACGCGGCGTACGGCTCGCCCGACGCGCTGAAGTCGCTCGTCGACGCGGCGCACGGCCTCGGCCTGACGATGCTCGTCGACGTCGTGTACAACCACTTCGGCCCCGAGGGCAACTACCTGCACGGCTACTGCCCGGAGTTCTTCAACCCGGCGCACCAGACGCCGTGGGGAGCGGCCATCAACTACGACGGCGCGAACTCGCGCATGGTGCGCGACTTCTTCATCCACAACGCCCTCTACTGGGTCGAGGAGATGGGCTTCGACGGCCTGCGCATGGACGCGATCCATGCCATCCGCGACGATTCGCCGACGCACATCGTCTCCGAGATCTGCGAGGCGTTGCGCAACGGCCCGGGCCGCGAGCGCCACGTCCACGTCGTTCTCGAGAACGAGCTGAACGAGGCGTCTCGCCTCGTGCGCGACGCCGCCGGGCGGCCGCTCGCCGGCACGGCGCAATGGAACGACGATCTGCATCACGCCGTGCACGTGCTGCTTACCGGCGAGCGCGACGGCTACTACGCCGGTTACGCGGCGACGCCGCTGGCCGACCTCGGCCGGGCCCTCGCCGAAGGCTTCGTCTACCAGGGCGAGCCGTCGCCGTTCCATGAAGG
>JBBRFB010000129.1:0-9236 GCA_038225015.1 Burkholderiales bacterium
CTGCCGATGTGCTGGCGCTCGAAGACACGGACCGTGTCCTTGTCGAGACGGACGTTGACGCGATAGCCGCTCATGTGTTCCTTGCAGTTGCGCTCGACGTCGTTGTCGGCGTCGGCGTCGGACCGTTACGGCCGTTCCGGATCAGCTCGATACTCGCCTCGTGTTCCGACACGATTGTGCGCGACGGCCTGGTGCTCGGCAACGCGCGGACGCGCCCGACCACCGGCCGGCGGGGCGAAGGCGCTCGGCGGGCGCAAAGCGTTGAATGCGCACGGAGTGCGACGCACCGGCTGTCGTCATCCGGTCACGACGAGCGCATAAATTCGCGCCGCGGCGTGCCGCTGTAGGTTCGTTCCTACCGCGCACGACAGCGTTAGCCGATAGTGGACACACGAGCCCGGCGCGACAGTCGCTTCGAGCCGGGTTCGAGGAGCAGACGATGAACGATGCCGATTGGGTCGAGGACGTGAAGCGGTGGTACCTTGCCGGCGCCCGACCGAGTGCTGCCGCGTCGGCCTCCGGCGGGGATACCGGCTACGACATCGGCTATGAGGCGGCCCACCCCGCCCTGCTCGCGCACCACTGGCCCGACGCGCCGGCGTGCGAATTCGTCGAGACGGCCTGACTCCACCTTCAGGGCGCGCTGCGCCGGCACAAGGGCGGAATCTGAGCTACCAAGGGTCGACGAAGCGGCCGCTTCCTCTCGACGCCGGAGACGCTGCCAGCGTCTTGCCGATCCAGTCACGCGTCCGCGCCGGGTCGATGACAGCGTCGATTTCGAGGGTCGCCGCCATGTTGAGCGCCTGCCCCCTGGCGTACTGCTCGGCGACCAGCCGCTCGCGCAAGGCCTCGCGCTCGGGACCGGGCGCCACGGCAGCGAGCTCCTTGCGGTAGCCGAGCTCGACCGCCCCCTCGAGCCCCATCGCACCGAACTCGCCGCTCGGCCAGGCCACGGTGGCCAGCGGCGCGTGCAAGCCGCCGGCGGCCATCGCCATCGCCCCGAGGCCGTAGGCCTTGCGAACGACCAGGGCAACGAACGGCACCGTGAGCTGGGCGCCGACGGCGAACATGCGGCTGGCATGGCGGACCTGGGCGCGCTTCTCGATCTCCGGCCCGACCATGAAGCCGGGCGTGTCGATCAGGCTCAGCATCGCAAGGCCGTGCGCATCGCACAGCTGCATGAAGCGGGCCGCCTTGTCGGCCGCATCGGCATCGATGGCGCCGCCAAGATGCGCCGGGTTGCTGGCGAGGACGCCGATAGGACGGCCCTCGAGCCGGGCCAGCGCCGTCAGGACCCCGGCGCCGAAGCCGGCGCGCAGCTCGAGCAGCGAGCCGGTATCGACGACGCCGCGCATCACGCAGCGCATGTCGTAGACGCGCAGGCGACTCGCCGGCAGGACATCGCGAAGCGCGTTCCCGTCGCTACAGGTCCACCCGCTGCAGACGCCCTGGAAGAACGACAGGTAGTGCCGGGCCGCCGCCACGGCGGCCGCTTCGTCGGCGACGAGCACGTCGATCACGCCGGAGCCCGACTGCACGGCGCTCGGGCCGATCGCCTCCGGAGCGAAGGTGCCGAGGCCACCACCCTCGACCATGGCGGGGCCGCCCATGCCGATCGAGCTCCCCGAGGTGGCGATGATCGCGTCGCAGCAGCCGGCCAGCGCGGCGTTGCCGGCGAAGCAGCGGCCGGCGACGACGGCCACGAGCGGGACCTTGCCGCTCAGGCCGGCGAAGCGGGCGAAGGTCGGCACGTGCAGGCCGGCGACGACGGGCATGTCGACGTCGCCCGGCCGGCCGCCGCCGCCCTCGGCGAACAGCACCACCGGCAGGCCCTGCGCGCGGGCGATGCCGAGCAGGCGGTCGGTCTTCTGGTGATTGCGCATGCCCTGGGTACCCGCAAGCACGGTCGCGTCGTAGGCCATGACCACCGTGCGCGCCCGTTCGGCGCCGAACAGCGCCGCGTTGACGCCGCCGATCCCCGTGACCATGCCGTCGGCCGGCGTATCGCGGATCAGCTCGTCGCGGCTGCGGCGACGTTCCTGCGCCGCGAAGGCGAGGGCGCCGTACTCGATGAAGCTGCCGTCGTCGCAGAGCGCGTCGATGTTCTCGCGCGCACTGCGCAGGCCGAGCGCGTGGCGACGGCCGATCGCCTCCGGCCGGGCGCCGTCGGCGAGCAGGGCTTCGCGGTCGCGAAGTTCGCGCAGGTCGGGCCGCAAGGTGACCTCGGCGATGGGCGAAGACGACGCCGAGGTCGAGGCCGGCTCCGCCGGTGCGGACATGACCGTCGTCCCCGCCGCGGCCGTTGCTCGTGCGCCGTCGGCGCCCGTCGCGGTGATCGCGCCGTCCTGCCGTTGCACCGTGAGAAGAGGCTCGCCTTCGGCGACGTTGTCGCCGGCACGGACACGCACATCGTCGACCCGCCCGCCGCGATCGGCGTGCACCTCGTGCTCCATCTTCATCGATTCGAGCACGAGGACGATCGCGCCCTCGGCCACCGTCTCTCCGGCGACGACCAGGACCTCGACGACCGTGCCGGCGAGCGGCGCCCGGAGCGCGCCCGGCGACGGCCGCGCGGCGGCACCGTCGGGTGGCGGGGGCATCAGCGCACCGCTCCGGCGTAGCGGGCGACCGTCAGGCCGGCGAGGTCGATGCCGGCGCTGCGGCCGGAAATCACGTCGGCGAGGATGCGGCCGGTTCCGGCGGCCATGGTCCAGCCGAGCGTGCCGTGGCCGGTCGCGAGGTAGAGATTGGCGATAGGTGTCGCGCCGATGATCGGCGTGCCGTCGGGCGTCATCGGCCTGAGGCCGCACCAGAACTCGGCGCGCGCGCAATCGCCGCCGCGCGGGAACAGGTCGGTGACAACGTGGGTCAGGGTGCGCCGACGTGCCTCGTGCAGCGTCGTGCTGTAGCCGGCAAGCTCGGCCGTGCCGCCGACGCGTATCCGGTCGCCCAGGCGCGTGACCGCCACCTTGTGGGTCTCGTCCATGAGGGTCGATTCCGGCGCCCCGCTTGCATCGACGATCGGCACCGTGAGCGAATAGCCCTTGACCGGATAGACGGGGATGCGCACGCCGATCGGCCTGAGGAGGAGCGGCGAATAGCTGCCGAGGGCGACCACGTAGGCGTCGGCGTTCAGCGTGCCACCGCTGACGGCGACGCCGAACAGCCGGTCGCCGCTGCGAACGAGGCGCTCGATCGGCGTCTGCCAGGCAAACGCGACGCCGCGCTCGGCCGCGAGTGCGGCGAGCCGTTGGGTGAACTTGAAGCAGTCGCCCGTCTCGTCGCCCGGCAGCCTCAGGCCGCCGACGAACTTGTCGCGTACGCCGGCCAGTGCCGGCTCGTGGCGAATGCAGCCGTCGCGGTCGAGCAACTCGAAGGCCACGCCGCTCTCGCACAGGACGGCGATGTCGCCGGCGCTGTGGTCGAGCTGCTTCTGGGTGCGAAAGAGCTGCAGCGTGCCCTGCATGCGCTCGTCGTAGGCGATTCCTGTGGTGGCACGCAGGGCGCGCAGACAGTCGCGGCTGTACTCGGCGAGACGCACCATGCGCGTCTTGTTGATCTCGTAGCGCGCCTCGGTGCAGTTGCGCAGCGTCGCCAGCACCCAGCGCACGAGCGCAGCGTCGAAGCTCGGGCGGACGACGAGCGGCCGGTGCCGCATCGCCAGCCACTTCAACGCCTTCAGCGGCACACCCGGGCCCGCCCAGGGGGCCGAATAGCCAGGCGAGACCTCGCCGGCATTGGCGTAGCTCGTCTCCATGGCTGGCGCCGCCTGCCGATCGACCACCGTCACCTCGTGGCCGGCGAGCGCGAGCTCGTAGGCTGCGGCGACGCCGACGACGCCGGCGCCGAGCACCAGCACCTTCACGCGGCGATCCTGCGGGTCGCCATCGGCTCAGGCACCGCGCCGCGATGCCCGCAACGCGGCCAGGCAACGGCGAGAACCTGCTGTGTCATCGGCGTGCGGCATCATTCGACGTGCGGGCGATTTTGCACGCATCGCCGGCGCTGCCGCCGCAGGAGCACCACATGATCCACGTCATGGCCTCGATCGTCGTCCATCCTCCGCACGCTGCTGCCGCCAAGGCGCTGCTCATCGAGCTCGCCGAGGCCTCTCGCAAAGAGGCAGGGTGCCTGTCGTACGAACTCTTCCAGCGACCCGACCTGCCGCACGTCTTCCAGACGGTCGAGTCCTGGCGAGCGGCGGAAGATGCCGATGCGCACATGAAGACGGCGCACGTCGGGGCGGCGATCGCGGCCGCCGGCTCGATGTTCGCGGCGCCGCCGCAGATCGTGTTTTTCGCGAAGATCGGCTGAGATGGCGCACACGCCCGCGTTCATCGCGCCCGCGAGGTTCGACGATGCCGAAGCCGCCCTCGAGCGCGTGCGCGCGATCTACGACGGCAGCGTCGAGCACCTGCGCACGGCGCTGCAGGCCTTCGTCGCCGGCGACCGGAGCGCAGGCGCCGTCCGCGCGTGCTATCCGTTCGTTCGAATCCACACCGACACGGTGGCTCGCGCCGACTCGCGACTCAGCTTCGGTTTCGTCGCCGGCCCTGGGAGCTTCGAGACCACTCTGACGCGGCCCGACCTGTTCGCCCCGTACTACCTCGAGCAGTTCCGGCTGCTGCTCGACAACCATCACGTCGCCCTCGAGGTGGGCACCGGCGTGCAGCCGATTCCGGTGCATTTCTCGCTGGCCGAACACGATCACATCGAGGGCAACCTCTCGGCCGAGCAGCGGCTGCTGCTGCGCGATCTGTTCGATCTGCCCGACCTCAGCGCCATGGACGACGGCATCGCCAACGGAACCTTCGAAGCAGCCGCGGGCGAGCCGCAGCCCCTGGCCCTCTTCACCGCGCCGAGGGTCGACTACTCGTTGCACCGCTTGCGCCACTACACGGGCACCGATCCCGCGCACTTCCAGAACTTCGTCCTCTTCACCAACTACCAGTTCTACATCGACGAGTTCGTGCGCCTCGGCCACGAGGCGATGAACGCGCCGTCTGAAAGCGCCGCCTACGAAGCCTTCGTGATGCCCGGCAACGTGGTCGAGCGCCGTGCCGGCGCGCCGCCGCGGCCCGGCGACGAACACACGGCGCCGCCACCGCGCCTGCCGCAGATGCCCGCTTACCACCTGGTGCGCGGCGACCGCGCCGGCATCACGATGGTCAACATCGGTGTCGGGCCGGCGAACGCGAAGACGATCACCGACCACATCGCCGTACTGCGCCCCCATGCCTGGGTCATGCTCGGCCACTGCGCCGGCCTGCGCAACAGCCAGCAGCTCGGCGACTACGTGCTCGCCCACGGCTATGTGCGCGAGGACCATGTCCTCGACGAGGATCTGCCGCTGTGGGTGCCGATCCCGGCTCTCGCCGAGATCCAGGTCGCGATCGAGGCGGCGGTGGCCGAGATCACGCAGCTCGAGGGCTACGAGCTGAAGCGGATCCTGCGCACCGGCACCGTGGCCAGCACCGACAACCGCAACTGGGAGCTGCTGCCGTCGCGCAACGTGACGACGATGCCGGAGCGCCGTTTCAGCCAGAGTAGAGCGATCGCCCTCGACATGGAAAGCGCGACGATCGCCGCCAACGGCTTTCGCTTTCGCGTCCCCTACGGCACGCTGCTGTGCGTGAGCGACAAGCCGCTGCACGGCGACATCAAGCTGCCGGGCATGGCCAATCACTTCTACCGCGAGCGCGTGGACCAGCATCTGCGCATCGGAATCCGCGCCATCGAGCGGCTGCGCGAGGCCGGCGTCGACCAGCTGCACAGCCGCAAGCTTCGCAGCTTTGCCGAGGTGGCGTTTCAGTAGCGCATTCCCGGGTGGCACCAGGTGCCCGAATCGAATTTGCTCATCGAGCCGGCCGCTCGATCAGAGCATCGCCAGCGGCGTGCGCCGCCGAGGCGGTGCGAAGAGGCGGTCGATCTCGGCCCGCTCGTCGGCCCCCAGCTCGAGCGTGGCTGCCTGCAGGTTCTCGCGCAAGTGCTCGGTGCGCACGGCTTTCGGCACGGCCAGGACGCCGGTCTGTGCGGCGAGCCACGCCAGAGCGATCTGCACCGGCGTCGCGTCGAGCCGACGAGCCAGCGCACGCAAGGACGCATTCGCCGCGAGCGCGCCCTGGTCGATCGGCGAATAGGCCATCGTGACGATGCCGCGTGCCTGCTGCCATGGCAGAAGGTCGAAGGCCGGACCGCGCTCGCCCAAGGAGTAGTAGATCTGGTTCGTGGCGCAAGCGGCCCCGCCCGGAACGGCAAGCAGCTCGTGCATTGCCTCGAGGTCGAAGTTGCTGACACCCCAATGGCGGATCCGGCCCTTCGCCCGAAGTGTCTCGAAGGCGGCCACCGTCTCCGCGAGCGGCACGGCGCCTCGCCAGTGCAGCAGGTAGGCATCGAGCTGGTCGATGCCGAGCCGGGCCAGGCTCCGTTCGCAGGCAGCGGCCATGCCGGCAGCGCTGGCATGTTGGGGATACACCTTGCTGACGATGAAGACCTCGTCGCGGCGGATCCCGCCGGATCGCATCGCCTCGGCCAGCGCCGAGCCGACGACACGCTCGGCGCCTCATTGGCCATACATCTCGGCGGTGTCGATGATGCGATAACCCAGCTCCAGGGCTTGGCGCACCGCCGCCATCTCATCTTTTCGACGGGAGGCCTCCTCGCCCATGCGCCAGGTGCCAAGGCCGATCGCCGGCCAGTGCTCGTCGCCGGGAAACGTCACCTTCGGACTCGACCCTTCGTTCATGCGGCTCATGCTTGCAAGACCCCCTCGGACCGTGAGATTCTCGCGCCGACGGGACGAACCTGCTGCCTGCGTGCCTCCGGACGCTGAACGGCGCCGGCGCGGCGGCGCGAGACCTCAAGCCCGACGCCTTGCCGGCCGATATGACGGGCGATACCCTGCAAAGCACACCACACCTCATGAACATGGCATCGCCCCTGGCGTTGACCGAACCCCTTGCCGACGTCGCCCGGTGGGCCGCGCGCTGGCGCGATGCCGAGATTGCCGTGCTCCAGGACACTGCCGACGCGCTCGAGGGCTTTCGCGCCAACGAGGACAACGCCGATGCGAACAGCCTCGGCGAGATGATCGCCGGCGACCCGCTGATGACGCTGAAGGTCCTGGCGTACGAATCGCAGCATCGCAGCCGCCGCGCCGTCACCCCCGCGGAGACGGTGACCTCGGCCTTGGTGATGATGGGCATCTCGCCGTTCTTCCGCGCCTTCGGGCCGCAGCCGACGATCGAGGATCGGCTTGCTGCCAGCCCGGCTGCATTGGCGGGCTTGCGCAGCGTGCTCCAGCGCGCCCACCGGGGTGCCGACTTCGCGCTCGCCTTCGCGATCCACCGCACCGATCCGGATGCCGCCATGATTCACGCGGTCACGCTCCTGCACGAGTTCGCGGAGATGCTGCTCTGGTGCCACGCACCGGTTCTGGCTCTGCGCATCCGGCAGGTCAAGGAAGAAGACCCGACCATGCGTTCGAGCGTCGCCCAGCGAAGCGTGCTCAACGTCGAGCTGATCGACATTCAGGATGCGCTGGTCGGCCTTTGGCGTCTGCCCCCGTTGCTCTCGGACATTCGCGACCCCAGCGTGTCGAACCGGGCGGCGGCCCGCACCGTCGAGCTCGCCGCGCGTCTGGCCCGCCACAGCATCCACAGCTGGGACAACCCAGCGATTCCGGACGACCTGGCTGACGTTGCCGCACTGCTCAATCTGTCGCCAGTGGCGGCCCTGCAGTTCATCCAGAACCTGTAGCGGACGCCGGTCCATCGGGGCTGTCGACGTCGAGCAGCCTCAGCACCTCGACGACGATGGCGGGGTGGTAGGCCATCTTCACGTGTGGTGTCCCGGGAAGATGCCGGTTGTCAGCGCCCGCGAGCGTGGCACTCGAGGTCGGAAAGACGATGTTGTCGCAATGACCGAAGAAGCAGGTGAATCGCTCTCGACCAGCCAGCGTCTCACGTGCCTTGAGCGCTTGTAGCCACGCACTGCCCAGACGCATTTGCCGCCCGTTCATGGTCCGCCCGAGGCACGCCAGCCAGGTGCCGGCGTGCGGCGCGCCGATGGTCACGATCTGGTGCGCTCTCGATTCCCGCCCTGGATTGCCGGCAAGCCAAGCGCGCACCGCCAAGCCGCCCATGCTGTGGGATACGATGACGGGTGCCAGCCCGGTTGCCCGCTCAAGAGTTGCCACCGCCGAGTCGACCGTGGCCACATATCGGTCTATCGACCCGAATACGGGCTCGAGGTCAACGGCCAGGAACGGCAGACCAAGCCTTCTGAAGCGGGCCATCCAGGGATTCCAGAGTCCGCGGTTGCAGATAAAGCCATGAACGAAGACGACACCACGTCGGGCAGGCGTCGTGGTAGCCAGGGAGTCGAGCTCGGCACCCGAGCGAAAAGGCTGACGCCAGAGGAACACGCAGGGCGCGCAGAGGACTTCGGCCATCCAGGCGCCGATCAGTTGGCGAGCCCGAGGACGTAGCAGATCTCCCGCGTCGTAGGACTGATACAAGAGAACGAATTCGATCCCGAGAATAGCCGCGTACGATAAACCAACGGCGGCCACACCGGCAATCGCGAGCCCCGGACGCCCATGAGCCAAAAACCACGTCGCCCAGCCGACGACGGCGCCGGCGAGCGCCACGGTAGTCAGTTGCTGAAGGCGAGCCAACATACTAATTCCCCAAAACCAACTCAGTAGGGACCGCAGAATGCGGGAGACAAAGAAAAAGGCCCCCGTCGAATACGACGGAGGCCTTTTGAATAATAGCCTGACGATGTCCTACTTTCACACGGGAACCCGCACTATCATCGGCGCTGAAGCGTTTCACTTTCCTGTTCGGGATGGGAAGGAGTGGGACCACCTCGCTATGGTCATCAGGCATAACTTTTACCCCCTGAACTACGTCAGGTAGGCCAATTCGCAGAGTCGCCGCATGCACGGGATTATCAGATTCTTGATGCGCCGTTCAACGCGAAGAACGGTTCACGCGCTGGACTCAATACTCGACTATGTCAAGGTTATAGGGTCAAGCCGCACGAGCAATTAGTACCGGTTAGCTCAACGCATTACTGCGCTTCCACACCCGGCCTATCAACGTCCTGGTCTAGAACGACTCTTCAGGGGGCTCAAGGCCCCGGCAAGACTCATCTCGAGACGAGTTTCCCGCTTAGATGCTTTCAGCGGTTATCTCTTCCGCACTTAGCTACTCGGCAATGCCACTGGCGTG
>JBBRFB010000130.1:0-9085 GCA_038225015.1 Burkholderiales bacterium
TCGCGGAATTTCCGCTCGACGTCGTATTCGTCGGCGAAGCCGAAGCCGCCGTGGAACTGGATGCAGGCGTTGGCCGCCTCCCAGCTCGCCTTGGCGGCGAGGTACTTGGCCATGTTGGCCTCGGCGCCGCACGGCTCCTTCGCGTCGAACAGGGCGCAGGCCCTGAAGCGCATCAGGTCGGCGGCCTCGATCTCGATGTAGGCCTCGGCGATCGGGAACTGCACGCCCTGGTTCTGGCCGATCGGCCGGCCGAAGACGATGCGCTCGCCGACGTACTTCGTGACCCGGTCGATGAACCAGTGGCCGTCGCCGATGCACTCGGCCGCGATCAGCGTGCGCTCGGCGTTGAGGCCGTCCAGGATGTAGCGAAAGCCCTTGCCTTCCTCGCCGATCAGGTTCTCGGCCGGGATCTCGAGGTTCTCGAAGAAGAGCTCGTTGGTCTCGTGGTTGACCATGTTGGCGATCGGCCGCACCGTCATGCCGCTCTTCTCGGCCGCGCGCAGGTCGACCATGAAGATCGACATGCCCTCGGTCTTCTTCGCGACGTCGGCGAGCGGCGTCGTGCGCGCGAGCAGGATCATCCAGTCGCTGTGCTGCACGCGCGAGATCCAGACCTTCTGGCCGTTGACGACATAGCGGTCGCCCCGGCGGACGGCGGTGGTGCGGATCTTCGTCGTGTCGGTGCCGCTGGTCGGCTCGGTGACGCCCATCGACTGCAGCCGCCACTCGCCGCTGGCGATCTTCGGCAGGTAGTGCTGCTTCTGCGCGTCGCTGCCGTGTCGCAACAGCGTGCCCATGTTGTACATCTGGCCGTGGCAGGCGCCGGCGTTGCCGCCGGAGCGGTTGATCTCCTCCATGACCACGCTCGCCTCGGCGAGCCCGAGCCCGGAGCCGCCGTAGTCCTGCGGGACCAGCGCCGCCAGCCAGCCGGCCTTCGTGAGGGCGTCGACGAAGGCTTCGGGATAGCCGCGCTTGGCATCGACCTCGCGGTGGTAGGCATCGGGAAACTCGGCGCACAGGGCGCGCACCGCGTCGCGCAGGTCTTGAAAGCGGTCGGGCGTGTTCTTCATGGTGAGAGGTTCCGGCTCGATCAAGCGATCTCGGCGATAGCCTGCATGGCGAGGCCGCCTTCGAGGTTGCGAGCCCAAAGGGCGAAGCGGCGGTCGCCGTCGGCGCGGCCGCAGACGGCGAAGGGGTGGATGTCGAACAGTGGGCTGACGGCCTTGAATTCGAACCGGCGAACGACGGCGTCGGGCCGCTCGCGGCGCAACAGGTCGAGCAGCAGCGTGGCGATGAGCGGCCCGTGCACGATCAGGCCCGGGTAGCCCTCGACCTCGGTGACGTAACGGCGGTCGTAGTGGATGCGGTGGCCGTTGAAGGTGAGCGCCGAGTAGCGGAACAGCAGCACCGCGTCGGGCACGATCTCGCGGACGAACGCCTCGTCGGTCGGTGCGGCCGGTGGCGCTGGCGGCGCACCCGGCGCGGGCAGCCCGCGGTAGACGATGTCGTGCGCTTCGCGCAGCGCCACGCCGGCGGCGCTGGCGATCTCGTGCTCGACGGTCACGAACACGAGGGGACCTGAGCGCGCAGCCTTTTCCGCGATGGCGGCGATGCGCGAGGTGCGCGTGATGGCGTCGCCGACCCGAAGCGGGCCGATGAACTCGAGGCGGCTACCCGCCCACATGCGGCGGGGCAGTGTCACCGGCGGCAGGAAGCCGCCGCGCGGGGGGTGGCCGTCGGGGCCGAGTTCGCTCTGCCGGTGAATCGGCAGGAAGAACAGCCAGTGCCAGAGGGGCGGCAGCACCCGCCCCGACGCGGCGGCCGGATCGTCGCGGTCGAGGGTGGCGGCGAGCGCCGTCAGCGGCGTCGGTGTGACGACGTCGCTGCGCTGCTCGGTGCGGCCGAGCCATTGATCGAGTGCCGGAGGGGCGGTCATGGGCGAAGGAACGATCGGAACGAAGCACTTCTTGCACCGGGGTGACTTGCGGTATCCCGAGCCGGTGACCTCGATGATGCATCAAGGCGAGCAGTTCGTTGGCCCGAAGTCCTGGATGCCAGTGCGGCGCCGACGCCTGTCGTCGCTGCGCCGTGGCGTGCCGCAAAATGGCCGGATGACGCTTCCCTTCTTTTGCCGATGAGCAAGGCCTTCACGCGCGAATCCGACGCGGTCGAGGAAGACGACGATGATCTTCCGGCGCCCGCGCTTCCGGCCGGCGCGAAGAACTACCTGACGCCAACCGGGTACGCGGCGCTGCGGCGGGAGCTTCTCGCCTTGCTCGACGACGAGCGCCCCAAGGTCGTCGAGACGGTGTCCTGGGCAGCCAAGAACGGCGACCGCTCGGAGAATGGCGACTACCTGTACGGCAAGAAACGCTTGCGCGAGATCGACCGGCGCATCCGCTTTCTGACGAAACGGCTCGACATCGCCGAGGTCGCCGATCCGTCGGCTCACTTCGGCAGCGACCAGGTCTTCTTCGGCGCCACCGTCACCTATGCGAATGCGCGCGACGAGCGAAAGACCGTGACGATCAAGGGTGTCGACGAAGCCGACAACCTGCGTGGCGATGTGAGCTGGGTCTCGCCGATCGCCCGCGCGCTGATCAAGGCCCGTGTCGGCGACGAGGTGCAGTTGTCGACACCGGCCGGCCGCGAATCGATCGAGATCGTCGCCGTTCACTATCCGGAGGCCGGAACGGCATGAAGGCTGCCGGTCTTGGGGCCGGATTTCGGAGCCGGTCCGGCTGCGCGCCGGCGATTTCTGCCGCGATCTCAGGGCTTGACGCGCGCGACGCGCAGGACGGTCGACGATCGCTTCAGCGTGCGCATGACCTCGGCGAGGTGCAGTCGGTCGCGCACGCTCAGCAGCAGCTTCAGCTCGGTCGTCTCCGACGCCGGATCGTTGCCCATGTCGATGTGCGTGATGTCGGCCTCAGCCTGGCTCACTGCCGCGGCGACCTGTGCCAGCACGCCCTTTCCGTTCCTCACGAGCAGCGAAACAGCCGTCTGGAAGGAACGCGTCGGCTGCTCGGCCCACTCGACGCCCATCCAGCGCTCGCTGTCGCGCTCGAGAAGGCGCTTGCCGACGCTGCATTCGACGGTATGCACGACCAGCCCCTCGCCGCGGCCCAGGTTGCCGACGATGGTGTCGCCGGGAATCGGCCGGCAGCACGTGGCGAGCTGCACGGATGCGCCTTCGCTGCCGTCGATGAGGACGAGGCCCTGTGAGGGGGTGGAATCGTCGACGGCGTAGCGGCCCATTGTCAGCGTCAGCGCATCGGGGCGCATGCCACTCTCGGCGAGCATCCGGGTCAGCCGCGCCGCGACGATGATCGCGATCTTGCGGCCGAGTCCGATGTCGATGAAGAGATCCTCTCGCGACTTGTTGCCGCTCCAGCGAGTGAGCTGCTGCCAGATCGGCGCCGTGGCGGTGTCGTCGCCCGGCAGTGGCAGTCCTTCGGCCCGCATCGCCTGGGCGAGCATCTTCTCGCCGAGTGCCTGCGACTCCTCCTGCTCCATGTTCTTCAGGTAGTGCCTGATCTTCGAGCGGGCACGCCCGGTGCAGACGAAGTTGAGCCAGGCCGGGTTCGGGCGCGCGTTAGGGGCGCCGATGATCTCGACCACGTCGCCGCTTCTCAGCTCGGTGCGCAGCGGCACGGGCTCGCTGTTGACGTTGGCGGCGACACAGTGGTCGCCGATGTCGGAGTGGATGGCGTAGGCGAAGTCGACGGGCGTGGCGCCGCGCGGCAGCGCCAGGATCTTCGAGCGCGGCGTGAAGACGTAGACGGCGTCGGGGAAGAGATCGATCTTGACGTGCTCGAGGAACTCGCTGGCGTCGCGCGTCTCGTCCTGGATGTCGAGCAGCGACTGCAGCCACATCGCGCCCTGGCGCTGCGCTTCCTGGCCGTGGCCGCTGACGTCGTCTTCCTTGTAGAGCCAGTGCGCTGCAATGCCCTTCTCGGCCACGGCGTGCATCAGCTCGGTCCGGATCTGGAACTCGACGGCGGTGCCCAGCGGGCTCACCAGCGTCGTGTGCAGCGACTGGTAGCCGTTCGATTTGGGGATCGCAATGTAGTCCTTGAAGCGACCGGGCACCGGTTTCATCAGCTGGTGCAGGACACCGAGCGCGAGGTAACACTCCGGCAGGGTGCCGACGACGATGCGAAAGCCGAAGATGTCGTTGACCTGGGCAAAGCTCAGGTGCTTCTCGCGCATCTTGGCGTAGATCGAGTAGAGGGTCTTCTCGCGGCCGTGGACCTGCGCCGGCACGTTCGCCTGCGCGAACGCCTTCTCGACCTCCTTCTGGATTCGGACGACGGCGTCACGGCGGTAACCGCGCGCCTTCTGCACGGCTTTCGACAGCGCTGCTTCGCGCCAGGGCTTCAGGTGCTTGAACGAGAGCTCCTGCAGTTCGCGGTAGGTCTGGTTGAGGCCGAGTCGATGCGCGATCGGCGCGTAGATCTCGAGCGTTTCGGTCGCCACCCGGCTGCGCTTGGCGCCCACGACGGCGTCCATCGTGCGCATGTTGTGGAGTCGATCGGCGAGCTTGACCAGGATGACGCGGACGTCGCGCGTCATCGCCAGCAGCATCTTGCGAAACGACTCGGCCTGCGATTCCTCGCGCGTCGAGAAGCGCAGCTTGTCGAGCTTCGTCAGGCCGTCGACGAGGTCGGCCGTCGGCGCGCCGAAGCGCTCGATCAGCTCGACCTTGCTGATGCCGCAGTCTTCCATCGCGTCGTGCATCAGTGCGGCCATGATCGCCTGTGCATCGAGTTTCCACTCGGCGCAGAGGCCGGCGACGGCGATCGGATGGGTGATGTAGGGCTCGCCACTGGCCCTGAACTGCCCGAGGTGGGCTTCGTCGGCGAACCGGTAGGCGTCGCGTACGCGCCGAATGTCGGCCGGTTCGAGGTAGTCGAGCTTGACGGTGAGGGCGGCGAACGACGCCGCGGCCGCGTCAGCCGCGTTGGCCACCGGTGCGACGGCTGGCGGCGGTCGCTTGCGAGCGCCCGGTTTGGCGTCGTGGGTGGCGGTGGATGATCGAGCGACCATCCCCCGAATTTAGCGTGGAACCCTTGCCACTGCGCACCCCGTGGGGCGGCCGGCACGCGGCGTTGAGACCCTAGGGCGTGACGGGCGTCAGATCGGCACCTTGCGCAGCATGTCGATGCCGATCTCGCCGGCGGCGATCTCGCGCAGCGCGGTGACGCCGGGCTTGTTCTTGGTCTCGACCTTCGGCGCGTGGCCCTGGCTCAGCATCCGCGCCCGGTAGGTCGCGGCCAGCACGAGCTGGAAGCGGTTCGGGATCTTGAGCAGGCAGTCTTCGACGGTAATGCGGGCCATGGGGGCTTTCGGGTGAGCGGGCGTGGACCGCGGGCTTCAGAGCAGGTCGAGCGCAGCGAAGACGGCCGGCCGCGATCGATGCAGGGCGGCGTACTTCAGGCGCTGGGAATGAACGATGGCCTTCAGATCGAAGAGTGCCGTCTCGAACAGGGCATTGATTATAACGAAGTCGAAGTGGCTGGCCTGGGAGACCTCGACCCGGGCGTTGGCCATGCGTCGGGCGATCACCTGCGGGTCGTCCTCGCCCCGGCGCTCGAGCCGCGACTGCAACTCGTCCCAGCTCGGTGGCAGGATGAAGACGAGGACGGCGTCGGGGAACAACCGCTTGATCTGCAGCGCCCCCTGCCAGTCGATCTCGAGCACGACGTCGTGGCCGCGGGTGATGCGCTCGGCGATCGCGCCGCGCGACGTTCCGTACAGGTGGCCATGAACCTGCGCGTATTCAACGAACTCGCCGTCGTCCACCATGCGACGGAACTCCGGCTCGTCGATGAAGTGGTACTCGCGTCCTTGCTGGTCCTGCCCGCGGGGCTTTCTCGTCGTGTGCGACACCGAAACGACGAGGTGCGAATCGAGCTCGAGCAGCGCCTTCACGAGACTCGACTTGCCGGTGCCGCTGGGGGCCGAGACGGCGAACAGGTTGCCGGGGTACTCCATGGGGTGAGGGCTGTCGGTGGCACCTGCCGGCGGACGTCGGTCGGTTGCGGTCAGTGTACGTTGCGGCTGCGCGCGCGGCCCGACGCAGCGCGCCCTACTCGACGTTCTGGATCTGCTCGCGCAGTTGCTCGATGGCCACCTTCATGTCGAGAGAGAGCGACGTCATCTCGAGAGACGACGACTTCGAGCCGAGCGTGTTCGCCTCGCGCAGAAGCTCCTGAATGAGGAATTCGAGCCGCTTGCCGATCTCGCCGCCGCGCTCGAGCAGGCGGGCGACCTCGTCGAGGTGCGAGCGCAGGCGGGCGAGCTCTTCGGCGACGTCGATTCGGATCGCATAGGCGGCCGCCTCGGTCAGGGCCCGCTCGCCGATCGCATCTCGCGAGACCGACTGTCCGACGCCTGCCTGCGCCATCGCCTCGTTCCATCGCTCGACGAAGCGCTGCTGCTGACGCGCGACGGCCTCGGGGACCAGAGGGGTTGCTGCATCGGCCAGCGAGCGCAGATGGCCGATCCGCTCGAGCAGCACGCCGGCCAGGCGCTCTCCTTCGCGGGCTCGCGCCTCGGCCAGGCCTTCGGCGCAGCGGCGAGCTGCCGCAAGCACGGCGCTCTCGTCGACCACGGCGGCGGCATGGCCACGGCACCAGTTCATTGCTTCGTTGACGGAGAGCGGCCGGGCGTCGGGCAGATGCTGGCGGACGCGCGCGTCGATGCCGGCGAGCCGGTCCAGCTGCTCGCCGCCGGGTTCGGCCACGTTCGCCTCGCCGTTCGCCGCCGACGTGACGCGCAGTTCGATCTTGCCGCGCTTGAAGCGCGACGTCAGGAGCTCGCGAAGCGCCGGCTCGAGCGCCCTCAGCTCGTCGGGCAGGCGCAGCGCCAGATCGAGAAAGCGGCCATTGACCGAGCGCATCTCGATGGCGATCGAAGGAGGGAGCGCCGCCGCGGGGTCACCCTTCGGGCCGGGTTCGTGCAATGCTCCCGCACTCGGCGAAACCGGGCTCGCGGAGGCATTCGCGTAGCCGGTCATGCTGTAAACTGCCACGCGCTTTTGCCCCCTTTTCGCTGATTATGTCAAAGCCGAAACCCGCTCCCTTGCCGTCCGGCACAGTGGTCGGCGGCTATCAGGTGATCAAGAAGCTGGCGGCCGGCGGATTCGGCGTCGTCTACCTGTGCGAAGACGCTGATCGCAAGCTGGTGGCGCTGAAGGAATATCTGCCGTCGTCGCTCGCCGAGCGTTCGCCGGGCGAGTTGACGCCTCGGGTCAAGCCGGAAAAGCAGCCGCTCTATCGCCTCGGCTTGAAGAGTTTCTTCGAGGAAGGCCGCTCGCTGGCCCAGATCTCCCATACCAGCGTCGTCTCGGTTCTCAATTTCTTTCGCGAGAACGAAACCGTCTACATGGTGATGAATTACCTGCAGGGCGATACCCTGCAGGATTTCATCGTCACCGCGCGCGACCTGAAGCGCGACAAGGTATTTCGCGAGTCGACGATCCGCTCGCTTTTCGACGAGATACTGCGCGGCCTGCGCATCGTTCATCAGCACAAGATGCTGCATCTGGACATCAAGCCGGCCAACATCTTCATCACCAACGAGAACAAGGCGGTGTTGCTCGACTTCGGTGCGGCGCGCGAAGTGCTGAGCAAGGAAGGCAACTTCATCCGCCCGATGTACACGCCGGGCTTTGCCGCCCCCGAGATGTACCGGCGCGACGGCACGCTGGGCCCGTGGACCGACATCTACGCGATCGGCGCCTGCATCTACGCCTGCATGCAGGGCTATCCACCGAACGACGCGCCGCAGCGCATCGAGAAGGATCGGCTGGCGCTCTCGCTTTCCCGCTTGCGCAACGTCTACAGCGACAATCTGATCGAGGTGACCGAATGGTGCATGTCGCTGGATCCGTTGTCGCGGCCACAGAGCGTCTTCGCGTTGCAGAAGGAGCTCTCGCGCGAGACCGAGCGCCAGTACACCAAGCTCAGTTTCAGCGAACGTCTGAAGTTGCAGCTCGAGAACCTGACGGCCAGCGCCAAGGCCTGATGGGCATCCCCTTTCGCTTCGCGGCGTCCCGGCCTCCCGCTTCATTAGGGCCCGCCGCAGGCCATCGCGTCTTCCGGGCCTGACCGACCATGCGTTTTTCCGTCTACCAGGTCAGCCGCAAGGGCGGTCGCGAGAAGAACGAAGACCGCATGGGCTACTGCTACACGCGCGATGCGGGCCTGTTCGCCCTCGCCGACGGCATGGGCGGCCATCCGGAAGGCGAGGTGGCCTCGCAGCTCGCGCTGCAGACGCTCGCGGCCATGTTCCAGCGCGACTGCAAGCCCACGCTCGCCGATCCGCTGCGCTTCCTGCACGAGGCGATCATCGCCGGCCACCATCAGCTGCTCCGCTACGCCACTCAGAAAGCGCTGATCGACACGCCGCGCACCACCGTCGTCGCCTGCCTGCTCCAGGGCAACGCGGCCTATTGGGCCCATTGCGGTGATTCGCGCCTGTACATGGTGCGCGGCGACAAGCTGATCGCGCGCACCCGCGACCATTCGTACTCGGAGCTGCAGCAGACGATGAGCCAGGTCGTGCCGATGGGCGACCGCTTCAATCGAAACGTCCTCTTCACCTGCCTCGGCAGTCCCGGCAAGCCCGTTGTCGACACTGTCGGGCCCTTGCTCATGCAGGCGGGCGACCGGCTGATGCTCTGCTCCGACGGGCTCTGGGGCACCGTGAGCGACAGCGAGATCACCGACCAGCTGACCGCGCTGCCGATCGCCGACTCAGTGCCCGAACTCGTCGAGCAGGCGTTGCGAAACGGCGGCGCCAAGTGCGACAACGTGTCGGTCCTGGCGATGGAGTGGGAAGGCCTCGAGGGCAGCGACAGCCTGCAGGACATCCAGACGACGGCGCTCGGCGAGGCCGTGTTCGCTTCGACGATCCAGGCCAGCGTGCTCGGCAGCGACGTCTCCGACGAGCTCGACGAGGCCGAGATCGAGCGCTCGATCAGGGAAATCAACGAGGCGATCAAGCGGTCGTGGCCAAACAACAACGGCGGGGGCCCCGCGGGGGTTGTGAGCAACCCGCGCCGGGGCGGGGAGCGATT
>JBBRFB010000131.1:0-9068 GCA_038225015.1 Burkholderiales bacterium
AGCTCCTTCACGGCGTGCTGGGCCCGCGCCACGGCCAGGCCGTAGCCGGGCACGATGATCACGGTCTCGGCGTTGCCGAGGATGAAAGCGGCGTCGTCGGCGCTGCCGCTCTTGACCGGCCGCTGCTCGGCCTTGCCCGCCGCCGGGCCGGCCTCACCGCCGAAGCCGCCCAGGATCACGTTGAAGAACGAGCGGTTCATCGCCTTGCACATGATGTAGCTCAGGATCGCACCCGAGCTGCCGACCAGCGAGCCGGCGATGATGAGCATGGCGTTGTTCAGCGAAAAGCCGATGCCGGCCGCCGCCCAGCCCGAGTAGCTGTTGAGCATCGAGACGACCACCGGCATGTCGGCGCCGCCGATCGGGATGATGATGAGGACGCCGAGCACGAACGCGAGAACGAGCAAGGCGGTGAAGTCGAACCAGCTCTGGCTGTCGACGAAGCCGTAGATGAAGAAGACCAGCGCCAAGCCGAGCACGAGGTTGACGATGTGCTGGCCGCGGAACTGGACCGGCGCGCCCTGGAACAGGCGGAACTTGTACTTGCCCGAGAGCTTGCCGAAGGCGATCACCGAGCCGCTGAACGTGATGGCGCCGATGGCCGCACCGAGCGCCAGCTCGAGCCGGTTGCCACCGGGAATCGGCACGCCCTTCGCGACGATGCCGAAGGCGTTCGGCTCGGCGACCGCGGCGACAGCGATGAACACCGCCGCCAGGCCGATCATGCTGTGGAAGAAGGCAACGAGCTCGGGCATCTGCGTCATCTCGACGGTGCGGGCGCGGTAGGCGCCGTAGCCGCCGCCGACGACGAGCCCGATCAGCACCCAGACCATGCCGAACAGGTTGCCGCCGGCGAGCTTGACGATCAGCGCCGCGGTCGTGCCCACCGCGATCGTCATGCCGACCATGCCGAACAGGTTGCCGCGGATCGAGGTCGTCGGGTGCGACAGGCCCTTCAGGGCCTGGATGAAGCAGATGCTCGCGACCAGGTAGAGCAGCGTGACGACGTCGAGGCTCATTTCGCCGCCGCCTCCGCCGGCGCCGCCTTCTTCTCCTTCTTCCTGAACATCTCGAGCCTCCGGCGGGTGACGAGGAAGCCGCCGAAGACGTTCACCGCGGCGAGCGCGACGGCGAGCACGCCCATCGACTTGCCGAGCCACGTCTCGGTGAGCGCGGCGGCCAGCATCGCGCCGACGATGACGATCGCCGAGATGGCGTTCGTCACCGCCATCAGCGGCGTGTGCAGGGCCGGTGTCACGGTCCAGACGACGTGGTAGCCGACGTAGATCGCAAGCACGAAGATGATGAGGTTGATGACGGTGTGCGAAACGACGTCCATGACTTGGATCTCTCCGGTTGCTTCTTGTCGGCGCCGGATCAGGCGCGCCTGACCTGGCCGCCCTGGGTGACCAGGCAGGCGGCGACGATGTCGTCGTCGAGCGGCACGGCGAAGCCGCCTTCCTTGGTGAGCACGAGCTTGAGAAAGTCGAGCACGTTGCGGGCGTAGAGCGACGTGGCGTCGGCGCCGACCCGGGCCGCGAGTTTGGTCTCGCCGACGATCGTGACGCCGTGCCGCTCGACGACCTGGTCGGCAACGCTGAGCGGCGTGTTGCCGCCGACGCCGCCGGGGCCCTTGCCAGCGGCAATGTCGACGATCACCGAGCCCGGCTTCATCGACTTCACCTTCTCCTCGCTGACGAGCACCGGCGCGGCGCGGCGGGGGATCAGCGCGGTGGCGATCACGATGTCGGCGGCGGCGATGCGCTTGGCGACCTCTATCTTCTGACGGTCGAGCCAGCTTTGCGGCATCGGCCTGGCGTAGCCGCCGACGCCCTCGGCGGCTTCTTTTTCCTCGGCAGTCTCGTAGGGCACCTCGATGAACTTGGCGCCGAGCGACTCGACCTGCTCCTTGACGCTCGGCCGCACGTCGCTCGCCTCGATCACGGCGCCGAGCCGCTTGGCGGTGGCGATCGCCTGCAGGCCGGCCACGCCGACACCGAGGACGACGACGCGCGCCGCCTTCACGGTGCCGGCGGCCGTCATCAGCATCGGGAAGAAGCGCTGGTAGCGGTCGGCCGCGATCATCACCGCCTTGTAGCCGGCGATGTTCGCCTGCGACGACAGCACGTCCATGCTCTGCGCGCGCGTCGTCCGCGGCGCTGCCTCGAGCGCGAAGCTGGTGAGCCCGGCGGCGGCGAGCGCCTCGAGGCCGGCGCGGTCGAAAGGGTTGAGCATGCCGACGAGGTTGCTGCCGCTCTTCATGAGCACGAGCTCGGCGGCGTCGGGCGAGCGGACCTTGAGCACCAGGTCGCAGGCGAAGGCCCCGGCGCGGTCGGTGATCTCGGCGCCAGCGGCGACATACGCCTCGTCGACGGCGCTCGCCGCGACCCCGGCGCCGGATTCGATCCGCACCGTGTGCCCCTGCGCCTTCAGCTTGCGGGTCGTTTCCGGCGTGGCGGCCACGCGCGTCTCGCCGGCCGCTGTCTCGCGCGGCACTCCGATCATCATGTTGCTCGTCTCCTCGTCCCCCGTCGGCGGACGCCGGAGCTTACAAGAAAGCCGCGACGCCGCGTCAGCGGCGCCGCTAGCATCGCGCCATGCCCGAGCGCTGGAAGCCGAGCGTCACCGTGGCCGCCATCGTCGCCGAGACGATCGACGGCGAGACGCGCTTTCTTTTCGTCGAGGAGGAAACGTCGGAAGGGTTGCGGCTCAACAACCCGGCCGGCCACCTCGAGCCGGGCGAGTCGCCGGCGCAGGCAGTGGCCCGCGAGGCGCTCGAGGAAACCGGCCGTCGGTTCACGCCGCGCCATCTCGTCGGGATCTATCTTTCGCGCTACGAGCGGCCCGCGACCGCCGAAGACGTGACGTACGTGCGCCTGGCGTTCGCCGGCGACATCGGCGCCGCCGAGCCCGGCCTCGCACTCGACGTCGGCATCGTGCGCACGCTCTGGCTCACGCTCGCCGAGCTGAAGGCCTGCCGTGCGCGCCACCGCAGCACCCTCGTCCTTCGCTGCATCGAGGATTTCGTCGCCGGCCAGGCGTTTCCGCTCTCGGTCGTCAGCACCGATGCCACCGTCTTCGACCCCGAGGTGAAGCGCTGACGCGGGAAAGAGGTCGCCGGGATAATCGGCGCATGGATGCAAAGCGGCGAATCGTCGTCGGCCTGTCGGGTGGAGTCGACTCGGCGGTCGCCGCCTGGCTTCTGAAGCGCGATGGCCACGAGGTGGTCGGCCTGTTCATGAAGAACTGGGAGGATGACGACGACGACGAGTACTGCTCGTCGCGCCAGGATTTCCTCGATGCGGCCAGCGTCGCCGACGTCCTCGGCATCGAGATCGAGCACGTCAACTTCGCCGCCGAGTACAAGGACCGGGTCTTCGCAGAATTCCTGCGCGAGTACCGGGCCGGGCGCACGCCGAATCCCGACGTGCTGTGCAACGCCGAGATCAAGTTCAAGGCCTTCCTGGAGCATGCCCTTCGCCTCGGCGCCGAGCGGATCGCGACCGGTCACTACGCGCGTGTGCGCCGCCCGTCCGGTGCCCCGGTCGAGCTGCTGAAGGGGCTCGACGGGCGCAAGGACCAGAGCTATTTCCTGCACCGGCTCGACCAGTCGCAGCTGTCCCGTGCCGTCTTCCCGCTCGGCGACATGAGGAAGACCGAGGTTCGCGAGATCGCAGCCCGGGTCGGCCTGCCCAATGCCGCCAAGAAGGACTCGACGGGCATCTGCTTCATCGGCGAGCGGCCGTTTCGCGAGTTTCTCGCCCGCTACCTGGCGAACACCCCGGGGCCGATCGAGGACGATCGCGGCCGCCGCCTCGGAGAGCATGTCGGCCTGTCGTTCTACACCCTCGGCCAGCGCAAGGGGATCGGCATCGGCGGCCTGAAGGAGCGCGGGTTGGCGCGCGGCACGAGCGAGCATGCGCCCTGGTTCGTGGCGCGCAAGAACATGACGAGCAACGTGCTGACGATCGTGCAGGGCCACGATCACCCCTGGCTGCTGTCGCGCGCGCTCACGGCCGGCCAGGCGAGCTGGGTCGCCGGCCAGCCGCCGCGGCCGGGCTCGCGGCTTGCCGCCAAGACGCGCTACCGCCAGGCCGATGCCGCCTGCGAAGTAGAGGCCGCCGATGCGGCCGGCAGCCGCCTCGCCCTGCGCTTTGCAGAGGCGCAGTGGGGCGTCACACCTGGCCAGTCGGCGGTGCTGTACGACGGCGACGTATGCCTGGGCGGCGCCGTCATCGACCATGCCACGGCGGCCGCCGAGGCCGCCGATGCGAGGCCGGCCGCCGCGACCGAGCAACCGGTCACGACCGGGGCGGCACCGGCCGTCGCCTGAGCGCTGCAGGGCGTGGCAGCAGCGGGCAGAATCGGTCTGCTGCGGGCGACGCCTGCCGTGGATCAAGGAGCCCGAACCATGCGTATCGCGACCTGTCTCGTCGTCTCGGCCGTCCTGGCGGCACCGGCCGCCGCCTCGGCGAACTGCTACTCGATGTACACGTCGCAGAACCAGCTGACGTACCAGTCGACAGTCACGCCGATCGACCTCTCGATGCGCATCTCCGACGCGATGCGCGCCCGCTTTCCGGGCGGATTCTTCGTCATGATTCCCGACGACAGCGACTGCCGCGAGATCCGTGAAGGTGGCCTCACGCAGCCGCGTCTCGACGCCGTCGGCCAGAGCGGCAACTCGGCCAATGGCCCCGATCGGCTGCTGCAGGCGTCGCCTCTCTTTCGTGACATCCGGCGCAGCGAAGGCAGCGACGCCGCGCTCCGCGGGTCCTCGGGCGGTGGCGGCCCGGTTGTGACCGCCCCGGCCAAGGCCCCCGCGCGACGACGCTGACCACCGCCGTCCCGGCGCGCCCCCGGCCTGGCCGCGCCGGGCTCACTTCGCGCGTGCCAGGTCCATCGTCCCGTAGGTCGAATACGTGCTGCCGGCGGCCTTGGGCACGCAGACGAGGCCGACCTCGGTGAAGCCCGGCGCCATCAGGTTGGCGCAGTGTCCCGGGCTCGCGACCCAGCCGTCGATCACCGCGTTGACGTCGGGATAGCCGGCGGCAATGTTCTCGCCAAGACTGCTCCAGACGTAGCCGGTCGCACTGACGCGGTCGGCAAGGCTGCGGCCGTCGGCGCTCGTGTGCGAGAAATAATTGTTCGCCGCCATGTCCTTCGAGTGCGCGTCGGCCGCCTGGGTCAGCTTGTCGCTCCAGGCCAGCGGCGTCGTCGATGCGAACCGCCCGGAGCTGCCGCAGTCGGCACCGCCGGCGCGAAGCTGGTTGACGCGCGCCAGGGCGCTGGCGGCGAAGTCGGGCAGGCCGCAGGTCGAGCCGCTCGAAGTCGCGGCGGCCGACGATGGAGGGGGTGCGCCGGCGGCCGGCCCAGTCAAAGTGCCTCCATCGCCACCGCCGCACGCCACGAGCGACAGTGCCGTGAGAAGCGAGAGCGATGTGAGCGCGAGCCGAATCGACATCGGTACAGGCTAGCGGCGTGGTGTGCACCGAGGGGTAAACAGAGGTAACGGCCGGCGCATACTTCCTGCTCCCGCGACTTTCGAACGACTCCGGCGCGCGATGTATCTCCCTGCTCACTTCGAGGAACGCCGTGCCGACGTGCTGCATCGGCTCATCGCGGCGCGACCGTTCGGCCTGCTGGTGACCCAGGGCGACGGCGGCATCGAAGCCAACGGCGTGCCGTTCCTCCTCGACGCCGATCCGGCCGGGGGCCCGGGGATCCTGCGCGCGCACGTGGCCCGCGCCAACGCCGTCTGGCGCACGGCGCGCACCGACGTCGAGTCGCTCGTCGTCTTCCAGGGCGCCGACAGCTACATCTCGCCGGCGTGGTACCCGAGCAAGGCCGAGCACGGCAAAGCCGTGCCGACGTGGAACTACCTGATGGTGCAGGCGCGCGGCGCCCTTCGTGTCATCGACGACGCCGCCTGGCTGCGAGCCTTGGTGGCGCGCCTCACCGACCACCACGAGGGCGCGCGCGTGAGCCAAGGCGGCAGCGCGCCGGCCTGGGCCATCGGCGATGCGCCCGCCGACTTCCTCGACAGCATGCTGAAGGCGATCATCGGCATCGAGATCGTTCTCGGCTCGCTCGCCGGCAAGTGGAAGGTGAGCCAGAACCGCAGTGCGGCCGATCGGGACGGCACCGCGGAGGGGCTCGGCGAATGCCCGGGCGACGATGCAGCGGAGATGGCGCGCGAAGTGCGCGCCCCCGGCAGCTCGCGGTGAAGGCCCGCAGGCTGGATCAGAACGGGATGTCGTCGTCCATGTTGTCGAAGCCCGTCGACGACTTCGCAGCGGGCCGGTTCGCGGCGGCCGCCGGCGGACGCGAAGCCGGCGCGGCGCGCTCGTGGTTGCCGCCGCCGCCATAGCCGCTGTCTTCCCCGGAAGGCGAGCCCGCGCCCTCGCGGCTGCCGAGCATCTGCATCTCGCTGGCGACGATCTCGGTGGTGAACTTCTCGGCCCCGTCCTTGTCGGTCCACTTGCGCGTCTTCAGGCGCCCTTCGACATAGACCGAGCGGCCCTTCTTCAGGTACTCGCCGGCGATCTCGGCCAGCCGGTCGTTAAAGACGACCCGATGCCATTCGGTTTCCTCGACCTTCTCGCCGGAGGTCTTGTCCTTCCAGTTGCGCGAGGTGGCGATGCTCACAGTGCACCACGCGCCGCCGTTCGGGTTGTAGCGGACTTCCGGGTCGCGGCCGAGGTTGCCGACGATGATGACTTTGTTGACCGAGGCCATGCGGGGCTCCTGTGTGCGGATCGGATTCGGAAAGATTATGCGGCGCAGGGTCGCTCCGCGAGGCCCCTTTCGGAGTTCCCCTTTGGAGCGCCCGCTACGGCAGGTAGCCGGCGACGCCCATCTGCCAGAGCAGGAATGCGAACATGTCGGCGCGCTCGTCGAGCACCTGCTTCTTGGTGCTGCCGATGCCGTGGCCGGCGTCGTAGTCGAGGCGCAGCAGCACCGGCTTGCCGCTCGTCGTCGCCGCCATCAGCCGGGCCGCCGTCTTGGTCGATTCCCACACCTCGACCCGGGGATCGTTGACGCCGTGCGTGAAGAGCACGGCCGGGTAGGCCGTGTTCGGCTCGATGTGGGCGTAGGTGCTCATCGCCAGCAGCGCCTTGAAGCCGGCCTCGGTCTTGACGCTGCCGAACTCGGGGATGTTGGTCACGCCATTGGCCGTCGTCTCGGAACGCAGAGAGTCGTTGGCGCCGACGGCGTCGATCACCGCGGCGAAGAGATCGGGACGAGCTGTCATCGCCCGGCCGACGAGGATGCCGCCGGCGCTTCCGCCGAGGATGCCGAGCCGGGACGGCCTCGTGTACTTGTGAGCGACGAGGTATTCGGCGCAGGCGATGAAGTCGTTCCAGGTGTTCGGCTTGGTCGCCTGGAAGCCGCCGCGGTACCAGTCCTGGCCATAGACCGAGCTGCCGCGCGGATTGGCCACCGCGTACACGCCGCCGGCGTCGAGCCAGGCGAGCCGGCTGGTGCTGAAGTAGGGCTCTTCGGTGATGCCGTAGCTGGCGTAGCCGTAGAGCAGCGTCGGGTTGCTGCCGTCGAGCACCACGCCTTTCCTGTGGATGATCGACATCGGCACCATCGCGCCGTCACCGGCGCGCACCTTCACCTCGGTGGCGACGATGTCGTCGGGCGCGTCGTACGGCCCGCGCGGCTGCAGCCCGGTGTCGCGAGCCTGGCCGTCGGCGCCGACGACGTAGATCTGCGCCGCCTGCGTCCAGCTCTGCAAGGCAATGACGACCCCGGGCAGGCGCGGGTCGGCAGCACCGGGGCCGCCTTCGTCCGCAGCCAGCGCGAACGAGCCCTGGATCGGCAGCTCGACCTCGCGCGTGGCGCCGCCGCCGTAGGGCCGCTTGTAGAGCCGCTTGACGTTGCCGTCGCGCGCCTCGATGTACAGCGCGTCGGAGGCCGCCGCGATGTTGACGACGACCCGATCCGACGCCGGCACGACGACCCGCGCCCGCGCCATGGCGGGGTGCTTCAGGTCGAGCGCCAGAACCTGCGAGCGCAGCGCGCCCCGGTGCGACACGAGGTAGAGAGTGTCGCCGTGGTACGCCAGCCCGGTGACGTCGTCCGCGGGCGAGACGATGCGCCGCCACGCCGGCCGGCCGGCCAGCAACGCCTTCTGCGCTGAGATGAAGACGCCGATCTCGCGCTGCGTGCCGTTGACGACCAGCCCGAGCGCCCATCGGCCGTCGGCCGTGAGGTTGACGTAGGGATCTTCGGCCGGGCCGATGCCGAGTCCCTTCATCGATGCGCCAAAGACGACACGCGCCTTGCCGACCGGCTGGCCGGCGCGCAGCAGCCAGGTCTGGCCGTTCTGGTATTTCTCCGTCGGCGCCATGCCCGGCTTCATCTCCTGCAGGCGATGGAAGACGAAGGTCTTGTTGTCGGGCGCCCAGTCGACGCCGCCGTAGTTGGCCCGCGAGATCGGCTGGCCGATCGCCTCGCCGCTGCGAGCGTCGACCAGATGCAGGTCGGCCTGCTCGGATCCCTGGGTCGACAGACCGTAGGCGACCAGCGCCCCGTCGCCCGACGGCGTGAACCAGTTGATGGCGTGCGGCTTGCCGGTCGATCGCTCGAGCGCCTCGGGATCGACCAGGAGCCGGTCCTCGCCGGCCAGGCCGTCGCGAACGAAGAGCTTGAACTGGTTGGCGGTCGCCGAGCGCCGCTCGAGGAACCAGTGGTCGCCGGGCACGCGAACGACCTGGGCGACCCGCTCCGCGACGGCAGAGTCGTACCTCTCGAGGTTCTTCAGAAGGGCGTCGCGCCCCGGAATGCTCTTCAGCACCTTGTGCGCGTATTCGCTCTGCGCCTTCATCCAGGCAGCGACGGCGGGCTCGTCCTTGTTCTCGAAGTTGCGGTAGGGGTCGACGACCGAGGTGCCGAAGAAGGACTCGGTGACGCTTTTCGACGGTGCGGCGGGCAGGTCGGCCGGCCGCGGCGCCGCGGCCGCGGCGGCGGTCAGCGTTGCGAAAAACGCAGCCCGCCCCAAGCGGCGCCTCCAGCGGTGAAGAAAGGGCAAGGGGGTCATTAGAAGGCGCGGCGGGTCG
>JBBRFB010000132.1:0-9038 GCA_038225015.1 Burkholderiales bacterium
ACAACACTTACGGGTAGAAAGGACAGGAATCATGCAGCGCTTCATCAAATTGGTATCGGCGTTTGCCACGCTCCTCTCGATTGCAAGACCGGCGATCGCTTAATAGTGGCTGATTGGTCTGGATCGCCTGGAGTACAACCCTTCTATGTTGGGACATGACCAAGCAGTGCCTCGTGTCATAGCAGCCGGCCACCCGCACGCGGCTTTGCCCGCCCGCTGGCAGCGTCAGTGGCGGATCTTGTAGCCGATCCGCAGCAGATTCAGGCAGAGTGCGCAAACGACGACGAGGGCCGTCGTCACCACCGCCAGGCTGATCCACGGCGAGACGTCGCTGGTGCCGAAGAAGCCGCGGCGGAAGCCGTCGATCATGTAGAAGAACGGGTTCAGGTGGCTCACCTCGTGCCACGGCGACGGCAGCGACTGCACCGAATAGAACACGCCGGAGAGGAACGTCATCGGCACGATGACGAAGTTCTGGAACGCCGCGATCTGGTCGAACTTCTCGGCCCAGAGGCCGGCGACGAGGCCGAGCGCGCCCATCAGCGCCGCCCCCTGGAGCGCGAAGATCAGTGCCCAGAACGGGTTGGCGAGGTGCAGGGGCGCGAACCAGATCGTCACCAGCAGCACGCCGCTGCCGACGGCGACGCCGCGCACGACCGAGGCACCCACGTAGGCGGCGAACCAGGCCCAGTGCGAGAGCGGCGCGACGAGCAGGAAGACGAGGTTGCCGGTGATCTTGCTCTGGATCAGCGACGAGCTCGAGTTGGCGAAGGCGTTCTGCAGCACGCTCATCATCACCAGGCCGGGAATCAGGAAGCTGGTGTAGCCGACCGCGCCGAACACGGTGACGCGCCCCTCGAGCACGTGGCCGAAGATCAGGAGATAGAGGATGGCCGTGAGCACCGGCGCCGCCACGGTCTGGAAGCCCACCTTCCAGAAGCGCAGCACCTCCTTGTAGAGCAGCGTGCGCGTGCCGGCGAAGATGCCGGTCTCGACCGCAGGCGCGGCCGGAGACGGCGGCGATGCGCCGGCCGTCATGCCGCGACCCGCGGCGGCGTCGCGCCTTGCATGATCTCGATGAATACGTCCTCCAGGTCGGCACGGCCGATCTCGAGATCCTCGGGCTCGCAGCCGGCGGCGTGGAGCACGGCGAGGACCTGCTCGACCTCGCGGGCGTCGTGCGCCTTCAGCTGGACGATGCGGCCGGTGACGCGGGCATGGGCGGCGAGCGCCGGCGGCAGCGGCCGGTCGAGCTTGAACTGCAGCATCGTGCTTGCGGTGCCAGCGAGGAGCGCCGTGGTGCGGTCGAGGGCGACGACGCGGCCCTGCTTCAGCATCGCGATGCGGGCGCAAAGCGCCTCCGCCTCCTCGAGGTAGTGGGTCGTCAGGAGCACGGTGTGCCCTTCCTGGTTGAGGCGGGCCACGAACTGCCAGAGGGTCTGCCGCAGCTCGACGTCGACGCCGGCGGTCGGCTCGTCGAGCACGATCACCGGCGGCCGGTGCACGAGCGCCTGCGCCACCAGCACCCGCCGCTTCATCCCGCCGGAGAGCTGGCGCATGTTGGCGTCGGCCTTGTCGGCGAGCCCGAGGTTGGCGAGCAGCTCGTCGATCCAGGCGTCGTTGCCGTGCACGCCGAAG
This sequence comes from Burkholderiales bacterium, assembly GCA_038225015.1. Taxonomy (GTDB): domain Bacteria; phylum Pseudomonadota; class Gammaproteobacteria; order Burkholderiales; family Burkholderiaceae_C; genus Schlegelella_A. Next base: position 1,639 of record JBBRFB010000132.1, read on the forward strand.
TAGCCACTCTGGATGCGCAGCGACTCGCGCACGCTGAAGAACGGGTCGAAGACCAGCTCCTGGGGAACGATGCCGAGCGTGCGCCGCGCGGCCGCGTAGTCGGCGACGACGTCGTGGCCGAGCACCGACACCGTGCCCGACGAGGCGCGAGCCAGGCCGGCGAGGATGCTGATCAGCGTCGTCTTGCCGGCGCCGTTCGGGCCGAGCAGGCCGAAGAACTCGCCTTCCTCGATGTCGAAGCTGACGTCGTCGAGGGCGCGCACCTCGCCGCTCGATGCGGCATACGTCTTCGAGACGTTTCGGAACGCGACGGCGGGCATGAAGGGCGCGATTGTAGGCAGCAGGCGAATCGGCGGCGCGGGCATCCCCGGGCTCGTCGGGATGGACAGCATCGACGCCGCTGGCTAGATTGCCCGGACCCGACCCGCCATGGCCACCTCCAGCAACAAGAAAAAACCCCGGCGCACCGCCGAGCGCATCCTCGACACGACGCTCGAGCTCTTCAACCGCTTCGGCGAGCCGAACGTCTCGACGACGCTGATCTCGGCCGAGCTCGGCATCAGCCCGGGCAACCTCTACTACCACTACCCGGCCAAGGACGAGCTCGTCACGAAGCTGTTCGACCGCTACGACGTGGCCCTGTCGGCGCTGCTGGGTGCGGCCGACGACGTGAGCAACGTCGAGGACGCCTGGCTCTTCTTCCACATGCAGTTCGAGCTGATCTGGGCCTACCGCTTCCTCTATCGCGACCTGAACGACCTGCTGTCGAACCACCGCCACCTGGAGATGCACTTCAAGTTCATCCTCGAGCGCAAGTCGCGCGCCGTGCAGGCGGTGCTCGACGGCATCGCCGCCGCCGGCGGCATGCGCATCGAGGCGCGCGACGCCGGCCCGGTGGCGACGGCAATGGTCGTCGTGCTCACCTACTGGCTAAGCTTCGAATACGTTAAAGACCCGCGCCATGCCCTCGAGCCCGAGAGCGCCGGCCGGGCGCTCCTGCGCGGCGCCTCCCACGTGCTTTGCCTGCTCCTGCCCTACCTCGACGCCGAGCAGCGCGACCACCTGCACGCGCTCGCCGCGAGCTACACCTCGACCGACCCGGAGACCTGAGACCATGGCCAAGTGGACCGCCTTCCCGCACGACGCCTCGGGCTACACGTACGACGCCGCTGCCCTGAAGAAGCACTGGGCACGGCTGCATGCCGGCGACGTCGAGCCGCTGCCGAAAGACGACAAGGTACTGGCCGCCTGGGCGCTCTTTCATGCCGGCCAGTTCCAGAAGGCGACCGAGGCCGGGCTGAAGGCGCACGCCGCGGGCGCCGGCGCCGGCATGACGGTGGCCAACAAGTCGCAGGCGATCTACGCGACCTACCTCGAAGCCAGCGAGAAGGCCAGGCTCGCCCTGCTGCACGAAGTTGCCGAGCGCGCCGAGGCGCGCACCCGCGAAGACCCGAAAGACGCCAACGCCCACTACTGCATGGCCTATGCGCTCGGGCGCTACAGCCAGGGCATCTCGATCGCCAAGGCGCTCTCCCAGGGCCTCGGCACCCAGGTGAAGCATGCGCTCGAAACGACGATCAAGCTCGCCCCGAAGCACGCCGACGCGCACATCGCGCTCGGCGCTTTCCACGCCGAGGTGATCGACAAGGTCGGCTCGCTCCTCGGGCGCACGCAAGGTGCGAGCAAGGACGCCGGCCTGGCCAGCTACAAGGCCGCGCTCAAGCTCCATCCCGGCTCGGCGATCGCGATGATCGAGTACGCCAACGGCCTGGTGATGCTCGAGGGCGACAAGCGGATGAAGGAAGCGACCAAGCTCTACGAAGAGGCCGCGGCCTGCGAGCCGATGGACGCGATGGAGCGGCTCGACGTCGAGATGGCGAAGGCCGAGCTCGAGGACGAGTAGGACCGTTCAGCCCTGAACCGCGTCCATCGGGCGCGCTGCCGGGACAGGCTTCCCCGGCCCCAGCAGGTTCAGCATCCTGTCGAACCGCCGGGCCAGCCAGAAGACGAGTGGCACGGCAACCAGAGCGACGAAGAATGCGGCGCCTGCCGACAGGTCCTTGCCGCTGCCGAACAGCGCCGAACCCGAGACGGCGATGCAGACCACGATGCGCAGCCCCGTGCGCAGGGTGCGGTAGCCGGCCCGCTGCGACGCCGCACGTTCGATGGGCAGCGTGAAGACCAGCGCCAGATAGCCGGTCGCGGCGATCAGCAGGACACCGATGCCCCGGCTGGCGCCTATGGCACCGAGAACGGCGCCCACGACGACCATCGCCAGGGTGCTCAGGCCGCCCATCAGCGGGTAGATCGGGAACAAGAAAGGAATAGCCAGCCATCCGATCAGCGGCAGCACGCCGATGCCGACGCCACCTTTCGCCGCACCGCAGGCGACGCAGACCGAGTCGCCGAAGGTGACGCTTCGGCATTGCGGGCAGTAGCCGTTGCTCATCGCCGGCTCACCGCGCCGCCGCCAGGCGCACGTTGCGCGGCGCCTGCATCCGGTCGGCGTGGCCGGAATTGGCGAGCGTGATCCAGTCCTTGATGCACTGCGTCAGCTCGTCGTAGCGGCGGGCGCGGGCATACACGGTCACGGTGCGCCGCGACAGGATGGCCGCCTCGACGAGGCTCCCGGGCGGCGCGACGCAGACCACGGCCTCCTCCTGCCCGCCCTGGTGGTCGGCATTGCCGTCGTACGACAGCACGCCGCCGACGATGCCGATGCCGCCGGCGACCGAGAGGTTGCGCTGCAGGTGCTTCAGCTCGCCGCCGAGCAGGCGCGCCAGCTCGGTACGAACCGCGGGCTCCTTCAGCAACGCGTCGGCGTCGTAGCTGCCGCCATAGCGCGCGAGCATGGCCTGCGACGGGTCGGGCGGCGCCGCCACGGCGGTGGCCACGGCGAGGGCGAGTGCGGCGGCGAGCGCCGTGCGGCGTGATGTCCGAAGCTTCATGGTGTCCTCCTCGAAGGTGTCGCGCTACAGGCGACGAGAGACCGATTGCATGTGCTCGTTGATGCGGAACAGCACCAGCAGCAGCTCGCAGGCGATGCGCGCGATGACGGCACCGCAGCCGGCGACGACGAGCCCCGAGGCGAACCCCGGGAACGTCGGCCCGACCCTCAGCACGGCGGCGACCCCGCCGAGCGCCGAGGCGATCAGCAGCAGCGCGTACAGCCACGACATGAGGCGCGGCGTGATCAGCGTGTCGAAGCTGAACAGCGCGCGCAGGCCGTGCGCTTCGCGGTCCGTCGGCGCAGCCATGACGCAGGTGCCGTCAGGCCACGACCGCGGCCGCCAGCGGCACCGTCGAGGCACCAATCGTTCCCAGGTATTCCTCGTACGCCTCCTCGGCGATGCGCAGGCTCTTGCTCGCCTTCATGCGCATCCAGATGCCGATGCCCAACGCCGGAATGCCGAGAAAGGCGCCGATCACCGTCAGCGTCAGCAGCACGCCGCAGATGATGGGAACCCAGCTGTACATCTTCATGCCGCGGCACGGTTCGACGAGCTTCTTCTTCGTCGTGTAGAGCACGTCGACGTCCTTCGAGCCGCTGGCTTTCAGCGCGCCGATGACGGTCTGCTTGTCGAGACTGAGCAACATGGGAATCCTCCTTGGGTGGCAGATGCGTGGTCGACCCGTCGTTCACGGGTCGCCGCCAAGGTAGGCGCGCCGGCGTTACCGGCCCGTTACCGGCGCTGCGTCAGGAGGGCCCGGTTCACCGGGTTGCGGTGCAGGAAGCTTTCCCGGAACGGCGCTGGCACGTCGTCGAGCGCGGCGTCGATCCAGGCGAGCGCCTGCTGCAGCACCGCCTGCGCGGCGGCGTCGTCGCCAGCGGCCTGCAGGGCGGCGTGGCCGATCGCCAGCGCCTCGGGCGGGTAGAGGTCGAGCGGGTGCACGTCGCCGAGCGCGGTGAGAGCGGGCCGCGCCAGCGCCGCCGCCGCCTCGACGCGACCCGCGCGCATCGTCGCCCGGATGGCGTACCAGCGCGCCTTGGCGGCGAGCGCCAGCAGCTCCTGGCGCTGCAGCGGTGCCTCGATGGCGTCGAAGAGGGCGAGCGCGTCGTCGGGCTCGAGCCAGAGCAGCTGTTCGATCTGTGCCTGCAGCCGCATCGCCGGGTCGCCGCCTTCGCCGAGGATCTCGAGCGCCCGCGAAAGCGCCGACAGCGGGTCGCGGCCCAGCGCCGCGTCGAGGCGGGAGGCGACGATGCAGCGGCGCGCCCGGGTCGCGGCATGCACGGCCTCGACGTCGTCGGGTAGCGCCTGGCCGGCGCGCGCCGTCTGCCCGAGCTGCAGCCAGACGTTCGTCAGGTGGTTGCGGGCGACGAGCACCCAGGTCGGCTGACCGCTGCCGGCGAAGATCGCCGCCGCCGCGTCGAAGTGCCGCAACGCCGACCCGAAACGCCCGCAGGAGGAACGAACGAGGCCCTGGTGGATCTGCAGCGCGCCGGCCGGGATGCCCTGCAACTCGCCGAGCCGCTCGGCCAGGGCCAGCGCCCGGTCGCCGTCGGCGATGGCGCCCTCGAGCCGGCCGAGGCTGTTCTTCAGCGCCGCCAGGTTGTTGAGGTTGACCAGCATCTCGGCGAAGTCGCCGCGGCGCTCGAAGCCCTCGATGGCGCGTTCGAGCGCCTCGGCGCAGCGGCGGCGCTGGCCGGCGGCCTGCAGCACGTAGGCGAGGTCGGACCAGTATCGAAAGGCGTCGTCGCTGGCCGGATCGGTGGGCAGCCCGTCGCGGTAGGCGTCGAGAAGCGCCACGCCCTCGTCGGCGCGCTGCGCCTGCGCCATCGAGACGGCGACGAAGCGGGCGGCGATGCGCTCGCGGCTGGCGTCGCCTGCCGCGGCGGCAAGCTCGCGCGCCTCGGTCGCCGCCTCGATCGCCTCGCCATGGCGCACCGCCATGAGCAGGGTCTGCGCCCGCGCCAGCTGCGCGACCAGCCGCTGGCCGGCATCGGCGGCGTCGGCGAGGAGGTCGTCGGCCAGGGCCTGCGCGCGGTCGACGGACTCGACCAGCAGCAGCACCTCGAGCGAGTCGGCGCGGGCGCTGAACGCCGCCTCGGCGCGACCGGCGGCCTCCCAGGCGGCGATGGCACGGCGCCGGTGCGCGAGCTCCTCGCCGCGGCGCGACGCCGCCCAGGCGTGCCGCGCCGCGGCCTCGTGCGCCTCGGCGGCCTCGGGCCAGCGCGCCGCGGCCTGCCAGTGCGGGGCGATGCGCGCCTCGGCAACGCCGCGACGGGCCAGCTCGGCGGCGATCTGCGCGTGCAGCGCGGTCGCGATCGCCTGCGGCACCGACTGTCGCGTCGCCTCGAGCACGAGGTCGTGGGCGAAGCCGGCGTCGCGCACGATCTGGGCCGCTTCCAGCTCGTGCCACGGATCGGCGAGATCGAGCACGTGCACGCCGAGCACGGCCGCTGCCAGCGGCAGGTCGAAATCGCTGCCCGCGAGCGCTGCCAGTCGGGCCAGCCTGAGCGCGGGCGCGCTCAGTCGCTCGAGGCGCTGCTCGATCAGGCGCGCCAGCGGCGCGGGCGCCGGCAGTGCCGCACCCGTCGGCGCGGCCGCATCGCGGCGCAGCCAGGCGCGCAGGGTCTCGAGCAGGAACAGCGGATTGCCGCCGCTGTGCTGCCACAGGGCGTCGGCGGACACGCTGGCGTCGAGGCCCGGCAGGTCGAGCGAGGCGACGAGCGCGTGCACCGCGGCGCGGTCGAGCGGCCGCAGCTCGATGCGCCGCACGGCCGGGGCATCGAGCGCGTCGAGCGCGGCCAGCGCCTCGGCCAGTGGCACGCCGGCGTCGCCGAGCGGGCGTGCGCCGATCAACCAGGTGACGGCGCGTGTCTCGGCCACCAGCCAGGGCAGCATCTCGAGCGTCGCCGCATCGGCGAAGTGCAGGTCGTCGAGCACCAGCGTCGCCGCGTCGCCGCCGCGCAGCTCGGCCAGGCAGGCGAGCACCGCCGCCCGCAGGTGCAGCGGCTCCAGGCGACCGACCGGTGCCGCCCCCCACTCGGGCAGCAGCCGGGCCAGCTCGCTGCGCACCCAGGGCTCGGCCGGCGCGGTGTCGAGCGCCCGCAGCAGCCGCGCCAGCAGCGCGTACGGCAGCGCCGAGTCGCCAGGCCGCGCGCTCGCCTTGGCCACCGGCGTCCGCAAGGCAGCGAAGTCGCCGAGCAGCCGGCTCTTGCCGAGCCCCGCTTCGCCGACGACGATCGCGGCGGCGCCGTCGGCAGCGGCGGCGTGCAGCGCATCCCACTCGGCTTCGCGTCCGATCAGCCGCGGCGGCCGCAGCACGGCCGGCGGCATCGGCCGCCGCGACCCGGCGGGCAGCGGCGTGCCGCGCTCGACGAGACGGGCCAGCTCACGGGTCTCTTCGCTGGGCGCGGTGTGCAGGTCGGCGCGCAAGCGGTCGATGAGGCGGCCGAAGGCATCGAGGGCGCCGGCCCGGTCGCCGCGCAGGTAGTGCAGGCGCATCACGCGTCGATGCGCGTGCTCGAGCAGCGGGTCGTCATCGACGAGGCGCTGCGCGAAGACGAGCGCGCGGGCCAGGTCGCCCTGCTCCTCGAGACGCGCCGCGACCTCGGCGAGGACGGCAGCACGGCGGGCTCGCCAGCGCCGGCGCTCGGCATCGACCCAGTCGCCGAGACCGAGGCAGTCGCCGAAGTCGAGGCTGCCGAGCAGGTCGCCGTCGGCCGCGCGGGGGTCGGCAAGCAGCCGCGCTTCGTCGAGCTCGGCGTCGTGGCCGACGCCCTCGCCGAGAGCGAGGACCTCCTCGTTGCCCAGCAGGTCGATGCCGGTGCTGCGACGCAGCCGGAACAGCCGCTGGCGAAGGTTGTTGCGCGCGCCTTCGGCGTCGGCGTCGGGCCAGACGTGCGCTGCCGCGTGGCTGCGCGGCACCGGCCCGCCGAGCACGACCAGCGCCAGCAGGGCGGCGTCGCGACGCTGCAGCGGCTGCGTCGCACCGGCACGTTCGAGCCGCGGCAAGCCGAGCAGGCACACCCGCGTCGGCCCGGACTCGCTCGCCGCCGGCGCCCGAGCGGGTGGCGCGGGCGGGCCGGCCGCGCCGACCTCTCGTTGCCCGCCGACGCCTTCGCCCTCCGCGGCCACAGTCTGCCCCTCCGTCGATCGCGACGCCGTGCCCCGGACGCTCAGCCGTCGTCACACCACGGCAGCATCATCGTCAGGAGCAGCAGCTTCTCGAACTCCGGCGCGAAGCGATCGACCATCGCCTGCGGGTCGTCGCACAGCGCCTGGTCGGTGATGAGCCCGAACTGCACGCCGCCGGCATACGACAAGATGCTGACGCCGACACCGATGTCGCCAGATTGCGGCACCCAGAACATGGTTTGCCGAAGTGTCGAGCCGCAGAACTTCAAGGCCTTGGCCGGGCCCGGCACATTGGTCATCACCGCCGTCGCCTTTTTC
>JBBRFB010000133.1:0-8924 GCA_038225015.1 Burkholderiales bacterium
CGATGCCGGGCCGATCGCCGACTTCGCCGAGGGGCGCGGTGCGCTGAAGGTGCCGCCGGGCGTGCGCATCATCAAGGTGGTGTCGAGCACGGGCATCGTGCTCGACGTGCGCACGCGACTGCGCGACGGCGTGACCCGACCTTTCGCCTTGCGCTGAATCGCCCAGCGCCGGGCGCCGACCGCTCAGCGCTTCTTGTCGATCTCGGCCTGCATCGCCTTGAAGAAGGGCTCGGGCTCGGTCACGAGCACCATCGGCAACACGTCGACGTTGTCCACCCGCACCGGCACCTCGACCAGCCAGACAGCGACGTCGCCCACCGTCTTGCGCTTGCCGGCCTCGTACTTCAGGCCGATCCGGCGTGCTTCGGCGATCGGCAGCATCACGCCGCCCATGCCGAGATCGAACGCCTGCACCGACTGGCCACCGACCTCGGCCTGCACGGCGTGGGCGTTCGTCAGGGCCTCGACCGAATTGCCGCGCAGGGCGGCGAAGTAGGCGGCGATGTCGGGCACGACGCCGGCCGGCGCCGCCAGCCGGGTTCGGCCCCCCACGGTGACCGAGTCGAGCGTCACCAGCCAGATCGTCGTGCCGCCGATGCTGACGCGCTTGCCGCTCTGGTAGGCGACGCCGATCCGGTCGGCCTCGGCCGTCGACAGCAGGATGTCGTCGCCCTGGGCGACGAGCCTGGCACGCTTGCCGTTGATCTGGCCGTCGGTCTCGCTCGGCGCGGCCGCGGCAGTGCCTGCCCCTTGGGCCAGGGCACGCGCAGCCGGCACCGCCCCCGCGCAGAGCGCGACCAGCAGCACGACGAGCAGCCGTGCGCCCGGCCTCACATGCTCTCCGCGTAGAGCTCGCGGCCGATCAGCATGCGCCGGATCTCGCTCGTGCCGGCGCCGATCTCGTAGAGCTTGGCGTCGCGCCAGAGCCGCCCGACCGGGTATTCGTTGGTGTAGCCGACGCCGCCGAGTGCCTGGATCGCCTCGCCGGCCATCCACGTCGCCTTCTCGGCCGAGTAGAGGATGGCGCCGGCCGCGTCCTTGCGCAGGGTGCGCGAATGGTCGCCGCGATCGCACGCCTGGCCGACGGCATAGACGTAGGCCCGCGACGCCGACCACGTCGTGTACATGTCGGCGAGCTTGCCCTGCATGAGCTGGAACTCGCCGATCGACTGGCCGAACTGCTTTCTCTCGTGCACGAACGGCAGCACCGCGTCCATGCACGCCGCCATGATGCCGAGCGGGCCGCCGGAGAGGACCGCGCGCTCGTAGTCGAGCCCGCTCATCAGCACCTTGACGCCGCCGCCTTCGGCGCCGAGCACGTTCTCGGCCGGCACCTCGCAGTCCTGGAAGAACACGGGCCAGGTGTTCGAACCGCGCATGCCGAGCTTGTCGAGCTTGCTGCCGAACGACAGGCCCTTGAAGCCCTTCTCGACGATGAACGCCGTCATCCCGCTGGCGCCCTTGTCGGGCGACGTCTTCGCGTAGACGACCATCGTGTCGGCGTCGCCGCCGTTGGTGATCCACATCTTCGCGCCGTTCAGCACATAGCGGTCGCCCTTCGGCTCGGCGCGCAGCGTCATGCTGACGACGTCGGAGCCGGCGTTCGGCTCGCTCATCGCCAGCGCGCCGACGTGCTCGCCGGAGACGAGCTTGGGCAGGTATTTCCGCTTCTGCGCCTCGCTGCCGTTCCGGTGCAGCTGGTTCACCGCAAGGTTCGAGTGCGCGCCGTACGAGAGGCCGACCGACGCCGACGCGCGCGACACCTCTTCCATCGCGACGATGTGGGCCAGGTAGCCGAGCCCGCTGCCGCCGTACTCTTCCTTCACGGTCATGCCGTGCAGGCCGAGGGCGCCGAGCTTTCGCCAGAGGTCGGCAGGAAAGAGGTTCTCGGCGTCGATCTCGGCAGCGCGCGGCGCGATCTCGGCGTCGGCGAAATGCTGCACGGTGTCGCGCAGCATGCCGATCGTCTCGCCGAGGTCGAAGGCGAGACCGGGAAGGTGGGACATGAAGGGCTCCGGATCCGTCCTGGACGGGTGAGCCGCAAGCTTAACGTCAGCGCGACCCGCCGGCGCCGTGCGCGCCCGTCGGTGCAGGTCGGCTCAGCGTCTCGACGGCGCGTGCCAGCCGCTCGATGTCGGTCTCGTCGTTGTAGACCTGGGCCGACAGCCGCGTCCAGAGGCGCCCGCCGCGTGCGAGCACCGGAATCTCGATCCGATGCTCGAACAGGAGCGCGTCGCGCAACTGCTGCGCCCGTGCGGCGTCGGCCGGGCCGAGACGCGCCGGCAAGGCGATCGTGGCCATGCAGCCGATCATCGACTCGGGGGTCGTCCACTTCTGGCCCCAGCGTTCGCTCAGCTGCTGCGCGCTCGTCCAGGCGAGCCGGTGGTTGTGTGCGCGCATGGCGGCGACGCCGAGCACGTTCTCCATGAAGTCGAGCCCGGCGGGCGCGGCGAGCCAGGGCGTCGGATCACGGGTGCCGGTCCAGTCGAATTCCTGCAGCCAGTCGTCATTCTCGATGCCCCAGGAAATGACCGCGGGGTGAAGACCGCGACGCCGCTCCGGCGCGGCCCACAGCACGCCGCAGCCGCGCGGCGCGAACGCCCACTTGTGCAGGTTGGCGGCATACCAGTCGACGTTCCGGCTCGCGATGTCGACGGCGATCGCGCCCGGCGCATGGGCGCCGTCGACCAGCACCGGCACGCCGCGCGCGCGGCATGCCGCCGCCATCTCGGCGAGCGGCATCACGAGCGCCGTTTCCGACGCGATGTGGTCGAGGATGGCGAGGCGGGTGCGCGGGGTGATCGCCCGCGCAATGGCCTCGACCAGCTCGGCGGGCTCGCGCGGCGGAAACGGCAGCGCAGCGGGTGCCATCTTCACGCCGCGCCGGCCGGCGAGGAAGGCGGTGGCGCGGGCGACGCCGCCGTAAGCCTGGTCGGGCACCAGGATCTCGTCGCCGGGCGCGAGGTCGAGCGATCGCAGCACGGCGTTGATGCCGCTGCTCGCGTTGTCGACGAAGGCAAGGCCGTCGCCCTCGACGCCCAGGAAGGCGGCGACGCGGTCGGCGGCGGCCCGCAGCCGTGCCGGCGCCGGCGACGGGTCGCCGGCGCGCACGAGCGTGCCCGGGCGCATCAGCTCGCGGATCAGGAAACGCGCGGGGTGGCGCTCGATCTCCTCAAGCAGCGCCGTCCGCTCGCGCATGACGGCCAGCGGCAGAACGCCGACCGTTCCGTGGTTGAGGTAGACGGCGTCGGGATCGAGCGGAAACCGGGCGAGCATCGGCCGGCCGAACGCTGGTCGCGACTGCACATGCGAGGGCATGGCGGCATTGTCGCCGCGGCCGCGGCCGAAGGACGTCGTGCGCGGACGCCCGCGGCCTGCCTGTGCTCGGTATCCCGCTGCCTGTCGCCCCCGCCCCGCTTGCCGTGCGCGACGCGTCGCTACGAAGCCCCGTTGCGGGCCGTGCTCATGAGACTTCGGTAGTCGTCACGCGCGGCGGCCAGGCAGTCCTCGCGACCTTGCCGGCTGTGCTCGCTGCGGCAGTTGCGTCGGGCCTCGGCCATCGCGGCCGCCGCTTCGTGGCGCGCCGCGGTGGCCGTCTCGGGCGACGGCTCGGTACTGCCGACGACGATGCGGGTCGACTCGATGCGCTGCACCGGGGTTGCGCTCACGACCACGAGCCGCGCTGGCGGTGGGGCCTCGGTGATGACCACGACGCCGACAGGCGCCGTCGGCCCGGCGAATGCGGTCGCACTGGCGCCGCCGAGTCCGAGGGCCAGGGCGCCGGCCGCTATCGAGAGAGAGTTTCTGGCTTTCGTCAACATCTTCGTTCCTTTCATTATCGGCCGTCGGGCCGGAAAGGAGTTCGACGCAGCGGCAGTGATCGAGTTCGCGCGGGAAACAAGGAAGCTGGGGGTTCGGACCGCGAAGCGACGTCGTCCTACAGCGCGATCGGACACGTCGCACGGCGCGCTGCCGGCCCACCCGCGGACCGCGCCAGAGACTCTTCAGCGGGCGCCGAACTGCGCGTTCGCGAACAGGTCCTTGAACTCGCGCGGCTGCGAGCGCCAGTACTGGTGCGGCGCCTCGACCCGCCCGCCGAGTCGCGCGGCAGCATGCCAGGGCCAGCGCGGGTCGTACAGCATCGCCCGGGCCAGCGCCACCGCGTCGGCCTCGCCGCCAGCCAGGATGGTCTCGGCCTGCTCGGGCTCGGTGATCAGGCCGACGGCAATCGTCGGCAGGCCGACCTCGGCCTTGACGCGCTGCGCGAACGGCACCTGGTAGCCCGGTCCGACGGGGATCTTCTGCCCTGGCGAGACGCCGCCGCTCGACACGTGAATGGCGGCGCAGCCGCGCGCCGCAAGCGCCTTCGCCAGCGCCAGCGTGCCTTCGATGTCCCAGCCACCGGGCACCCAGTCGGTCGCGGAGATGCGCGCCCAGACGGGTCGGGCTGCAGGGAACGAAGCGCGAACGACGTCGAAGACCTCGAGCGGGAAGCGCATCCGGTTCTCGAGGCTGCCGCCGTAGGCGTCTTCGCGGCGATTCGCGATCGGCGAGAGAAACTGATGCAGCAGGTAGCCGTGGGCGGCGTGGATCTCGAGGCCGTCGAGGCCGAGCCGAGCGGCACGCCGGGCCGTCGCGGCGAAGTCGTCGCGCACCTTCTGCAGGCCGGCGTCGTCGAGTGCCGCCGGCGCGTCCTCCTGCGGCGCGTGCGGCACCGCCGAGGGCGCGACGGCGCGCCAGGCGCCGGGCTCGCCGAGCGCGACCTGCGCCCCGCCTTCCCAGGGCGCGCGGCTCGACGCCTTGCGGCCGGCGTGGGCGAGCTGCATGCCGATCGCGACCGGCGAGTAGGCCCGCACCGCGGCCAAGACGCGCGCCAGCGCCTCTTCGTTGGCGTCGCTGTAGAGGCCGAGATCACCGGCCGTGATGCGGCCCTCGGCGGAGACGGCCGTGGCTTCGACGATGAGGAGGCCGGCGCCCGAGAGTGCCAGATGGCCGAGGTGGATGAGGTGCCAGTCGGTCGCCGAGCCCTCGCTGGCGGAGTACTGGCACATCGGCGCAATGACGATGCGGTTGGGCAGCGAAAGGTTTCCGATCTGCCAGGGTTCGAAGAGTCGGCTCATGCGCCGAGATTCTGACTGCGCCTCAGCGTGGGCGCTGCAGCCGCCGATACGCGCTCAGGTGGCGCAGCGCGCCCCTCGCGTCGCCCTGCACCTCGTGCAGCCGGGCCGCGTTGTAGTGCGCGTCGGCCAGGTCGGGCGCGAGCTTCAGGCAGGCGTCGTAACTGGCCAGGGCTTCGCTCGCCCGGCCCTGGTCTTCCAGGGCGATGGCGCGGTTGAAGTGCAGCAGCGCCTCGCCGGGCAGTCGGCGGATCGCGTCGTCGTAGAGCCTGACCGCCTCGCCGCAGCGCTCGGCGTCGCAGAGCAGGGCACCGAGGTTGAGGTAGGCATCGGTGTGGTCGGGATCGAGCGCCAATGCGCGCCGATAGGCCGCCTCGGCGGCCGCCATGTCGGTCGCCTCGAGGGCCTCGCCGCGGCCGAAGACAGCCGCGGCGTCGCCGGGCGCCGTCGCCGGGGCAGTCGTCGCGGCAGGCGCGAGGGTCGGGCTGCGCTGCAGGAAGGTCACGTTGCCCTGGGCCGGAGCGAGCTCGAAATCGAGCACCAGCTGGCCGGAGTCGGCCTGCCATTGCGTGCCGCCCTCGCGCACCGTCACGTCGTTGCCCACGGCCGTGATGCGCAGGCCGGCGAGCGGCAGCTCGGCCGGCAGGGTCTGCCGGAGCTTGCGCAACGAACTCAGGATGCGGCGCGGTGCAATGTCGGCCGCCTGCAGCGCTACCGCCGTGCGCAGGAGAACGACATCCTGGAAGGTGAACCGGAATTCGTTGCGCGCGCCGCGCCCCGGCTTGACGAATCCGGCAGCGATGAGGCCGGTGATGACGCCGCGCGAAAGGCCGAGCGTCTCCTGGATGCCGCGGATCGTGTAGGTGCTTCGGGAAAGGCTCTCGCTTGTCGTCACTTCTTCGCCCGCACGCGGGCCGGGGCAACCGTTTCCTCGGATTTTGGCGCACGCTTGACGCCCTTGCGCTCCTTGGGTTGCTCGGCCGGCTTGGCCGCGGCGGTGGCCTTCGCCGGGGTCGGCCTGGTCTTGGCACCGCCGCCCTTGCCGAGGCTGGCGCGCAGCGCCTCGACCAGGTCGATCACCTGGGCGCCCGTCGTCGTCTCGACCGGCTCGTTGGCGACGATCTCCTTGCCGGCGATCTTCTCGTCGATGGCGGCGAGGATGCGCTTCTTCTCCTCGTCCTCGAACATGGTCGGGTCGTAGGTGTCTTCGGAGATCTGGTCGATCAGCTGCATCGCGAGCTTGAGCTCCGCGTCGGAGACCGTGACCTTCTCGATGCCCAGCTCCTTCAGAGAGCGCACTTCCTCGGCGTAGAGCAGCTGCTGCAGCACGAGGCCGTCTTCGGCCGGCCGCACCTGCACCACGTACTGCTTGGCTTTCCAGGCCCACTTCGCGAGCGCGCAGCGCCCGCTCTGGCGCATCGCCTCGATGAGCAGGTTGTACGGCTTGGCGCCGCGCTTGTCGGGGGCCAGGAAATAGGCCTTGTCGTAGAAGATCGGGTCGACGGCGTGCTCGGGAATGAAGGCGACGATGTCGATCGTGTGGCTCGGGCTTTCCTGCAACGCCTTCAGCTCTTCGGGCGAGAAAAGGACGAAGCGGTCGCGCTCGAATTCGTAACCCTTGATCATCTCGGTGCGCTCGACCACCGTCTGGTCCTTCTCGGACACGTACTGCTGCTTCAGGCGGGAGCCGTCCTTGGCGAGCATGTTGAAGCGCACGGTGGCCGAGCTTTCGGTCGCCGAATAGAGCTTGACCGGAATCGACACGAGGCCGAACGACAGGGAAAGCGAAGCGATCGAGCGTGCGGCCATGAGGACACCTCCATTCGCCGGCGTGGCAGGGGGCTGCGGCACGGCGGACGGCGAGCATACGGGCAAGCCGCAGGCCTTGTCACCTCGACCGTTGCGAATCCGCCGACGCCTTGAACCCGAGCCTCTTCATGCCGGCGGCGAGCGTCTGCCTCGACGTCCAGTAGCCGGCCCAGGGGTCGGCCTGCTCGAAGCTCAGGTAATCCCGCGCCGTCGCGATCGTCCACTGGGCCCCGCTCTTCAGCGCCCCGAGCTGCTCCCAGTCGACCGGTATCGACACGCCGAGGCCCGGGCGGGCCCGGGCCGAGAACGCGGCAGCGGTGGTCTGGCCGTGGCCGTTGCGCAGGTAGTCGACGAAGATCCGGCCGACGCGGTTGGCGCCGCCGCTTCGGGCCACGAAGCGCTGCGGAATCGTCTTCGCGAGGTGCTGGACGATCGCCTGCGAGAAGCCTTTCACGGTCTCGTACGAGAGTTTCGGCGTCAGCGGCACGACGACGTGCAGACCCTTGCCACCGCTGGTCTTCAGCCAGCTCGCGAGGCCGAGCTCCGTCAGCATCGCCCGCGTCAGCACCGCAGCCTCCTGCACGTGCGCCCACGACACGCCTTCGCCGGGGTCGAGGTCGAAGATCGCACGATCGGGCCGGTCGATGCGCGCGGCCGTCGAGTTCCAGGTGTGGAACTCGATCGCGTTCATCTGCGCCGCGGCGAGCAGCGCGTCAGCGCTGTCGACGGCGAGGAGGGCCGAATGCCCCGGCCACAGCGACCGGTCGAGCTCGCGCAGGCCGGGCATCCGTGTTTCCGGATGCTTCTGGAAGAAGAGCTCGCCGGTGATGCCTTCGGGTGCGCGCACCAGCGACACCGGACGATCGCGCAGATGCGGCAGCATGCGCTCGGCGATGCTCTCGTAGTAGCGCACGAGGGCGAGCTTGGTGAGCCCCGTCGAGGGATCGATCACGCGCTCGGGGTGGCTGACCTTCAGGCCGACCGGGGCCGGGCCTGAGCCCTTTGGCGAGAGGGCCTTCGGCAGCCCGGGGCCGCCGGTCGGCGCGGCCGATGACGGCGCGGCGCCTGCCGTCGCCGGCGCCTGCGCGACCTCGCGCACGACGGCTTTCGCCGGCTTGTCGGCGCGCAGCCCCTCGAACACGGCATGGCGGACGTGGCCGTCGGGCGTCCACTCGCGAAACGACACCTCGGCGACCAGCAGCGGCTTGACCCAGCGCTCGCCACCGCTGGTGCGGCGCGACCAGCGGCCGGGCTGGAGGGTCGCCGCGTCGAAGGTCGGCGCGGCGACCTCGAGTTTCAGAAGCTTCGCGTGCAGGTCCTGGCCCGTTCTCGCGTTCCAGCCGGTGCCGACGTTGCCGGCATAGCGCAGCTCGCCCTGCGCGTGATAGCCGAGCAGCAGGCTGCCGACCTCGGCCGCCGAGTGGCTGCGGTCGACGAAGCCGCAGACCACGAATTCCTGGCGCAGCGCGCACTTCAGCTTCAACCAGGTCTCGCTGCGCGCCGAGACGTAGGGGGCGTCGGGACGCTTCAGGATGATGCCTTCGAGCTGCATACGGCAAGCCGCCTCGAGCATTTGCGCCGGCGGCGCGTCGAAGCTCTGGCTGAGTCGCACGCGCTCGCCGGGGCGCTGCTCGAGCAGCCGGCGCAGGGCGGCGCGTCGCGATCGCAGCGGTACCTGGCGCAGGTCGCGACCACCGAGGAACGGCAGGTCGAAGACGAAGTAGTCGATGTCGACGCCGGCGGCGGTGTCGATCGCGTTCTGCAACGCGTTGAAGTCGGGCACACCGGCCTCGCTCATGACGACGATCTCGCCGTCGAGCCACGCCGAATCGATGCCCAGCGACTCGATCGCTGCGGCGAGCGGTTTCATCTTCGCCGTCCAGTCGTGGCCGCCGCGGGTGATCAGGCGCGCCTTGCCTTCGTCGATGCGTGCCATGAGCCGGTAGCCGTCGAACTTGGTCTCGACGATCCACTCGCCCGCCGGCGGCGCCGACACCA
>JBBRFB010000134.1:0-8854 GCA_038225015.1 Burkholderiales bacterium
TGTTCCTTCACGGACAGATCGGCCCCCGCCTCGATAAGATGACTTCCCCCTTCGTCGTCGGTGCGCCCGATCGGTCGGCGCATCCGCATCGAGGCGGCAGCGACCCACCACCATGCCCTCCACCCTGCGGCTCGTCGCCGCGGTCACCCTCTTCTGCGGCGCGTTCGGCCTCGGCGGCTGCTCGCCGATGAGTCTGGCCTTCACGGCGGCCGGCATCGCCACCGACACGAGCATGACGTGGGACATCGTCAAGCATCTGCACGGCAAGCTGACCGAGGACGACCCGACGCCTAGCGTGCAGCTGAACAGCGTCCAGCAGGCGCTGAACCCGCGCTGCGAATTCGTCGCCGGCAGCATCCGCGCCGCCGACCTCGCCCGCTCCGGCCTGCAGGAGTGCCCGTTGGCTACGGCGACGCGCGACGCCCGCCTGTGGCGCGCCCTGCCCGAGCTGCTCGAGAAGGGCGCGAGCGCCGAGCGCTGCGCCGAATCGCCGCTGGCCGGGCTGGCCCGCGTCGACGCCTGCCCCGACTTCACCGCCGCCCCGGCCGATGTCCGCCAGGCCTTCGTCACGCTGGCCGAAACCGATCCGCGTGCCGTCCGCCACGACGTGTTCCGGATGTTCGGCTGCCCGCAGGCCCGCGCCGCCGGTCTCGACAGCGTGCTTTTCGCCTGGCTCGACCGCGGCCAGCTCCAGCCCGGCGCGCTGTCCTTCAGCCCGCTCGATGCGGCCGATCCCGACATGCTCGTCGCCCGCTTCGGTCGCGAGCTCGAGACCGCGGGGCACGCGCCCGAGGCGGCGCTCGGCACCTACGACGGCGTCCTGCCCAGCGGCTTCGAGATCGCGCTGCGCGAAAGCCACTGGAAGGCACTCGAATGGTGGCTCTACCGGCTGCCCGAACTGGCCAATCGCGCACCGCCAACGCGCGGCGACAGCCTGGCCTGGGTGCCGCTGCAGCGCGTGCTGCTGCCCGGCTACCTGAACCACGCCGAGACGCAACGCGACATGGTCCGGTTCCTGATGGCCCACGGCGCCGATCCGCGGCGCAAGCTTCCGTTCGACCAGGGCAAGACGGTGCTGGCCTTTGCCGCCGCGATCCGCAGCCCGATGTTGCCGCTGCTGACCTCCGGCGACGGCCGCCACGACGGCGCAGGCGGCCCGGCGAAGGCCCTCGCGGCGGCTGCCGCCCCCGTGCGCCAGGCGCGCTCGCCTGCGACGCTCGATCTCACCGCCACCCGCTGAGAAGCGATTCGCCGTGCCTGGCCCGGCGGGCTGGAGGGCCGTCGCGGTCGTTTGCTGACGATGGAACGTTGGCGTTCATGCGACGATGGCACAGTCGATCCCGATGGCGCCAGACCGCAGGAGCCACCGAACCGAAGCATGCACGCACGCCTTCCAGATTCCGCCGACACCAGCGATCGCGGCATGTTCGCGGACCTGGCGGGCATGTCGCCGGCCTACTTCGGCATGGTCATGGCCACCGGCATCGTTTCGCTGGCGGCACAGATGCTCGGCTGGCCGACGCTGGCGCGGGCCTTGTTCGGGCTGAACATCGTCGCCTACGGCGTGCTGTGGTTCCTGAGCGTACTGCGCATGCTGCGCCATTCGCGGCGCTTCTTCGGCGACATGGCAGACCATCTGCGCGGCCCCGGGTTCTTCACCACGGTGGCGGCGACGGCCGTGCTCGGCACCCAGTTCGTGATCATTGCGGGCCATTACCGCGCCGGTGTGACGGCCTGGGTCGCGGCAACGGTGCTGTGGGCGCTGCTGACCTACACGATCCTCATGGCCTTCACCATCAAGACGCACAAGCCCAGCCTGGCCGACGGTATCAATGGCGCCTGGCTGCTGGCCGTGGTGGCCACGCAGTCGATCGCGGTGCTCAGCGCGCTGCTGGCCGCGCACAGCGTGCAGCCATACAAGCTGGAGCTGAACTTCCTGGCGCTTTCGATGTGGCTGTGGGGCGGCATGCTGTACATCTGGATGATGTCGCTGATCTTCTATCGCTACACCTTCTTCACGCTGGAACCCGGCGACCTGTCGCCACCGTACTGGATCAACATGGGCGCGATGGCGATTTCGACGCTGGCCGGTTCGCTGCTCATCGTCAATGTCGGCGACGCGCCGTTCCTGCTGTCGCTGCTGCCCTTCATCAAGGGGTTCACGGTGTTCTACTGGGCCACCGGAACCTGGTGGATCCCGATGCTGTTGCTGTTGGGGGTCTGGCGCTACGTGTACAAGCGCTTCCCGCTGCGCTACGACCCGCTGTATTGGGGCGCTGTGTTCCCGTTGGGCATGTACGCGGCGAGCACCCACGAAATGATCGATGCGCTGGGCTTCGATTTCCTGGCCTGGTTGCCGGTGCTTTTCTTCGCCTTCGCGCTGCTGGCCTGGTCGGCCGCGTTTGGCGGGCTGATGTTCGGCCTGTGGCGCCGCTTCACCCCGTCGCCGGGGCATGAGCGGAACTAGTCGTTGGCGAAGCTGTACGGCCCGCCGCGCTCCAGCGCCCGGAGGTAGCCCGGACGCGCGTGGATCCGCGTCAGGTAGGCCATCAGTTGGGGCCGGCTGGCATCGAGGCCGGCGCGCTGCGCGGCCGCTTCGACCGGAAAGCTCATCTGGATGTCGGCCGCGGTGAACTCGTCACCGGCGAACCAGAGGCTGCGCGCGAGCTCGCTCTCCATGAAATCGAGCTGGCGCTTCAGGTTCGGCTCGATCATCAGCTTCTTGACCCGGCCGGCGATGCCGCGCGCGACCGGCCTGACGAAGAACGGCATCGGACCCGATTCGATGCGGTCGAAGATCAGCTTGAGCAGCAACGGCGGCATCGCCGAGCCCTCGGCGAAATGCAGCCAGTAGGTGAAGCGCCGCCGCTCCTCGGTGCCCATCGGCGGCAACAGCCTGCCCTGCCCGTAGCGCTCGAGGACGTACTCGACGATCGCGCCGGTTTCGGCCACGGTGATGCCCTCGTCGGTCACGACCGGCGACTTGCCGAGCGGGTGCACCCGGGTGAGTTCGGGCGGCGCCAGCATGGTCCTGGCGTCGCGCTGGTACTTGCGGATCTCGTAGGGGACGGCGAGCTCCTCGAGGAGCCACAGCACGCGCTGCGAGCGCGAGTTGTTCAGGTGGTGGACGGTGATCATGGTTGTCCCGAAGAGTCTCGGCGCCGCCATTGTGCGGGGCTGGCCGCGGCGGGCACGCCACGTGCCGCACCCAGGCTTCCAGCTCACGGAGACATGCCATGAACGACGAAGACGTCATCAGCCGACTGAACGACCTGATCGAGACCTGCAAGGACGGCGAGCGCGGCTTTCGCACCTGTGCCGAGGACGTGAAGGCGCCCCACCTGAAGAGCGCGTTCACGAGCCGCGCTGGCGAATGCGCACGCGCCGCCGCGGAGCTGCAGGCCGAAGTCGCCCGCCTCGGCGGCAAGGCAGACGACAGCGGCAGTGCGGCCGGGGCCCTGCATCGCGGCTGGGTCAACATCAAGAGCGCGCTCGGCGGCGGTGACCTGGCCCTGCTCGAAGAGTGCGAACGCGGCGAAGACGCGGCCTTGAAGAGCTACCGCGAGGCCATGAAGGATCCGCTTCCGGCCGCGGTCGAGAGCGTCGTCCGCACGCAGTACGAAGGCGCCAAGCGCAACCACGACCAGATCCGATCCCTGCGCGACGCCGAGCGGGCAGCCCATTGACGCTGCGCTGCCGAGCTCATCGCGTTAATCCTTAGGGATCCCATCGCGCCCCCCGGGATCCGGGGGTGGCATTTGCAGGGGCCCTGTGGGATCTTCCGGACGGGACCTGCCGGCGCGCTTGCGCCGCTTCTGTCTTTCCACAACAAGATCCGAGGAGTTCTTATGCGCAAGACAATTCTTCTGGCCGCCCTGCTGTCAGCCATGGGGTCGGCATCCGCCACCAACTGGGTGATCGGCGACAACGACGGCTACGGGATGGGCATCGCCGACAACGCCCCTCACCCCTTCAACGGCTTCACCGCGAACTACGACGGCCGCAGCCCGGCGGAAATGGCCGCCACCGACGGCGCGCAGTACACCGACACCTACAGCACGACCCATTCGGGCTACGGCCCGCAGGCCGGCACGGTGGCGACGTTCACCTTCTCGGGGCTCGGCACCGGCTGGACGATGGGCACGATGATCTTCGACATGGCCGACTTCCAGGCCACGACTTTCGGCGCCGTGGTCGCGTCCTACAATGGCATCGTACAGAACTGGGCCTTCAACGACGGTTTCCCGAACACGCAGATCCACGTGTTCGATCTGGCCGCGGACGTGATCCAGTCGATCAACGATACCGGTGCGTTGATCGTCACCGTCGACCGTGCCGGCTCGTACGACTTCTACGGCTTCGACTACGCGGCATTGAGCGACAAGCGGCTTGATCCGGGCGACGTCCCTGGCGAAATTCCGCCGGTCGTTCCCGGTGTCCCCGAGCCGGAAACCTACGCCCTGATGCTGGCCGGCTTGGCCGCGCTCGGCGCGGTCGCGCGCCGCCGCCGCCGCGCCTGATTCCTGCGCCGCCTCTGGCGGCGTCAAGGCGAAAGCGGGCTCCCGGGAGCCCGCTTTTTCTTTGTGCGCCAGCAATGGCCTGCTGGTTCAGCGCCGCGCCCGTATGGAGCGCGTTCTTCGACAAGGCGTCAGTCGGCGAACGCGGGAGTGACGGCAGCGCTCGGCAGCCAGTAGACCGACCCGGCCTGCTCCTCGACCTCGATGGCGGTCAGCCGGCCGTGGCCGCACGGCCCACCGGCGCAGCGGCCGGTGAGCGGCTCGTAGGTCGCGCCGTGGAGCGAGCAGACGATGACCTCGCGCCGATCGTCGAGAAACTGTCCCGGCTGCCAATCCATCTCGGCCTGCACGTGAACGCACCGGTTCAGGTAGGCGACGACGCGGCCGTCGAAACGAAGGGCGAAGGCGCGCACCGGCTCGCGATGGTGCAGCACGTCGAAGACGACGGCCGTGCCCTTGTCTTCGAGCTCGGCCGACGCGCACAGGCGCTGCGGCGGCGCCAGCCGGTCGGCCACCCGCCGGCCCTCAGCCATGGCTGAGCAGCCAGCTGGTCAGCTCGGCCGTGGAATGGGCGACGTGCAGCGGCCCGAACGCGGCGAAGGCCGCATGGTCGTGGGCACCGTAGCTGACGCCGACGCTGGCGCAACCGGCATTCATCGCGAGCTCCAGGTCGTGGGTCGTGTCGCCGACCATCAGCGTGCGGTCGGCGCCGACGCCGAACTCGCGCATCAACTCGAGCAGCATCAGCGGATCGGGCTTGCCCGCCGTCTCGTCGGCCGTGCGGGTGGCGTCGAACAGGTCTCGCAGGCCGGAGCGCTCGAGCGCAGCGTCGAGGCCGCGCCGGTTCTTGCCGGTCGCCACCGCCAGCCAGTGGTTGCGTGCCTTCAGCGACTGCAGCATGGCGGCCGTGCCCTCGAAGAGGACGATGTCGTTCTGGCTGGCGAGGTAGTGGTGGCGATAGCGCTCGGCGAGCTCGCGGTAGCGCTCGCGCGGCAGCCGGGGCGCCGCATGGCCGAGCGCGTCGGCCAGACCGAGGCCGATGACGTAGCTCGCATCGCGATCGCTCGGCACGTCGGTACCGACGTCGGCACAGGCGGCCTGGATGCAGCGGGCGATCAGCCGGGTCGAATCGAACAGGGTGCCGTCCCAGTCGAAGACGACGAGGTCGAAGCGGCGGGCGGCGGCCATCGGCCCGTCGGAGGCCAACGTCATGCGCCCGCGCCCGCCAGGGCCCGCAGCAACGACTGGCAGGCCGGAGGCAGCGGCGCCTCGAGCTCGATCACCTCGTCGCGCCCCGGATGCACGAAGGACAGGCGCCGGGCGTGCAGGAACATGCGGTCGAAGCGCTCGCCGGGCAGCGCCTCGCCCCGGGACAGGGCCTTGTTGAGCGCGAAATCGCCGTACTTCGGGTCGCCGACGATGGCGTGACCTTCGTGCGTGAGATGAACGCGGATCTGGTGTGTGCGGCCGGTCTTGATCGTGACGTCGAGCAGCGTGAAGGCACCGAACTGTCGCGCCACGCGCACCAGGGTGATCGAGCGCCGGCCTTCGGCAGCATCGCTGGCGACGACGCGCACTCGGCGCGTGCCGGCAGCGTCGAGGTACTTGTGCAACGCCAGGTCGATGACCTTGCGGTTCTCCGGCCAGCTGCCGGCGACCAGCGCCGCGTAGGTCTTGCCGAAAGCGCGCTCCGGGTTCCTCGAGCGCAGGTCGTTCTGCAGCGCAACGAGGGCCTTGCGCGTTCTCGCGATCAGGAGCAGGCCCGAGGTCTCCTTGTCGAGTCGATGCACGAGCTCGAGGAACTCGGCTCCGGGCCGGGCCCGGCGCAGCTGCTCGATGACGCCGAAGCTCTCGCCGCTACCGCCGTGCACGGCGACGCCGGCCGGCTTGTCGATCGCCAGCAGGTGCTCGTCCTCGAAGACGATGGGGAATTCGCGGCCCGGCGCCAGCGCCGCAGTGGCCTTCGTGGCGGTTCGAACGGGCGGGATACGCACCTCGTCGCCGAGGTCGAGGCGTGTGTCGGCGGACGCCCGGCCGCTGTTGACGCGCACCTCGCCGGAGCGAATGACGCGGTACAGATGCGTCTTCGGGACACCCTTCAGCACCTTGGCGAGGAAGTTGTCGAGGCGCTGGCCGGCCGAGCCGCTGTCGATGCGGACGTTTCGCACAGCCGGCGCCATGGTGGCCCCGGCCACGGGCGACGCCCCGGCCATGGCGCGCCGCCCTTCTCCTTTGGCCCCTATAATTCGGTCGTCCACACGCAGTTGCAAGTGTTTGATTTGCAAGAGTTTAGCGTCGCGCTCTGCGGCGACGCGCTGGCGGCAGCGGGTGGCGGCCGGATCGATTTTCCGGTCAACCGGTGATGCAACGACGCGCGGTTTCGGCAGGCTGTTCCCCCCAAGTGGCACGGCGGCTTTGAGGCCCGCGGCGGCAGAGCAAACAAGACAAGAACCAACGACAAGGTTTTCCCGGTCGAAGACGACAACGAGATCGGAGCCACGGCTCCCTCACGATGCTTCGCGCTTCGCCCTGAGTCCCAGTGATCCCACGCGTGAAACCCATCCGCCTTCTCACTGCTTCTCGCGCGCCAACGCTGCCCGGGCCCGCGGTCTCCTGACCGCGACCCACTCGCGCAGTCCAGGGCGATTCCTTCCGTTCTTCTCGCGTTTTCTCGTGCATCGAATTGTCGCCAGCGGCCCGGCCGCGGCGGCCTGATGAGACGCGGCCAAAAGGGCCGTGAAGGGAGAGCACATGAAACGCATGCTGATCAACGCGACGCAGTCTGAAGAGCGGCGCCTGGCCATCGTCGATGGCCAGAAGCTGATGGACTTCGAGACCGAGATCGAAGGACGCGACCAGCGCAAGGGCAACATCTACAATGCGAACGTGTCCCGCGTCGAGCCTTCGCTCGAGGCCTGCTTCGTCGACTACGGCGAAGACCGCCACGGCTTCCTGCCGTTCAAGGAAATCTCGAAGAACTACTTCCGCGAGGGGACCGACGTGCGCACGGCGCGCATCCAGGACGCGATCCGCGACGGCGACCAGCTCCTCGTCCAGGTCGAGAAGGAAGAGCGCGGCAACAAGGGCGCGGCGTTGACGACCTTCGTCTCGCTGGCCGGCCGCTACCTCGTGCTGATGCCGAACAACCCGCGCGGCGGCGGCGTCTCCCGGCGCATCGAGGGCGAAGACCGCGAGGAGCTGAAGGAAAACCTCGACCAGCTCGAGTATCCCAAGGGCATGAGCCTGATCGCCCGCACGGCCGGCATCGGCCGCAGCGCCCCCGAGCTCCAGTGGGACCTGAACTACCTGCTGCAGCTGTGGACCGCGATCGACGGCGCCGCGCAGGGCAGCAAGGGCGCCTTCCTGATCTATCAGGAATCGTCGCTCGTGATCCGCGCGATCCGCGACTACTTCACTGCCGACGTCGGCGAGATCCTGATCGACACCGACGACATCTTCGACCAGGCGCAGCAGTTCATGAGCCACGTGATGCCGGAGACGGCGCACAAGGTCAAGCGCTACCGCGACGACGCCGCCCTCTTCAGCCGATTCCAGATCGAGCACCAGATCGAGACGGCGTTCGCGCGCACCGTGAACCTGCCTTCGGGCGGCGCGATCGTGATCGACCACACCGAGGCGCTGGTCTCGGTCGACGTCAACTCGGCGCGCTCGACGCGCGGCAGCGACATCGAGGAAACCGCGACCCGCACCAACCTCGAGGCCGCCGACGAGATCGCCCGCCAGATGCGGTTGCGCGACCTCGGCGGCCTGATCGTCGTCGACTTCATCGACATGGAGGAGTCGAAGAACCGGCGCGAGGTCGAAAGCCGGCTCCGCGACGCCCTGCGCCAGGACCGCGCCCGCGTCCAGCTGTCGTCGATCAGCAAGTTCGGCCTGCTCGAGATGAGCCGCCAGCGCCTGCGCCCGGCTCTCTCCGAAGGCAGCCACATCACCTGCCCGCGCTGCAACGGCACCGGCCACATCCGCGACACCGAGTCGAGCGCGCTGCAGATCCTGCGCATGGTCCAGGAAGAGTCGATGAAGGACAACACCGCGGCCGTGCACGTGCAGGTGCCGGTCGAGGTGACGTCGTTCCTCCTCAACGAGAAGCGCACCGAGATCACCAAGATCGAGCTGAAGCAGCGCGTGACCGTCCTGCTGGTGCCGAACAAGGCGCTGGAGACGCCGAACTACCGCCTCGAGCGGCTGCGCCACGACGACCCTCGGCTGGAGAACCTTCAGGCCAGCTACACCATGATCGACGAGCCGGAAGACGAAGTCGGCTTCACGCGTCGAGAGAAGGCCAAGGCCAAGCAGGAGCCGATGATCAAGGGCAT
>JBBRFB010000135.1:0-8843 GCA_038225015.1 Burkholderiales bacterium
CCTTCGCCCGGGCGGCGAGCGCTTCGGGTTCGAGGGTGCCGTCGGAGACGACGGAGTGGCAGTGCAGGTCAGCGTTCACGGCGATCACGATCGCTGCATCATAGTGCGGCGAGCGGCCGACACCGCGCCTTGCCGTCGCCGGGCTCAGCTGCCGCCGACCACCACCGTGTTGTCACTCGGCCGGCGATCGATCAGCTTGTTCAGTGGATCGATGCCGGCCTTGACCGGGCGCTTGTCGACCGTCATGGTGACCGTCGTTTGCTCGGCCGTGATGCGCCGCCGCTCGATGGCGATCGCGTTGCCTTCGGCGTCGACCACGCCGACGTCGATCAGATCGTCGAGCGGCACGTCGCTCTCCTTGCCGAGCGCGTCGGCCACGCGTTTCTTGGCCATCAGCGTCATCGTCACCTCGAAGCGGCCGCCCGGCAACGCCTTCATCGTCGCGGCGGTGGCGCGGTTGTCGTAGACGACGATCTTCTCGAACAGGTCGTCGACGACATACTTGAACTCGGGCGGCGTCGCGGCCCGGATCCGCTCAACCAGCTCTTCCGAGCTCGGGTAGGGCGGGCCCTTGAACGCATGGGCGTCGCGGAAGGCGCGGATCACGTCGTCGAGGTGGTCCTCGCCGATGTAGTCGGCCAGGGCGTACATGACGAGACTGCCCTTCCTGTAGTGGATGTAGGGCTGGTTCTCGACGCGCGAGAGCGGCAGCTCCTTCTTCTGCTCGAACGCCCGGCCACCCAGGTAGCGGTTCAGCTCGTAGGCCAGGAAGCGGCGCATTTTCGCCTCGCCGAACTTGTGCTTCATAACCATGAGCGCCGAGTACTGTGCCATCGACTCGACCAGCATCGAGCCACCCTGCACGTCGCCGCTGCTCACCTGGTGGCCCCACCACTGGTGCGCCGCCTCGTGCGCGGTGACGTAGTAGGGATAGTCGATGTCCTTCGGATCGTCGGGACGGACCCGGGCGATGAAGCCGATCGCCTCGGAGAACGGGATCGTGTTCGGGAACGACTGTGCGAACGAGGCGTAGCGCGGGAACTCGACGATCCGGAACTGGCGGTACTGGTAGGGCCCGAAGTGGACGCTGAAGTAGGCGAGCGAATCCTTCACCGAGGCGACCATCGAGTCGAGGTTGAACTCGTGGCCGGGCTGGTGGTAGATCTCTATGGCGACGTCGCCGTTCGGGCCGCGCCAGACGTCCTTCCTCACCGCGTAGCGGGCCGACTGAAAAGCGAAGAAGTTGAGGATGGGCGCGTCCATCTTGTAGTGGAAATAGCGCCGACCGCCCTCGCTCCACTCGCGCTGCAGGTAGCCGGGCGAGATGGCGATCTGCCCGGGTACCGTGCTCACCGTCGCGTCATAGTCGATGAAGTCGGCGTCGGCGGCCAGGCCGTTGATCTGCAGGCCGGCCGGATCGTCGCGGTCGCGCATGCGCTCCTTCGGTGCCAGGCCGAACTTGCGGCGGTCCTGGTCGCGCTCGAGCTCGCCGCCTTCCTGGTAACCCACGAACGGCAGGATGGCGCGGCCGTTCAGGAAGGTGCCGTTGCCGACCACCGCCGTGTTGGCGCCCTCGTTGGTGAAGCCGTGCGTCGCCAGCTCGAGGTCGAAGTCGAGCGTCGTCGTCGCGCCCGGCGCCAAAGGTGCATCGAGGCGGTAGCGGCGAACGCCGAGGGCGGCGTTGTCGTCGATCAGCGTCGAGGCGACGCCGGGCGTGAGCGAATGGATCGTCAGCGAGCGCCCGGCGGCGAACGCCAGCTCGAGCATCGTCACCGGCCGCCCGGTCTTGTTGACGAGCGTGTAGCGGCCGCGGGCGCGCACTCGCTGCTCGGCCGGGAACAGGTCGACGTCGAGGCGGACCGCCGTGATCTTCGGCTGCGGCTCGCTCGCCGTCGGCTGGTAGCGCTTTTCGTAGGCGACCTGACGGGCCTGCGCGTCGTAGGGCGTCTCGTAGTGGTTGAGGACGTTGGTGTTGTAGAAGATGAAGGCGCCGAGACCGACGAAGGCGACAGCGGCCACTCCGGCGAGGACGAGCGTCGACGCTGACAGGCGGCCGCGTGCCCTTTGCAGGCGCTCGCGTAGCGAGCTGGCCGTACCGCGTGGCCACATGAGATAGGCGCCGATCAGCAGCAGCACCGACGCCGCCCCCCAGTAGGCCTGGAAGGCGCGCACGCGCGGCAGGAAGTGGCCGTAGCCGTTCATGTCGGAATAGACGGCGCCCGGGACGCTGGCGAACTTGTACAGGTTGTGCTCGAGACCGAGCTGGCTGGCGAAGAGGAGCAGCACGTAGTAGGCGACCATCGCGAAGTGGCCGACGTACTTGTGGTCGATGACGCTGTGAACGGTGATCGCCAGCGCGCAAATGAGCCAGTAGTTCAGCAGGTCGATTCCGAACAGGTCGTGAAAGTAGAGGCCCGGCTCGAACCGGTAGTAGCCCTTGGCCGCCTGGATCGCCATGCCGCAGAGCATCAGCACGCCCTGCAGGACGAGCGGGATGAGCATCAGCGCGACGAGCTTGCTGACGAGCGGCAGCCAGGTCGGCGCCGGCAGCGCGTCGGTGATCTGGTCGAGCCGGTTGTCGCGCTCGCGCCAGACCATCTCGCCGGCGTAGAACGTGACGATCACCAGCATGAAGATCGAGAAGCTCCCGGAGACCAGGCCCATCATCTGGAACGTCACCGGCCAGGTGCTGGTGCCGAAGATGTCGCCGACCGTGGTGCTGGCGACGACGAGAAAGAGCAGGCCGGCCAGGACGAGCACGCCGAAGTAGACATTCTTCGTCGATTCGCGGAATTCGAGCCAGGCGCGCTGCGGCACCATCCGCCATGGCCGGGTGAAGTCGTGCCGCGCGGTCGGCGCTTGCGTGGGCGCCGGCGCGGGCCGGCCTGCCGCGTCGGTGTCGTCGGCGGTGGCGTCGATGCTGCGCCCGGGTCGGCCGGGTCGCATGCTGGTGGTGAAGGAGAAGCGCCAGAAGCACACGGCCACGACAGCCACGGCGACGCCGACCCAGATCGCCCGGTTCCAGAGCAGCACGCCTTCGAGCGGCACCAGCCGCGTGTTCCGCTCTGCGATTGTCCAGTACTCGGTGAGCACGCCGAGCGCGCGGCTGCCGAACGGATCGACGAGGGCGGCCAGCGTCCGGTTGTCGGCGTCGCGCATCAGCTGGGCGGCGATCAGCCAGCCGATCAGCACCAGCACGCTGCCGATGTAGACGGGAAGCATCTTCCTCGTGGTCGCAGCGAGGCTGAAGAAGATGCCGCCGATCAGGAGGGCGTTCGGCAGCAGGATCGTGGCGTAGGGCAGCAGGTAGGCGGCCCAGTGGTTCGAGCCGAGCCGCTCGGCGTCCATGCCGGGAAGCAGGGTGGCGACGAAGGCGCCGAGGCCGATGCTGGTGAACACCACGATGCAGACGGCGAGCGCGCCGGCAAAGCGGCCGCCCAGGTACTGGAGCTTGCCGATCGGCGAGGTGAAGAAGAAGCTCTCGGTCCGGTGTTCGAAGTCCTGCTGGACGGCGCGGCCCATGATGGCCGACATCACCGTGATGCCGAACATGCCGAGGATGGCCACCGTCTGGGCCAGGGCGAACGGCGAGTTGACCGCGACCTTGCCGCTGCCGAAGGAGACGTTCGCCTCCTTGAACAGGCCACCGGCGGCGGCGATCCAGAGCAGCGACAGCGCGAAGAAGATCGCGAAGTAGACCCAGGTCGAGACCAGCCGCAGGCGCGAGCGGAACTCGAAGGCAGCGATGGCCGGCAGCGTCATGGCGTTCACCGCCGCTCGGGCGTCGTCGGCGGGGCATCGGCCGGCCGCATCGCCGACGGGGCATCGGCCCGCCGCATCGCCGACGGGGCGTCGTCGGCCGCGGCACCGGCGTGGCCGCCGATCGCTGCGAAATAGGCGTCTTCCAGGGTCGCCTCGACCGGCTCGAAGCCGGGGCCCGGCGAGGCATCGGCGAGCACATGCAGCCGGGTGCGGCCGCCGTAGAGACGGGTCGAGATGACGTCGTGGCGTTCGCGCAGCGCGGCGACCTCGATGCGTGGCGCCGAGGTCTGCCAGATTCGTCCGGCCAGCGCGGCGGTGAGCTCGCCGGGCGTGCCGGTGGCCAGCACGCGGCCCTTGTTCATGATCGCCAGGTTGGGGCAGAGGTCGCTCACGTCGGAGACGATGTGCGTCGACAGCAGCACGATCACCTCCTCGCCGATCTCGGCCAGCAGGTTGTGGAAGCGGGTCCGTTCTTCGGGGTCGAGGCCGGCCGTCGGCTCGTCGACGATGATCAGCTTGGGCCGGCCGATCAGCGCCTGGGCGATTCCGAAGCGCTGGCGCATGCCGCCGGAAAAGCCGCCGAGGGCCTTCCTGCGCACGTCGTACAGGTTGGTCTGGTGCAGCAAGGTCGTCACCACGTTCTGCCGCTCGGCGCGGTCGCTCAGCCCCTTCAGGCGGGCCAGATGGTCGAGCATGTCCTCGGCACGCACCTTCGGGTAGAGGCCGAAGTCCTGCGGCAGGTAGCCGAGCACCCGGCGCACGCCGTCCTTGTCGCGCAGCACGTTGATGTGCGTTCCGGCCTTGGCGTCGGTGAGCTGGGCCGAGCCGTGGTCGGCGTCCTGCAGGGTCGCCAGCGTCCGCATCAGGGTCGACTTGCCGGCGCCGTTCGGCCCGAGCAGGCCGAACATCCCGGTCGGAATCGAGAGGCTCACGTCGTCGAGGGCGCGGACGCCGTTCGGGTAGGTCTTGGAGAGTCCGGTGATGTGCAGTTCCATGGGCATCGAGTGTGCCTCGCGCGGCCGCGGCGGTCACCGGCCGTGCGACGAGGCGCCGTTGCCGTGGGACGGGCTGCAGCGACAGCGCGGGGCGCTGCGCTGCCGGGAGTCGCTAGCCGGCGGCGACGACCACCATCTGCACCCGCTCGATGCCGTTGTAGGCATCGGCGGCGAGCCGGTAGGCGAGCCGGGCGCGCTCGCCGAGCGGCTCGCTGCGGCCGAACCAGATCGCCTCGCGGACGACGCCGGCGACCCGGACCGAGAGCTTCAGGTGACCGCTGCCGACGAGCTTCTGCGACACCACCTCGACCCTGTCGCAGAACACCGGCGCTTCGAAGGCCGCCCCCCAGACCTCGGCCTCGAGCAGGCGGGCGGTCGTCGGAGTCCAGTACGTGGCGTCGAGCGGGCCGTCGCTGCGCAGCGTGCGCGCCAGTGCCGCGGGCTCGATCAGCTCGGCGGCCACCGCCGCGAAGCCGCCGCGGAAGGCGGCGAAGTCGGCGGCGGCGATCGTGCAGCCAGCGGCCATCGCGTGGCCGCCGAAGCGCTTGAGCAACGCCGGCTGGCGCTTGCTGAGGAGATCGAGCGCATCGCGCAGGTGCAGGCCCTCGATCGATCGTCCCGAGCCCTTCAGCAGGCCGTCCTGGCCGGTCGCGAAGACGAAGGTCGGCCGATGCAGCCGGTCTTTCAGGCGCGAGGCGATGATGCCGACGACGCCTTCGTGGAACGACGCGTCGTGCACCGCGTGGGCCGCCAGCGTGCCGGTCGCCTGCGCCGCCGCCCGGTCGACGAGGACGTCGGCCTGCTCGCGCATGCCGGCCTCGATGGTGCGTCGCTCGCTGTTCATGGCGTCGAGCGTGAGCGCGAGCTCGTGGGCGCGACTGGCATCGTCGGCGAGCAGGCACTCGATCCCGAGCGTCATGTCGGCCAGCCGGCCGGCCGCATTGATGCGCGGCCCGATGGCGAAGCCGAGGTCGAACGCGCTTGCCTGCCGCGGGTCGCGGCCGGCCGCCGCGAACAGCGCCGCCACGCCGGGCTGCAGCCGGCCGGCGCGCATGCGCTTGAGGCCCTGGGCGACGAGGCAGCGGTTGTTGCGGTCGAGGCGGACGACGTCGGCCACGGTGCCGAGGGCGACGAGGTCGAGCAATGCATCGAGGCGCGGCTGTCCGGCAGCGTCGAACTCGCCGCGCTCGCGCAGCTCGGCGCGCAGCGCCAGCAGGACGTAGAAGGCAACGCCGACGCCGGCCAGGTGCTTGCTCGCGAACGTGCAGTCGGGCTGGTTCGGGTTCACGATCACGTCGGCCTCGGGCAGCACCGGGCCGTCGTCGTCGCGGGCAGGCAGGTGATGGTCGGTGACGACGACGGCCAGCCCGTGCGCGCGTGCGTGCGCGACGCCCTCGACGCTGGCGATGCCGTTGTCGACCGTCAGCAGCACGTCGGGCGAGCGGGCGAGCGCGAGGTCGACGATCGCCGGCGTCAGCCCGTAGCCGTGCAGCCGCCGGTCGGGCACGACGTAGTCGAGGCTGGACCGCTCCGCACCGAGCATCACCAGGCCGCGGATCATCACCGCGCAGGCCGTGGCGCCGTCGCAGTCGTAGTCGGCGACGATGCAGATCCTGCTGCCGGCGCCGATCGCGTCGGCGAGGAGGCCGGCGGCCTCGGCGCTGCCGCGCAGGCCGGCCGGCGGCAGCAGGTTCGTGAGGGCGTGGTCGAGCTGGCTGGCCTCGGTGACGCCGCGCGCTGCGAAGAGCCGCGCCAGCAGCGGGTGCACGCCGGCCTGCTCGAGCGCCCAGGCGACGCGCGGCGGCACGTCGCGCGTCGCGATGGTGACGGCGGTTGGCGCCGCGTCGGGCGCTGCCTCGGCGATCGGAACCGGCGGCGCGGGTCGGGTCGAGTCGGGGCCGGCTGGCGTCGTCATGCCCGCACCCTACAGCGTCGCCAGCAGCGCGGCGGGGCTGGCGGGCCGCCATCGGCTGCGCGCCTGGCGCCAGATCGAGCCGAGCGACGACGACGGCGCCGTCGTGAAGCGCGCCGCCGAACGCTCGCCGCAGAGCGTGAGCGTCGCGGCGCGGCCGCCGTCGGCCTCGCCGAGCAGTCGGGCGATCGGGCCCTGGTCGAGGCCGCGCCAGGCCTCGGCCCAGCCGGCCCAGTCGCCTGCCAGCAGCGGTTGACGCAGCGCCGCCTCGACCGTCGGCGTCGCCGACTCGTCGGCGGGCTGGTGCCGGCCGCAGCCGCTCAGCCAGAACGAGTTCACGGCCAGCTCGCCGCGCTCTTCGCGCGCTTCGTTGCCCGGATGCGTGTGCAGCAGCAGCTGCGCCTCGCTCTGCAGCCGACGCACGAGGGCGAACAGCGGGTGGCTGGCGGCGCGGTCGCGCAGCCAGAGGTCGACGCTGCGGCCGATCGCGCGGTCGAGCGAGGCGGTGGCGAGGCCGTCGAGATCGGGGCGGGCCGCGTACCAGCGATCGGCCGCGCCCCAGGCGCACGCGAAGCCCTCGCTTTCGAGCAGCCCGCGGATGGCGTCGAAGAATGCGCGCGACTCGGTGCGGTCGAGGCCGAGCAGCGCGGGCTCGAGCAGGGTCACGCTGTCGCGGCCGAGCTGCCAGTGCGCCGGCGTCAGCAGGGCCCAGGCGTTGCCGGCGACGGCGATGCCGTCGGCAGCGGCCGCCCGGGCTGCGAAAGGCAGCGCCCCGTCGACGCCGTGCCAACCCCAGCCGGCCGCCAGCGCGCGCTCGTGCGGCGGCGAGAACGAATAGGCATCGCCGTCGTCGCGGCCGATCTCCTCGAACACGGCGAGCAGCCGGGCCAGTCGCGGCAACTCCAGGCCGGCGACCACCTGCGCGCAGGCCTCCGACAAGGAAGACGCGAAGGGAACGAGCAGGTGCATGCGTCGATTATCCGAGGCGCCACCTGCGGCCATGCACCGGGTTGGCGCGACGCTGTCGAGTAGCATCGCTGCCGCATGAACTGGCCCTATGAACTGCAGATCGGCTGGCGCTACACGCGGGCCGGCCGGGCCGGGCGCAGGAACGGCTTCATCTCGTTCATCTCCGGTGTCTCGGTGCTGGGCATCGCGCTCGGCGTCGCCGCGCTGATCCTCGTTCTCTCTGTGATGAACGGCTTCCAGAAGGAAGTCCGCGACCGCATGCTGTCGGTCGTCTCGCATATCGAGATCACCGACGCCGGCGGCGCGGCGCTGCCCGACTGGCGTGCGATGGCGGCCGCGGCGCGCAGGAACCCCGAAGTCGTCGGCGCGGCGCCCTTCGTCGCCTCGCAGGCGCTGATCGCCCGCGGCGACGACATGCGCGGCATCGTCGTGCGCGGCATCGAGCCCGAGGCCGAGGCGACCGTCACCGACCTGGCCACGCAGCTGAAGGACACGACGCTGGCCCGGCTCGTGCCGGGCCAGTGGGGCGTCGTGCCCGGCATCGAGCTGGCGCGTTCGCTCGGCGTGCAGCGCGGCGACAAGGTGACCCTGATCCTGCCCGGCGGCCAGGTGACGCCGGCCGGCATCGTGCCGCGCCTGCGCACGCTCACCGTCGTCGGCACGTTCGACGCCGGGCATTACGAATACGACAGCGGCCTCGCCCTCGTCGCGCTCGACGATGCCGCCCGGCTCTTTCGCGTCGAAGGCCCGACCGGGGTCCAACTGCGGCTGCAGGACCTGAACCGGGCACCCCTCGTCGCTGCCGAGCTTTCCGCCAGCCTCGGCCCGGGCGTCGTCGTCCGTGACTGGACGAGCACGAACCGCAACTGGTTCGCGGCGGTGCAGGTGGAAAAGCGGCTGATGTTCATCATCCTCACGCTCATCGTCGCGGTTGCCGCGTTCAACCTCGTCTCGACGCTCGTGATGACGGTGACCGACAAGCGCGCCGACATTGCCATCCTGCGCACGCTCGGCGCGAGCCCGCGCTCGATCATGACGATCTTCGTCATCCAGGGCGCCGCCGCCGGCATCATCGGCACCCTGGCAGGCGTCGGCCTCGGCCTGCTGGTGGCGTTCAACGTCGACGTCATCGTGCCGGCGATCGAGCGGCTGCTGCACGTGAGCTTCCTGCCGAGCAGCGTCTACCTCATCAGCCGCATGCCGAG
>JBBRFB010000136.1:0-8758 GCA_038225015.1 Burkholderiales bacterium
CGCACGCCGATCTCGATCAGCGCTTCGGCGATGTTGGCCGCGAAGGCGGCGCGGTCGTAGCGCTGCAGCACGGTGTTGACGTCGCGCGCGGCGAGGTGGCAGCAGTTGAGGAAGACGAGCTCGGGCACGGTGCGCATCGCCTTGACCTCGGCCGGGCCGAGAAAGGTGCCCCCGGAAAGGACGACGCCGCCGCGAGCGCCGGGCTCGCCGTGGCCGGCGATGTGGACGATGCGGTAGGGCCGCTCGAAGAGCGCGTTGATGATGGTCCGGGCGTCGTCGGCGCCGCTGGTGAGGGCCCGGATCTGGCTGGCGTCGACGCCGGCCGCCCCGCTGCCGAGACAGGCGGCGACGGCGCTCGCCTCGGCGCGTGCGCCCGGCAGCGGCGGGTAGCGGCTGTCGTCGACCAGCGGCTCGCCGACGACGAAGACGCCGCAGTCGGCGTTGGCGTCGGAAGGCTGGGCGCGGAACTCGCGCGTGCGGAGCTTGCGAAGCAGCTTGCTGCGTATCGCCCACGGCCGGGGGTCGGTGCCGGCGCTCTGGCCCGCCGCGGTGTCGAGCAGCTCCCACGGAATGCCCGAGGTCTCGCCGTCGAGCTCGATCACCATTTCGCTGGTGCCACCGAGGAAGGGCTCCATCTCGACCGGCACCAGCAGGTCGAACAGGGTGCGCCCGATCTGGCTGTCGCGGTTGGCGTCGTTCGAGGCCTTCGCGACCAGCTCGCGGACGAGGCTGCCCTGCGTCTGCTGGGCGCGCACCTCGGTGCGGGCGCGCCGCGTGTCGAGCGTGTAGGCGATCGTCGCTTCACCGCCCTCCGGCGCGCCGGCGACGACGCTGACGAGGTCGTAGGCCGAGCCGCGGTAGCTCGAGTCGAGCGAGCGCTTGAGCGCCCCCGCGCCCGACTGGACGGGGCCCAGCAGCTTCAGCTGACCAGGCGCCGCCGTCGCCTGCACCTCGAGCGCGCGCCAGGCATCGCTGGCGCGATCGAGATAGAACTCGACCAGGAGCAGGCGGCCGACTTGCGGCCAGCCGTTCTCGGCCAGCTTCTTGTTGGCTTCATAGACGCCCTGGGCGATCAGCTGCGCCGACGTGCCGGCGCTGATGCCGGTGCCGCCGCTGCCCATCAGGGTCGACGCCAGCTCGAACTCGGCTGGCGCGCCTTGCGGCTGTTCGGCCAGGCGCTGCGCGTACGCGATGGTCGCCTGGCGCACGGTGTACGCAAGATCGACGGCGCGCAGCTTGCCTTCCTCGCCGAGCCCGGCAACGACGACGGCGAGTGGCCTCGCCATCGCCAGGACGTTGTTCGGATCCTTGCGGACGTTGCCGAAGGTCTGGTGGGTACCCGGTGCGTCCGGGTAGAGGCCGGCCGCGAGCGAGCGGCTCATGGCGTGGCCGACGAGGCGGTCGACGACGCCTTCGGTGCCGCTCAGCACGATCGAGCGGTAGTGCCCGACCACCAGCGCCTGGTGAACGAACTTCAGGTCGCCGTTGAGGACGACCACGTGCAGCGCGGCGCCGGCGGTCGTGCCGCGACTGGCGCCGGGCCGGGCGCTGCCGCCGAGCATCTCGGCAGCGGACGACGGTGGCCGCGAGCCGAGCAGGCCGTGCGAAGGCCGGCTGCGGACGAGCGCCGCCGTCGCCGTCGCGCGCAGGCCGCCGGCCCCGCCCGAACGCGTCGCGGCACCGGCTTCCTCGACGCGGTCGAGGAGCTGCGTGTCGCCGTCTCGCAGCAGCTGCACGTAGGCCTCGAAGGCCTTGGCCGCGCTCGGCAGGTCGCCATGCGAGGCGTCGAGCTTCCAGGTGCGCACGCCGGGCAGGAGCGCCGAGGCGAGCGGTACGCGGCCATCGCCGCCGTCGGGGGTGTCGAGGTACTCGAGGCCGTCGTCGCCGAAGGTGAAGCCGCACGGCGTGAACGGCGCGTGGCCGACCACAAGAAGCATCTTCTGCGCGTCGGCCCCGAGCGCAGCGGCCTGGTCGTCGAGCCGCCGGCGCAGCGCGACGGCCTGGTCGAGCACGGCCTGCGGCGGTGCGCCCCACTGGTAGATGATCTGCTGTGCGCCCTCGAGGTGCCAGATGCTGCGCTCTGCGAGCCGCGCCATGTCCTGCTCGGCGAGGCGCTGCCAGCTCGCGGCGCGGTCGAGGCCGAGCGCCGGGTCGAGCAGATCGGCCTGCAATTGAAGAAAGCCGGGCATCCCGGCCATCGCGGCGCGCCCGCCGGCGTCGTCGAACAGGGAGCCGAACGCGGCCAGCGCGTTGCCGAAGTTGTCGTCGCCGGAGAGCGTCTGCATCGGCGACCACGAGCCGCCGTTCGGGGTGCCGAGCATCAGCAGGCGGGCGCCGTCGCGCGCGAGCAGGCGCCGCCAGGTCTCGGGACGCTCGAGGGCCATCGCGCGCGCGACGAGGCCGCCCATGGAGTGGGCGAGGATGCGCACCGGCTGCCCGCTCGCCGAGCGCGCCTCAAGCGCGGCATCGACGGCATCGGCGAGCCGCCGGCCTTCGTCCTCGATCGGGCGGCGCCAGTCGAACGCGAACGGCACCACGTCGTGACTGTCGGCGAGCCGCGCCATGAGTGCGCCGTAGACGCTCTCGATCGGGCCGTCGGGCTCGACGCGAGCGGCGGTGGCCGGGTCCCAGGCCAGGCTCTTCAGGCCGTTGATGAAGCGAAAGCCGACCCAGATGCGCTCGCCGTCGCGCTTCAGGTTCGAGCCGAGGATGCCCGGAATGACGAACACCGCCGGCCGGTCGGCCGCGTCGCCGGCTGGCAGCGTCGCCGTCGCACGGGCGGCGCGCGTGCCGCTCGCGTCCGCGCCCGCCCAGGAAAGCGGCCCGATGGGCTCGAACTCGGCAGGCCGATCGGCGAGCAGTGCCTGGGCGATCGCCTCGACCGTTCGCTCGTTGACGAAGTAGTTGAAGTGCGACACCTTGCCGCCGCGGTCGAGCAGGAAGCTCGCGCCGGCGTTTTCGCCCGCCGGCGCCCGCAGCGCCCCGCCGTACATCGACCGCGTCTGCACGACGAGGTCGTTGTCGGTCCAGTAGAAGGCGTCGGCGAGCAGCGTCTTCACCCAGGAGCCGATCGAATCGCCGTCGAGGTCGCCGGCGACCACGCGAAGATCGCCCGGGATCGGCGCCGTGCCCTGGTTGAGCCAGGCGACCACCGGGCTCGACGGCATCATCGCTTCGAGGCCAGGGAGCTCAGCCGGATCGGTGCGCCGGCGGGCGACCTCGTGCAGGAAGTCGACCAGTTGCGGTGCCACCGGCACGCCGCCCAGCTCGAGGCCCCACTTCAGGATCGACAGATAGGCGTCGAGCCGGCGCGAGGCGAGCAGCGTGCCGCGCGCCGGGCAGGCGACTCGAACCACCCGCTCGATGCGCAGCGCCTTCGCCTTGGCTTCCTTGACCAGCGCACGGAGGTCATTGCGGTGCGCCGCGTAGGCCGCGCCAGCGAAGAGGCCGAGCGCCTCGGCGCCGAGTGCTTCGCCGGCGCAGGCCCGCGCCAGGACCTCGGCGACGAGGCCGCCGCGCGAATGCGTGAGCAGGTGCAGCCGCGCGTCGGCAGGCAGGGCCCGCACGAGCGTGAGCGCGTTGGCGATCGGGCTCTGCCCCAGCGTCGGGTGGTCGAGGGCATAGACGCGGTCGGCGTAGCCGGCGAACAGATCGCGCACCGTGCCGTTGTGCAGCGTCCAGAGCTTGCCGAAGGTCTGCGCGGTGTCGACGAAGGTGCCATGGATGAGCACCAGCATCGGCCCGCCGTCGGCAGCCGCGGGCACGGCGGCGAGCTTGTGGCCGCTGCCCTTCAGGGGCTCGAGGGTGTCGGCGCCGAGGCGGTAGACGCCGGCGTCGACGCCACCGTCGACGTGCCGGGTGATCGCCGCCGCGACCAGATTCTCGGCGGGGTCTTTCGCGAGCCCGGCGACGACGTGAAAGCCGCTCAGCAGCACCTGCCCCATCCAGCCGCGCGTCGACCCCCGCGTCGCCTCGGCCTCGAGGCCGGGCCAGGCAAGCTGCGGCGGCACGCTGACGGCGCCGGGCGGCCCGTCGCCGGGGCCTCGCGCCAGCGAGCTGCGCGTCGCCGAGGCGCTTTGCGCCAGCATCAGGTCGCGCGCATCGGCCGGATGGAGCACGAGGGTCGGCCCGTTGGCGATCGACAGCACGACGACGTCGTCGCCCGGCTGCGCGGTGACGACGACCGGCTCGCCGCCGCCACGCTGGGTGCCGACGCGGATGCTGGCCTTGACCCGGCCGCGAACCGACGTCGCGTCGAGAGCGACCGGCTCGGCCTGCCCGGGAACGATGAAGGTGATCCCGGTCATGGGCGAGCGCTCCGCAGGCAGGTGACGATCGATGCGACCTCGCTCAGACGCTGAACGGCTGCTGCGACAGGAAGCGGCCGACGTTGCCCAGCGTGAACAGGTTCGGCGACTGCGTCGCCGGCATGCGCTGGCGGATGCGGGCATGGAACATCGCGTAGTTGCCGCGGAAGGCGCCCTGGTTCCACACCTTCAGCAACTGCTCGGTGAAGGCGCCGTTGTGCTCGCCGTCCATCGAGGTCTGGTTGTCCTGGCAGCCGGAGATCAGCACCACCGCCGGCGCGAACTTGTCGACCACGGCGGCGAGGCGTCCGCTCGCGGCGACCTGGGCGATCGCCGTGTCGGGGTCGACGATCGGCTTGCCCGCCGCCGCCGCGACATCGCGCTGCAGCTTGTCGTAGAAGGCCTGGTGCTCGCGGTAGGTGCGCATCGCCACCGCCGCCGGCATGAGCTTGGGCCGCTGCGAGGGCTCGGTCGTGACCGGCATGAGCGCCTCGCGCGTGACCGTGCCGCTGTGGCAGCTGTCGGAGAGGACGAGCACGCGGACCCCGACCTTGAACCGGCTCAGCTCGAAGTAGAGCTCGTCGTCGATCAGCTGGCCGTCGTAGAGGCACCAGGTCTCGTCCTTCTTGTCGTCTTCCTCGCCGGTGACGTCGGGCACCTGGCCGCCGTGGCCGGAGTAGCTGAGGAAGAAGAAGTCGCCCGCGCCGAGCTTCTTCGCGGCCGCCCGCATCGCCTGGAGCACGGCGCGGCGCGTCGCCTTCTTCGTCAGCAGGAGGCTCGCCTTCATGCCCTTGGCCGCGGCGAGGGCCGCCATGTCGCGCGCATCGAACTCGCAGGCGGCGAGGGGGCCGTCCCAGCCGCCGTAGGCTGAGGCGCTGACGCCGTTCAGGCCGACGTGCAGCGAGACGCCGCGGGCCTTTCCCGTTGTCTTCTTCGCCGCCGTGCCCGCTGTCTTCTTCGCCGTCTTGCCGACCATCGATGTCTCCTCGTTTGACGCGGACCTTCGACCACGGCCCGCTTGCCATCATCCGCGCCACCATCGGGCGACGCAAGCACCAAGGCCGCGATTGGAGCACCTCATCGGATGCCGGCACCGCCCAGCATGCCGAGGCCGCGACGTGACTGGGCCCGCGCATGCAACGGAAGGCGCGCGCGAATCGGCAAACGGAACCTAGCTAGAGCGTGCGTGTATCGATGCGAAGCACTTCGCCGCCGCGCGCCTCCACGGCTTCGATCATGTGTCGCGTGCCGCCCGGTCCGTCGCCGCCGCCGCCGTCCCACAGGCAGATGAAGCGCAGCTTGTCGGCGCCGCAGGCCAGGGCGCTGGCGAGCAGCCAGCGGTTGCCTCGCTCGAAAGCATCGTCGCCTGCCGTCAGCGGCCCGAGCACGTCCGGTGCGGCGAGCGGAGGGCCAGCCAGCAGAGGCTCGAGCTGTCGATAGCGCCGGTACCAGGCCTTGCCGTCGTGCGACGGCAGGATCGATCGGGCCACGAAGTCGTCCTCCGGCAGCGGCAGCAGCAACCGGACCGACACGCCGCGCCCGACGCAGGCCTCGGCGAAGAGAAGATCGCCGCCGGCAGCACCCTGGGTCAAGGCGAGGTCGCCGCGACCGGCGCCGATCTCGGCGAGTGCCGCCTCGATGCGGCTGCCGGCGGCAGACACACGTTCCGGCGGAAAGCGCGCGTGCTTGCGGCCGGGAGCGTCGACCATGTGTCCCGAGAACAGGATGACCCGGCGCGGCAGGAAGTCCGGCCGGTACGGCGGCGTGTCGCCATGGAGAGCTGGATCGCTCACCGCCAGCTGCCTGTGCCTCTAGCGCTTTTCGACCACGACCGGCACCAGGCCGAGCGCCTCGCGCAGGCGTGCCGAGGCGACCTGCGCATCGGCACGGCTCGCGTACGGTCCGGCCTGCACGCGATAGAGCACCGCGTCGTCGAACGTCGCAAGCAGCGGCGACAGCCAGTCGATCTCGGCGACGACGCGGCGCTGGAAGGCATCGGCGCCGCTGCGCTCGCGAAAGGCGCCGAGCTGGACCCAGAAGCCGCGCGCCGGCATCTCGACGGCCGCGGCGTCGGCGGGCGGCGTACGGGCCTCGGCCATCGAATCTCGCGAAGGCAGAGGCGCCGGCGCCACAGACGCCACAGGCGCCAGCCTGTCGACGGCTGGCGCGGCCGACTCACGCGCTGGCGCCACCGTCTCGCGCCCCCGCGCCGCCTCTTCGCGCTTCGCCACGACCTCGTCGCCGCGGGCGCCGACGGCCGCGACGTCGCCCACGGCCACGTCGACGGCGCCCGGTGGCCCGCCCGCCTTCGCCGCGGCGCGAGCGAGCCGCGTGCCGGGTGATCCCGTCTCTTCGCGACGCCAGGTGCCGGCCCGGATCTCGTCGAACGTGATGCGCTCGAGCTCGACCGGCGCCACGCCACGCAGAAGGTCGAGCTTGAACGCCGCGGCATAGCTGAGGTCGACGATGCGGCCGGGATGGAACGGCCCGCGATCGTTGATGCGCACCAGCACCTCGCGGCCGTTGGCCGGGTTGCCGATGCGCGCGTAGCTCGGGATCGGCAGGGTCGGATGGGCGGCGGTCATCGCATACATGTCGTAGATCTCGCCGCTGGCCGTCGGCCGGCCATGAAACTTGCGGCCGTACCACGAGGCCAGCCCGCGCTCGCGAAAGGCCGTGTCGCGGGCGATCGGAACGTAGTCGTGACCGAGCACCTGGTACGGCTTGTTCGCGCCGCCGATCCGGATCGGCTCGATCCGCGGCTCGGCATCGGCAAGGCGGGCCAGGCCGGCCGGCGGATTCGCGCCGGGGCCGTCGCGCGACGCTGCCGCAGCGGTATCGGCGGGACGTGGTGTCGAGGCACATGCCCCTAGCAACGCGGCGACGCCGACAGCGACCGCCGCGCCCAGCGCACGGGTGCGGTTCGACGACGACGATTCGGCGGCCATCGGCATGGGCGGCGGAGGGTTGCTCGACAGGAACCCACTGTAGTCCCGTCGACCCTGCCGAGGCAATGCAACGCGACCTTCGGTCATCATCGTTGCAACTCCGCTGACGATGACTCTTCGATGGATTGGCTCGATCTCGTTCAATGGCCCGCGATGCTCGTCACGGTGCTCGCCGCCTGGCTCGTCGCCTCGGAGCGCAAGGAGCGCCGGCGCGTCGGGTTCTGGACCTTCCTCGCCAGCAACGCGCTCTGGATCGCGTGGGGCCTGCATACGAGTGCCTACGCCCTCATCGTGTTGCAGCTGTGCCTTGCGGCGATGAACATCCGCGGCGCCCACAAGGCCGAACCCACGGCCTGATCGACCTGCACGCGAAATACGCACGCATTGGCCGCTGTCGGGCGGCGCCGCGAGGTGCCGTCCGACAACGACGACGCCTACGATGTGCGTGAATACGATCCACCCGGCGCGGCCTGCAGACACCACGAAGCCTCGCCGGCCCTCGTCCCGAGCGTCGCCTGCGAGTTGCCATGCCCCCTCCCGATGTCCGTTCCCCGCAGCCGACGCCGCAAGCCGTCAGCGGCGTGCTGCGCGCAAAAGGCTTCGAAGTCGAGGATTTCGAGGTCGACGAGGAAGAGGCCGCGCCCGCCGATCTGCTCGGCGTCGGGGGCGGGCTTCTTCGCGTACGCTGCTGGTCGACCGGCGAAGAACGCATGTACCCGACCGGGTCGGGCTCGGTCTGGTTCGGCGCGTTCCTGATGGACCTCAGCCGCGGCCACTTCGCCGGCGCGGCTCGCGGCCCCACCGCCGGGCGCTGAATTCGCGAACGGCACCGCTGCCCGACGCCGGGCGGCGCCTTCGTCCTACGCGCGACCCCACCCGGTACCGACAGACGGTGGCCGGCGCTCCCGTGACACTGATTCATCGGTCGGTCGAAGCCTCTCGGGCACGGCGAACCGAGATGTTTCATCAGCGTATTTTCACGAGAGGACAGTCATGAACAAGGACCAGGTCAAGGGCAGTGCGGAACAAGCCAAGGGCACCATCAAGGAAACGGTGGGCAAGGCCGTGGGCAACCGCGAGCTCGAAGCGGAAGGCTCCGTCGACAAGGCAGCGGGCAAGGTTCAGAAGACCTACGGCGATGCCAAGGAAAACGTCAAGGACGGCATCGACAAGCTCTGATCGGACGGGCTTTCCGCCGCGGCTCCGGTTGCGAGCGGGCCCTTCGTTTCGGCGGCGCTGGCTGACAAGCCGCGCCGCCGAACTCATTTCGGCGACGCATGCACAGCGGCAGCGGGTGCATCCGGCATCCGACATCGTGTCCTTTCATCGCCACCGCCCCAGGACCCGGGCCCCGAAGTCGATCGGCTCGGTGGTCGATCTTGTTTGTGGCGCTTCGTCGGCCACCCGACCCACGCTGCCCATGACTTCCTCGAAGCACGCGCGCACCTCGGGCGGAAGGAACCGGCTCACCCCCGCGTAGACATGCCGGTCGCCGTAGGCCGG
>JBBRFB010000137.1:0-8696 GCA_038225015.1 Burkholderiales bacterium
CGAAGTGGACAGTGACGATTTCGTCGAAGGTCTCGGCCTGGAAACCGTGCCTTCGGCCGACCGGGCCGATTTCCTTCTCGCCATCTCCGTCGGCGCGTCGGCCGGCGTGCTCGCCGAGCGCGAGGCGTTGCTGCAGGAAGGCGCGCGGCACGGCATTCCGATGCTCTGCGCGAACAGCGACATCGTCCGCCCCGCCGGCGACGTGTTGGCGCCTGCACCGGGTGCCCTGGCGCAGCGCTATGCCGAGCTCGGCGGGCTCGTTCACGCCTACGGCAAGCCGCTGCAATCCTTCTTCGAGCATGGCCTGGCGAAACTGCAGGGCGTCGCGCGCGAGCGGGTCCTGATGGTCGGTGATTCGCTCGAGCACGACATCCTCGGCGCGCAAGGCGCCGGGATCGCCAGTGTCTACATCGAAGGTGGCATCGGCTCAGGGCACTCGCTGCACAGGCCGGGCGACACTTCGGCCGCAGGCGCAGCGCGACCGACGTACCGGATGACGCAGTTCAGATGGTGATCGGTCCGCCGGCGAGAACGCCGGTCAGGACGGGCGCTGCAGGAAGCGCGGCGCTGTAAGCCAGCCGAGCCAGCGCACGGCACGGTGCGCCGGCTTCGGTCGGGCCAGCTCGGCGAGCGTCGCGCGCGGTAGCACCGGCGCAGGAGACGTCAGGGCGCGTGCCGGCTCGGCTCGCACGGGAGGGACGCTTTCCTCGGCGGCCGCTTCGCTCGGCGGCGCCCGTCGCAGCACCGCCGGGTTGCCCCGCAGCGCCGGCCGGTGCACGACGCTCAGCACGGGCTCGAGCCATTCGCCGATCGGCTGCCATTGGGCGAGGTCGGCCTGCGCCTGCCCGGGCGGCAGATCGAACAGCGTGAGCCCCTGCTCGATGCAGCGGACGTAGACCTGCGCCTCGCGCAGCACGCCGATGAAGGGCAGCGTCAGCTCGCGCGCCCACGCCGCGAGCACCTCGGCGGCGCGCGTGCGGGCATCGAGGCGCATTCCGACGGCGGCGACCTTGCAGCGGCCGCTGGCGACGCGCGGCAATGCCGCCAGCTCGGCGTGGCAGGCTGCGGCAGATTCGCGATCGAAGGCCGAGTTGCATACCGGCATCAGGATGACGTCGGCAAAGGCGACGACGCGTGCGAGGTCGAAGCCGTGCAATCCGCCCGGCGTATCGAGAACGACGAGGCTCACGCCTGCGGGCGGGCGCAGGACCCGCTTCGGATCGACAGCCCAGCCGACGATCGGCTCGCTGCGCGGCAGTGCGTGCGCGCTGCGACGCCGGAGCCAGCTTTGCGTCGACTGCTGGCGATCGATGTCGCCGAGCATCACGCTCGTTCCCTTCGCCGCGAAGCAGGCGGCCAGATGCGTGGCGAGCGTGCTCTTGCCGCTGCCGCCCTTTCGATTGACGATGGCGATGACGGGCATGGTGGGACGGCGGGGGTCGAATGGGCGTGAACTGGCGCCTCGATTCGAACATCGGCGCGACGCTGCAAAGCCTGGAGGAAGGCTCGATTCGCACCCCAGTTCCCGTAGGACCGCTGGTTCCAGGCCCTGGATTCCCTCGCCTTTCGGCCGGGAGCGCTATTCTGGTCGCCCGACCGCTTCGAACGATCGCCATGACCGCTCGCACCCGCCCGCCCTTTCGCGCCGACCACGTCGGCAGCTTCCTGCGACCGAAGCGCCTGCTCGAGGCACGCGAGCGAACGGCCCGGGGCGAGATCACGGCCGACGCGCTGCGCGCGGTGGAAGACGACGCGATTGCCGAGATCGTCCGCTTCCAGGAGGACGTCGGCCTCGAGAGCATCACCGATGGAGAGTTCCGCCG
The DNA here is from genome assembly GCA_038225015.1 of Burkholderiales bacterium. Classification (GTDB taxonomy): domain Bacteria; phylum Pseudomonadota; class Gammaproteobacteria; order Burkholderiales; family Burkholderiaceae_C; genus Schlegelella_A. Next base: position 1,824 of record JBBRFB010000137.1, read on the forward strand.
CACCTATTTCCACATCGATTTTCTGAAGCAGCTCGGCGGCGTGAAGACCGACATCCCGGTGACGATCAGGAAGCCCGATGGCAGCGAGGAGCTGGCGCCGCCGGTGATGCGCGTCATCGGCAAGGTGCGGCACGTGAAAAACATCCAGAAGGCCGACTTCGAGTTCCTGAAGTCGACGGTCACGCCGGGCCACACGCCGAAGGTCTCGATTCCTTCGCCCACCATGCTGCACTTTCGCGGCGGCCGGGCCGCCATCAGCTGCGAGCACTACCCCGACCTCGAGCCCTTCTGGCAGGACGTCGCCGACGCGTACGGCGACGAGCTGCGATCGCTGAGCGAGGCCGGCTGCACCTACGTGCAGATGGACGACACCAACCTCGCCTACCTGTGCGACGACAAGATGCGCGAAGCCGCTCGCTCGCGCGGTGACGACCCCGACGAGCTGCCCCACCGCTACGCGACCTTCATCAACCGCGTCGTTGCGCAAAAGCCCGAGGGGATGACGCTCGCCGTGCACCTGTGCCGCGGCAACTTCAAGAGCACCTGGGCAGCGCAGGGCGGCTACGAGCCCGTGGCCGAGGCGCTCCTCTCGGAGATGGACGTCGACGCCTACTTTCTCGAGTACGACGATGCGCGCTCGGGCGACTTCCGCCCGCTGCGCTTCCTGCCCAGAGACAAGACGGTCGTGCTCGGGCTTGTCACCACCAAGCTCGGCGAGCTCGAGTCGAAGGACGATCTGAAGCGGCGGATCGACGAGGCGTCGAAGTTCGTGCCGCTAGAGCAACTGTGCCTGTCGCCGCAGTGCGGCTTCTCGAGCACGGTGCATGGCAACGCGATCGCCGTCGAAGCGCAGCGTGCAAAGCTCAAGCTCGTCGTCGAGGTCGCCGACGAGGTCTGGGGCGGTCGCTAACTCCTGCCCGGAATCAGCGGCAGTCGCTGCGCCCGGCGACGGAATGTCCGACCCGGGCGCCTCGCGTTCACTTGGCCATCAGCTTGTTGTCGACGGACTTGACCCCGTCGATGCCCTTGGCGATGCCTGCGGCCTTCTCGACGTTGGCGCTGTTGTCGAGCGTGCCGACCAGCGTGACGATGCCGTCCTTGGTGTCGACGTTGACCTTCAGTCCCTTGACGTCCGGGTCGGCGAGCAGCGCGGTCTTCACCTTGGCGGTGATGGCCGAGTCTTCGAGGACCTCGCCGGCCTTGCTCATGGTCTTGTCGGCGCCGGCCATGGCAGAGCCCGTGGCGCTGGCGGTCGAGGTGCCGACCGTCAGGCGGTTGTCGACCGACGTGACGCCGTCGATGCCCTTGGCGATCGACACCGCCTTGTCGACATTGGCCGTGCTGTCGAGCGCGCCGCTGAGCGTGACGATGCCGCCCTTCGTGTCGACGTCGACCTTCAGGCCCTTGACGTCCGCATCGGCGAGCAGCGCCGTCTTCACCTTGGCGGTGATGGCGCCATCGGCGACGGCGTGGCCGGCGTCGCTCATCGAAGAATTGGTCGCGGGCGTCGGCGTGACCGTCGTGGTCGTCGCCGTGCCGGCCGGCGTCTCGGTGGTCGTGGTCGTCTTTTCGCAGCCGGAGACGAGGCCTGCGACGGCCAGGACGGCAGCGGCCGTGACAGTGAGAGTTCGGGGCGATGATGAATGCATGGTGTTTTCCTTTGCGAGCGTAGATCCCGGTCGATCCCCGTACACCATGGTGCGGCAATCGAGAAGCCTGTGGAGTCCCGGGACGTCACCGAGCGGCAACGTCCTACGCGCCGACCGGATGCGGCGGAAGCGACTGTGGCGCCTCAGCGACCCTCGAACCGCGGTGGGCCCTTCGACGGAGGCGCGCGGGCCTTCACGGGCGTCGTCGCAGGCCGGTCCGACGCGCCGGCTCTCGTCTTTGCCCCAGGCGCCTGTCGCGCAACGCTCCCGCCGCCGCCATCAGCTCCTCAGCGAGTGGCGCGGCATGCCGCGCCGCGCTATTCGCAGAGCGCCCGGATGTCCTCGGGGATGGGCATCGCGCGCAGCCGGTCGGGATCAGCCGGGTCGCGACGGACGAAGGCACGCACCTCGGTGCCCTCGCAAATGAGCTCGGCCGCGCCGCTCGCGCTCGCCCGCGTGACGCGATGCAGTTGCGTGAATGTCTTGGTCCGCCATTCCTTCACGTGCGTCGTGACGACAAGCTGCTCGGCGTAGGTGGCCGCCTTGACGAAGCGGGTGTGGATCTCGAGCAGCGGCGTGCCGACGATGCCGCGCGACTTCTGCAGCTCGCGCCACGGCGGCAGGCCGCACTGCATGAAGAAGGAGAGCGACGCCGCATCCATCCAGCACTGGAAGTTCGGGTAGAAGACGATGCCGACCGGATCGCAGTCGCCGAATTCGATCTGGACCTGGTAGTGGGTGGTGCGGGCCATCGTCGGCAACTCTCAGTCGGTGCGCGGCAGCAGCACGTCGCGGTCTCGGCCGAGATACAGGCGCACGACGTCGGCGTGCCGCTGGGTGAGCACGGCGCGCTGGTTGATGGAACCCTTGTCCGTGATCTCGCCGCTGTCGATCGACGGCGGCTCGGCCAGCACCAGCGCGCGGGCGACCCGGCTGGCGCTGCCGGTGCCGCGCGCGTACAGGGCGTCGACCAGGCGCTGGAAGAAGTCGCGCAGCCGCGGCTCGCCGAGCACGATGTGCCCCGGCGCGTTGGCGGGCAGTCCGGTGAAGGCGCGGCAGGCATCGAGGCGCGGAAAGAAAAGCACGCCGATGTCGCTCCGGTCGACGCCGGCGATGACGACATCCTGCACCAGCGGGTCGCCGGCGGCGATGATCGCCGCCCGCAGCGGCCCCACCGAGACGAAGGTGCCCGACGAGAGCTTGAAGTCCTCGGCGATGCGGCCATCGAACATGAAGCCACGCTCGGGATGCGCGGCGACCATCGGCCGGGCGGCGTCGCCGCTGCAGTAGAAGCCTTCGGCGTCGAAGCTCTCCGCGGTCTGCTCGGGCGCCCGCCAGTAGCCCGGAGTGACGTTCGGGCCGCGGTAGCGCACCTCCACCTTGTCGCCGACCGGCGCCAGCTTCATCTCGAGGCCGGGCGCGGGCAGGCCGATATGGCCCGACTTCACGTCGTGCGCATTGGCGCAGATCGCGAAGGGCGCTGTCTCGGTCATGCCGAGTCCGGTGAGCATCCTGATCCGCTCGCCGCATTCGAGCTCGGCCAGGCGATCGAGCTTGTCCCAGACCGGCTGGGCCAGGCCGGCGCCCGAGAAGAAGAACATCGAGACGCGGCTGAAGAAGGTCTTGCGCAACGTCGCGTCGTGCTCGAGGGCGTTGGCGATCTCCTCGAAGCCCTTGGGCACGTTGAAGTAGATCGTCGGCGCGATCTCGCGCAGGTTGCGCAGCGTCTCGCCGATCAGCGCCGGGGTCGGCTTGCCCTCGTCGATGTAGAGCGTGCCGCCGTTGTAGAGCGTGATGCCGATGTTGTGGTTGCCGCCGAAGGTGTGGTTCCAGGGCAGCCAGTCGACGAGCACGGGCGGCTCGACGGCGAGGCCGGGAAAGCACTGGCGAATCATCTGCTGGTTCGAGCAGAGCATGCGATGCGTGTTGATCACGCCCTTCGGCAGCTTCGTCGAGCCCGACGTGAAGAGGAACTTGGCGATCGTCTCCGGGCCGACTGCCGCGTGCGCCGCGTCGACCGCCGCCGTCGGCGCGGTCTTCAGCAGCGCGGCGAAAGGCACCGTCGGCCTGTCGTCGAGGCCGCCTTCGGTGAGGACGACCGGCGTCTCGCCCGGCACGACGGCGGCAATGGCCCTGGCGTAGGCCGGACCACTGGTGAAGACGAGCCCCGGCGTCAGCAGGCCGAGGATGTGGCGCAACTTGCCGTGGTCCTGCGAGAGCAGCGAATAGGCCGGCGAGACCGGGGCGTAGGGCACGCCGGCGAGCATCGCGCCGAGCGCGAGCAGGAGGTGCTCGATGTCGTTGTCGGAGAGGATGGCAAGCGGCCGATCGACCGAGACGCCGTGGTCGAGCAGCGCTTGCGCGATCGAGCGGGCGCTCGCCAGTGCCTCGGCGTAGCTGACGCGGCGCCACTCGCCGCCCTGCACCCGTTTGGCGACGAGGGTGCGTTCGGGCGCGGCTTCGGCCCAGTGCAGGAAGCGGTCGCCGAGTCGCGTCGCATAGGGCTGCAGCGGTTCGCGCGAGACGACGAGCGTGGAGCCGTCGGGCCGCCGCGTCAGCGAGGCCTCGAGCGAGCCGCCGAGCGGCAGCGGCCGGTACCGCGCCGGGGGCGCGCTCACGACTTCGTCACCTTCGCCCCCTTGCCCTCGATGAAGTCGCGCATGCGCGACTTGGCGGCCTCGTCGCCCTGGGCGATGGCGGCCATCAGCGACTCGGCGAAGAGGCCTTCGTCCTGGCCCATGTCGGCAATGCGCGGCAAGGCGTGCAACACGGCGAAGTTCGAGAGTGGCGCGTTGGCAGCGATCCGCTCGGCCAGCGCGAATGCCCGCGGCAGGCCCTGGCCGGGCTCGACCACGTATTGCGAGAGCCCCGCGGCCAGGCCTTCACCGGCGTCGTAGACGCGGCCGGTGAGCATCATGTCGGTCATGCGGGCGACGCCGATCAGGCGCGAGATCCGCGCCGAGCCGCCGCCGCCGAGGAAGAGGCCGCGCTGGCCCTCGGGCAGGCCGTAGAACGCGCTCGATTCGGCGACGCGCAGGTGGCACGCGCTCGCCAGCTCGAGGCCGCCGCCGACGACCGCGCCCTGCAGCACCGCCACCACCGGCACCCGGCCGCGCTGGATCCGCTCGAAGGCGGCGTGCCACGAGCGCGAGTGGGCAATGCCTTCGGCGACGCTGCGCTCGCCGAGCTCGGAAAGGTCGAGCCCGGCGCAGAAGTGATCGCCCTCGCCGCTCAGCACGACGGCGCGGGTCTCGGCCGGCAAGTCGGAGAAGACTTCGCTGAGCCGCGCGACGAGGGCGTCGTTGATGGCGTTGCGCTTGGCCGGCCGGTCGAGGCGGACGTGCACGACCGCGCCGGTGGCCTCGATGCGAAGGAGGGACTCGCTCATCGCCGCCATCGTAATGGCGCCGCGGCCGCCGTGCGATGCCGGCGCCGAGGGCTTACCCTGTGGCTCCCTGTCAGTGCCTGCCACGGAGCCCTGGATGAACACCGCCGACCTCGTCGCCATCGACACCCACACCCACCTCGAGGTGTCGTGCCGCAACCCCTTCGACAACTACGGCGAGGAGTACGACCGCGCCGCCGACAAGTACTTCCGCTCGAGCCGGCGGCCGACGATGCAGGAGACGATCGACTTCTATCGCGAGAAGAAGATCGGCTTCGTCAACTTCACGGTGGATGCGGAAACGCAGATGGGACGGCGGCGTATCCCGAACGAGGAGATCGCCGAGGCCGCGCAGGCCAACCCCGACATCATGATCGCCTTCGCCTCGATCGACCCGCACAAGGGAAAGATGGGTGGCCGCGAGGCGCGAAAGCTGGTCGAGGACTACGGCGTTCGCGGCTTCAAGTTCCACCCGACCGTGCAGGGCTTCGAGCCCGCGGACAAGATGGCCTGGCCGATCTACGAAGTGATCGCCGAGCACAAGCTGCCCGCCATCTTCCACAGCGGCCACTCGGGCATCGGCTCGGGCATGCGCTGCGGCGGCGGCCTGCGCTTGCAGAACTCGAACCCGATGCTGCTCGAGGACGTTGCCATCGCCTTCCCCGACATCGAGATCGTCATCGCGCACCCGTCGTGGCCGTGGCAGGACGAAGCCATCTCGCTGGCCATGCACAAGCCCAACATCTGGATCGACCTCTCCGGCTGGAGCCCCAAGTACTTTCCGCCGCAGCTCGTCCAGTACGCGAATACGCTGCTCAAGGACCGCATCCTGTTCGGCAGCGACTTTCCGCTCATCACGCCCGACCGCTGGCTGAAGGACTTCGCCGAGGCCGGCTTCAAGGACGAGGTGCGGCCGCTGATCCTCAAGGAAAACGCCAAGCGCCTGCTCAGGCTGGGGTGATCCTCGCGGCCCAGGCGCGCTGGCGCAGTTCGGGGCTGACGCGGTAGCGCTCGCCCCGGTAGAAGGCGGCCAGGCGATCGAGCAGGGCAGCGACGGCGCGCGGGTCCCAGGCGGCGAGAAACTCGAACGGGCCGGCCGGGTAGTTGACGCCGAGCTTCATGGCCAGGTCGGCGCCCTCGGGCGTGCACACCCCCTGATGCACCGCGTCGCAGGCCTCGTTGACGAGCATGGCGACGGTGCGCGCGACGACCAGGCCGGGCGCGTCGCCGACGAACCGCGGCTGCCAGCCGGCGATCCGCAGCCAGCCCGCCGCCTCGTCACGCCAAGCCGGCGACGTGCTCGCCGCCACCGTGTAGGCCAGCGGCGTGTCCGGCTCGCCGCCGTTCGGCGCCACCGCAACGTCGAAGAGTGCGAGGTCGCGCACGCCCTCGTCAGCGGCAACTTCCGAGGCTGCCCGACCCTCGGTGAGGCGCAGCTCGCCGCTCGTCGTCTGCAGGCCGCTCCAGCGGCTGCCGGGATCGCGCTCGAACTGGACGTCGCTTTGCGAGAGCCGCGCGGCCCAGCGGTCGACGGCGACGCCGACGCCGTGCAGGGCGACGATGACGCCGGGTGCGATCTCGGGTGCGCTGACCGGGGCGGCGACCGCCTCGGCCGCTGCCGGCGCCGCGGGATGCGTGTAGAAGCCGCGACCCGACTTGCGCCCGAGGCGGCCGCCGTCGACCAGCTCGCGCTGGACCAGCGACGGCTGGTAGCGCCTGTCGCCGAAGTTGGCCGCGAAGACCGATTCGGTCACCGCGAGGTTGGTGTCGTGGCCGATCAGGTCCATCAGCTCGCACGGGCCCATGCGAAAGCCGGCACCGCGCAGGCAGGCGTCGATC
>JBBRFB010000138.1:0-8635 GCA_038225015.1 Burkholderiales bacterium
CTCGCCGGCGCAGCGTCGCCAGCCACGGTCACGACGTCGGCACAGGTTTCCGTGGTGCCGGCCCGCACCACGACGGCATCGCCCCGGACGGCCGCAGAGATCGGGCCAGTCCCAGTCGCCTCGGCGCCAGTCGTCGCGGGCAACGGCCACCCGCTCGCGCCGCACCGCGCGTTGGCCGCTGCCGCCGCCGATCCTGCCGTCGCGGCCGGAAGCGCTCCGGGTGCGGTGGTGGCCGAGCACACGCAGACGCGGCCGCCGGCGCAACCGGTGCCGTCGGCCGGCGACACCGTGCCGCCGGCACCGGCCGGCGAGCGTCGACCGGTGCAGCCGCGCTCCGCCGACCCGGTGCCGAATGGCCCGTCAGTCGCCGAGCGATCGCGTGTAAGCCCGCAGACGTCACGCGATACCCCGATCGGCTCGCGGTCGGCGGCGCCCCCGGCCGAAAGCGGGCCGGCGAGTGCGCGCGAGGCCTGCGGCAAGCGAGTCTTCATCGCTCTGGCCATCTGCATGGACAACAAGTGCGAGGAGCCGCGCTTTCGCAATACGGCCGAGTGCGTGCCCATCCTCGAGCGCAAGCGCAGCCGCGAGACCAACTGACCGGCCGACCCCGGACGCTGCCTTCGTGTCGCCGGGCCGACGGCGAATCGAACTCGATGCTTCGGGTTCACGCCGTGGAAAGGCCAGGCGCGGTCGGCTATACCTGCCGTCGAACCTCGCTTCTGGAGCCGTCGTGGCCTCGCCGTCCGAATACGTTGTCCCCGCCGACCGACCGCACCTCGCGGTCTGGCCCAAGCGCCTGCCACTGACGCTGGCCATTCCGCAGACGTCGCTCTGGCTCAACCTCGAGGTCTCGGCGCAGCGATTTCCCGACAAGCCGGCCTACCTGTTCTTCGGGCGGCCGCTCACCTACCGGGCCATGCGCGAGCAGGCCGAAGCCATCGCCGGCTGGCTGCAGCATCGCGGCGTCGGCGCCGGGGACCGGGTCGTCGTCTTCATGCAGAACTGCCCGCAGTTCGCTGTCGCCCTCTACGCGGCGCTGCGTGCCAACGCCGTCGTCGTGCCGGTGAACCCGATGAATCGCGCCGAGGAGCTGAAGCACTACATCACCGACCCGCAAACCAGCGTCGTCGTCTGCAGCGCCGATCTGGCGGCGATCGTCGAGCAGGCGCAGACCGAGCTGCCCGAAGACGAGCGCGCCCGCCACGTGCTCGTGACGCGCTTCGCCGACACGATGCCGGCCGACGGCGAGATTGCCCCGGCCGACGCACCGCCGCCGGCCATGCTGGACTGGCTGCACCGCGACCCGCCGCTGCCGGCGGGCTACGTGCGTTGGAACGACGCCCTGGCCGAGCAGCGCGTGCCCGGCCCGCACACCGCGGCCGCCGACGATCTCGCGCTGCTGCCCTACACGTCGGGCACCACCGGCATGCCGAAGGGCTGCATGCACACCCACCGCACGCTGATGAGCAACACCGTCGGCGGGCAATGGAGCTACGGCTCGGCCGAGGCCGTCGCGCTCGGCGTCGTGCCGATGTTCCACATCACGGGCATGCTGTACAGCGTCTTCGGCTCGGTCTACTCGGGCTCGACCATCGTCCTCATGCCACGCTGGGACCGCGAACTTGCCGGGCGGCTGATCTCGCACCACCGCATCTCGCACTGGGTCTGCATCCCGACGATGGTCATCGACCTCTTCGGCAGCCCGAACTACCGGAGCTTCGATCTCTCGAGCCTGCGTTCGATCAGCGGCGGCGGCGCGGCCATGCCGCACGCGGTGGCCGAGCGCCTGCGCGACGAGTTCGGCCTCACCTTCGCCGAGGGCTACGGCCTGACCGAGACGGCGGCGCCGAGCCACGCCAACCCGCCCGAACGCGCCAAGCTGCAATGCCTCGGCATCCCGATCTTCGGGGTCGACTCGCGCGTCGTCGATACGCTCACGCTCGAAGAACTCGCGCCTGGCGAGGTGGGCGAGATCATCACGCGCGGGCCGATGGTGTTCAAGGGCTACTGGCGGCACCCCGAAGCCACCGAGGCGGCATTCGTCGAGTTCGAGGGGCGACAGTTCTTTCGCACCGGCGACCTCGGCCGCATGGACGAGGAAGGCTACTTCTTCATGACCGACCGGCTGAAGCGGATGATCAACGCCAGCGGCTTCAAGGTCTGGCCGGCGGAGGTCGAGATGCTGCTCTACAAGCACCCGGCGGTGCAGGAGGCCTGCATCATCGCCGCCCGCGACGCCTACCGCGGCGAGACCGTCAAGGCGGTGGTCGTGCTGCGTGCGGAAGCGCGGGCGACGACAACGGCCGACGACATCACCTCGTGGTCGCGCGAGCACATGGCGGCCTACAAGGTGCCCCGGCTTGTCGAGTTCGTCGACGCGTTGCCGAAGTCGGGCTCCGGCAAGGTGATGTGGCGCCTGCTCCAGGACCAGGAAGCGACGCGCGGAACCTAGCGGCGCGCTGCGCCCAGCGGCGGACCGCACCTAGCCGGCGATTGCCACTTCCCGCCAGCGCGCGTCGGTGCGGCGGAAGCGCTCGCTGCGCGCGTGCTCGAACGAGGCGGTGGCGGGCCGCCACGTCTGCCGCTCGACCGTGATCTCGTCGGCTGCCAAGCGCAGCACGTTGAAGGAGTTCTCCTCGCCGCGAGCGCGCGTCGAGGTCGCGGTGCCGGCCTGCACGGCGAGCGCCGCGAAGCCGGCCAGCTCGTAGCGGCCGGCGGTGTCGCCGGCCTGGCTGGCATGCAGGTGGCCGGCGAGCAGGAGGTCGACGCCGCAGCGCGCGAAGGCCTCCATCGCCGTCCCGGCGCGGCCGACCAGGCCCTTGTCGCTGCCCGGATCGTCGGGCAGGTCGAACGGATGGTGGGTGACGACCACCTTGACGAGGCCCTGGCCCAGCGGCTCGAAGCGGCGGCGGATCGCCTCGATCTGCTCCTCGTTGATGCGGCCGCCCTTGAAGGTGAGGGCGCGTGCGGTGTTGATGCCGATGATCGCCATCTCGTCGTCGGCGAAGGCGGGCTCGAGGTCCGCGTCGACGAGACGCCGGTACTTGCCGAGCGGGCTCAGGAAGCGCTCCCAGACGCGGTAGAGCGGCACGTCGTGGTTGCCGGGAACGACGATGCGCGGCGCCGGCAGCCGGTCGAGGAAGGCGCGCGCCTGGCGGAACTCGTCGGCGCGGGCGCGCTGCGTCAGGTCGCCGGAGACGACGACGGCATCGGGTCCGATGCCGGCGATGCGCGCGACGAGCGGGTCGAGCAACGCTGCGTCGACGCGGCCGAAGTGCAGGTCGGAGAGGTGGACGAGAGTGCGCATCGTCGTTTGTCCTAGCCAGCAGGAGCGGCGGGCCCCTGCACGACGGTCAGCGCGCCGGGCCTGATCCGATAGGCGAGCGGCGGCGTCATGACCGTCACCTCGCCGTCGAGCGCGACGTGCAGTCGGCGGCGCCGACTCTCGACGACGATCTCGACGGCTTCGATCGCCTCGAAATCGCGCGCCTGGCGCAGCCGCCCGGCGAGCGCGCGCAGCGCGAGCTGAAGCAAGCGCAGGCGGCCGGCGCGCTGGGCGACGTACAGGCTGAGCGTTCCCGCGTCGAGGCGGTCGCGGCCGCCGATGGCGAAGCCCTCCATGCGGTAGCTGTTGTTGCCGATGAAGACGAAGGGCGTGCGGAAGCGCCGCTCTCGTCCATCGACGACCAGGCGCACGCCGAGAAACGGAAAGCGGCGCAGGGTGGCGAGCGAGGCCCACACGAGCGCCAGCCACTTGCCCCGGCCGAGCCGCTGCTGCTGGCGCTCGCGGTCGCGGACGATGTCGGGATAGAGGCCCAGGCTGGAGTTGTTGATGAAGGCACGCCCGTTCACCTCGCCGACATCGATGGTCCGCCGCGGTCCCTCGACGATCGCACGCGCGGCCGACTCGACGTCGGGCGGCACGCCGAGATCGCGGGCGAAGTGGTTGAGGGTGCCGAGGGGGAGCACGCCGAGGGCGACCGACGTGCTCGCCAGCGCGGCGGCGACCGCGCTGACCGTGCCGTCGCCGCCGCCGGCGACGACGACGTCGGGCCCCCGGGCCAGGGCGGCCTCGATGGCGCCGGCCAGGCCCCCGCGGTCGCCCGGGCCGCCGGCGAGGCAGACGAAGGCGGTCGCGCCGTGCGCCTCGAACAGGCGGCGCAGGCGCTCCTCGGCTTCGGCGTCGTGCCCGGTCCCGGACCCGGCATTGACGATGACGCAGATCGTGCGTTTCGGCGCCACGGCACTCCTTCGGTTCAGTCGACGCCGCGTTCTGGCCCGGCCGCCGGCACGGCTACCGGCACAGCCGTCGGCTCGCGCCAGAACGCGGACAGGGCGGTGAGGCAAATGGCGAGCCAGGCCACGCCTTCGGCCAACGCCGCGGCCACGTCGCTCAGGTAGTGCACGCCGAGCACCATGCGGCTCGTCGCCACCAGGACGATGGTGACGAAGGCGACGACGACGGCCAGCACGCGCCAGCGTCGCGCCGGTGTCGCGGCGAAGACCCAGGTCACGCCGAGGCCGTAGAGGAGCGTCGACGCGGCGACGTGGCCGCTCGGAAAGCTGTAGCTGGACAGGGTGAGCAGCGGATCGTCGAATACCGGGCGGGCGCGGTGGAAGGCCAGCTTCATGAGGACGTTGACGACCATCCCGCCGCCGATGCAGACGACGACCGCGACGAACTCGCGCCAGCGCCGGCGTACGAGGCAGCCGATGCCGAGCGCGGTCGCGTAGAGCGTGATCGCCACCGTCGAGTGCAGCTGGCTGATCGCCAGCATTGCCGCCGTCAGGCCCGGCCGGGCGTGGCCGTGCAGCCAGAGGGCGAGATCGGCGTCGACCGTCGTCAGCTGGTCGCTGGTCACGACGTCCTCGGCAATGGCGCCGAACAGCCACGCGGCGGCTATCAGCCACGCGGCGCCGAAAGCCAGTCGCCAGCCGAGTCTGTTCGCGGCCGGCGGGGTGTCGCGCATGGCCGGAGCGTGTCGCCCGCGTTTCACGAGGAACTGTGAGGCGTCAGTAGGTGGCGCGCCCGCCGGAAAGGTCGAACACCGAGCTGGTCGTGAACGAGCAGTCTTCCGACGTCAGCCACGCGACCATCGCCGCCGCTTCGCCGACCTCGAGGAACCGCCCCATCGGGATCTTCGACAGCATGAAGTCGATGTGCGCCTGCGTCATGGTCGCGAACATCGCCGTCTTGGCCGCCGCCGGAGAGACCGCGTTCACGAGCACGCCCTTGCCGGCAAGCTCCTTGCCGAGCGACTTGGTGAGCGCGATCAGCCCGGCCTTCGAGGCGCTGTAGTGCGAGGCGTTCGGGTTGCCTTCCTTCCCGGCCACCGACGCGATGTTGACGATGCGGCCGTAGCCGCGCCCGATCATCGCCGGCACGATGGCCCGGCAGACGAGGTACGGCGCGATCAGGTTCACCTCGATGACCCGGCGCCACATGTCGGGTGCGAGCTCCCAGGTCGTCGCGTTGCCGCCGGTGATGCCGGCGTTGTTGACGAGGATGTCGATCTTCGAGTGGCTGGCGAGGCTGCGCTCCGTCGCCGCCGCCACCGCCGTCTCGCTGGTGAGCTCGACCTCTTCGGTGGCGACGCTGCCTCGGCCGCCCAGACCAGCCTTCGCCTCGGCGAGCTTGCCGACATCGGCATCCCAGAGCACGACGGCAGCACCGGAGTCGAGCATGCGCTCGGCAATGGCGTAGCCGATGCCTTGGGCGCCGCCGGTGATGACGGCCACGCGGCCGCCGAGATCGATCTTGTTCATGGCGTGTTCTTCCCGGCCGGTAGGCCCTTTAGCGCGTTCTCGCCACCGGGTGCGGCCCGGCAGTCGTCGATGTACTGGCGAATGATCGCCGCGAAGCTCGGCTCCGGCCGCAGGCCGAGCCGGGCTGCGCGCGACGCCGTCGAGCCGCGTGGCCAGTTGGCGACGATCGCCGCGATGGTCTCGTCGAGCACGAAGCGCACGCGCTCCCGCACTGCCGGCCCGGCCACCTCCTCGAGTGCCGCCAGCATCTCGGCGACGGTGGCATTGACGGCCGGCAGGTTGAGCGCCAGGCGGCCGCCGATTTGGTCGACGCTGGCCTCGTAGACGGCGATCAGGCCTTCGACCGTGCGCGCGACCGAGGTGAGCGGGTGCGAGACATCGGCACCGACCGGACAGATCGCCTCGACGCCGGCCAGCGGCTCGCGGATGATCCCGGAGAAGAACGACGACGCGGCACCGTTCGGCCGCCCGGGCCGGACGGTGACCGTCATGAGGCGGGCCGAGCGGCCGTCGACGAAGCCCTTTCTCGCGTAGTCGGCGATCAGGTGTTCGCACATCAGCTTGTGGGTGCCGTAGGAGGTCTTGGGTGCCGGCAGGGTGTCGTCGCCGACGAGCGCCGGCAACGGCATCGAAGGATCCGGCCCGAAGACGGCGACCGAGCTCGAGAACACGAGGCGGGCCGGGGCGGCGCCGCCGAGCGTCGCCGCGCGCAGGGCGTCGAGCAGGGCGCGCGTGGTGTCGATGTTCGAGCGCAGGCCGAGATCGAAATCGGCCTCGCATTCGCCGCTCACTGCCGACGCGAGATGAAAGACGCCGTCGAAGCCTTCGTGGCCGAGCGCCTTGCACTGGTCGGCGAGCGGGCCGACCCGCGTCTCGATGCGCTCGTGGCCAGCCAGATCGGCGGGCGGCGCCACCTGGTCCGCGAGCACGAGGCGCTCGATCGGCTCGCCGTGCAGGCGGCCGCGCTGGAGGAGGGCGCGGGCGAGGCGGGCGCCGACGAAGCCGCCGCCGCCGGTGATCAGGATCTTCATGGTCGTGGTTTCCGGGCGTGAGAGGGGCTCGCCGACCGCACCCGCCGGTCGCCGCTGCGCATGTGCTGGAGGGCACGGCGGCGGGCCAGCGCCGCGTCGCCGGCGGCGATCGCCTCGACGATTGCCTGGTGTTCCCGGCGCACGGCGTCGCCGAACTCGGTTCGGGTCGCGTCGTTGCGGCGGGTCACGCGCATCGCCTCCTTGAGGTACTGGCCGAGGAAATCGAGCAGGCGGCCGAAATGCGGGTTGCCGGCCGCCGCCGCGATCAGCCGATGCAAGGCCAGGTCCTCGTCGACGCCGTCGCGCCCGTCGGCGACGCTGCGGTCGATCGCGCGCAGCGCCCGCCGCAGCCCCGCCACTTGGGACGCGCTCGCGCGCCCTGCCGCGAGGGCCGCGGTCTCGGCTTCGAGGGCACGGCGCACCTCGCGGATGTGCATCACGTCGTCGATCGAGGCGATCACGTTCAGCTCGAGAGTCAGCGCCTCGGCCGGCAGCTCGTCGCTGACGAAGACGCCCGAGCCCTGGCGCGAGCGCAGCAGGCCGAGCGACTTCAGCTGGTGGACGGCCTCGCGCACCACCGTACGCGAGACGCCGTGGGCCGCTGCCAGGCGCTCCTCCGTGGGCAGCCGCTCGCCCGGCCGGATCATTCCGGAGCCGATCTTGCGCCCGAGGTGGGAGGCGAGCCGGTCGGACAGACGCTCTATGACGAGCGGCGCGGCGGCGGGGGGCGGAGCGTCACGGGACAGCATGTGGTCGGGTCATCATACGAATCCGGACGACGGGTCGATCTACCGGTTTGCCCTCATGGCGCCGCCGCCGAGGCCTGCCGATACTCGTCGCAACGACAGGCTTCCGGTCTCCAGATGGCGAGCGTCTCGATCCAGGCGGTGAAGAAGAACTTCGGCCAGACGGCGGTGCTGCACGGCATCGACGTCGAGATCGCCGACGGCTCCTTCACCGTGCTCGTCGGTCCCTCGGGCTGCGGCAAGTCGACCCTGCTGCGCATGATCGCCGGCCTCGAGGAAATCTCGAGCGGCGAGATCCGCATCGGCGAGCGTCGCGTCAACGACGTGCCGCCGAAAGAGCGCGACATCGCGATGGTGTTCCAGAACTACGCGCTCTACCCGCACATGACCGTGCGCCAGAACCTCGCCTTCTCGCTGATGCTGGCGAAGAAGGACAAGGCCACTGTCGACTCCAAGGTGGCGCGGGCGGCCGAGATCCTGGCGCTGTCCGAACTGATGCAGCGCTACCCGCGCCAACTCTCCGGCGGCCAGCGCCAGCGCGTCGCGATGGGCCGAGCCATCGTCCGCGACCCGCAGGTCTTCCTGTTCGACGAGCCGCTGTCCAACCTCGACGCCAAGCTTCGGGTGGCGATGCGAGGCGAGATCAAGGAGCTGCACCAGCGCCTGAAAACGACGTCGATCTATGTCACCCACGACCAGATCGAGGCGATGACGATGGGCGACCGGATCGTCGTCATGAAGGACGGCCGGATCGAGCAGATCGGCTCGCCGCTCGAGCTCTACGACCACCCGGCCAACATCTTCGTCGCCGGCTTCATCGGCTCGCCGGCGATGAACCTGCTGCCGGCGACGCTGCGGCGCGACGCTGCGGGTGCCCGCCTCGAGTTGACCGACGGAACCCGGCTCGGCGCGCCGCTCGGTGCCGGCGGCGCCGATGGCCAGCGCGTCATCCTCGGCACCCGGCCCGAGCACCTGCAGCTCGCCGGCGAAGGCGGCATCCCGTCGCGCGTCGTCGTGCTCGAGCCGACCGGCGCCGACACCTTCGTCGCCTGTCGGCACGGAACGACCGAGGTCGCCGCGGTGTTCCGCGAG
>JBBRFB010000139.1:0-8591 GCA_038225015.1 Burkholderiales bacterium
GACACCACGATCGTCCACCTCGCGATCGGCTGGGGCGTCGGCCAGCTGAAGGTCGGCTCGTTCGCCCGTGGCGAGCGCATGGCGAAATGGAACGAGGCCCTGCGCATCGAGGAGCGCCTGGGCGATCGGGGCCGTTTCGCCGGCGCCGCAGCGTTCGGCCGCAGTCGCTGAGCGCAGCGGGCGGTCTCTTGAAGCTCGACCGCGAGGCCGCGGCCGCGCGGTCGAAGTGAGCGAGCAGCAGCGCAGCCAGCTCCGCGGGCCGCTCCTCGGGAACGAAGTGACCGCAGTCGTCGACGACGACGCCGGTCACATCGTCGGCGACCTGTCGAAGCGACTCCTCCGGCTCGCGCCCGCGGCCGCGCGCCTCGGTCCGGCCGCCGCCGATTGCGAGCACCGGCATCTTCAGGCGCAGGCCGCCCGCCAGCAGGGTGCGGTTGTCGGCACTGTCGCGCGGAATGTTGCGGTAGTAGTCGAAGCCCGCGCGCAATGCGCCCGGCTGCGTGTAGGTGCGCAGGTACTCGTCGATGGCGGCCGGGTCGAAGACGCCACGTTGCCACGAGAAGGTGTCGTAGAACCAGCTCAGGTAGGCGCGCTCGCGTCCCCGGACCAGCGCCTCCGGCAGGTCGGCCGTCATGTGGAAGGCGTGATGCCAGCGCTTCCCGCCCTGCGAGAGGTCGGGCCCGATGCCGGGAAGGGTCACGTCGACGATGGCCAGCGTACGGATCGCGTCGGCGTGCGCCGCGGCGAGCGCGAACGCGACCGGGCCGCCCCAGTCATGGCCCACGAGGTGCCAGCGCGTCAGGCCGAGCGTGCCGGCGAGCAGCTGCCACAGGTCGTCGGCGATCGATCGCTTGTCGTAGCCGTCGAGCGGGCGCGAGCTGTCGCCGAGGCCGCGCAGGTCCGGCGCGATGACGCGGCGGCCCGCGGCCAGTGCCGGGATGACGTGGCGCCATTCGTACCAGGTCGACGGCCAGCCGTGCAGGAGCACGACGGGATCGCCCGCGCCGGCGGTGACGTAGTGCAGCGTGACGTCGCCCAGACGCGCGTGGTGGTGTTCGATCTCCATCGTGGTCACGTCAGGGTGCGGCTTGCGGCCAGGCCGGCTTCGAGACGAAGGGCGCCGGCGGCCCGTGTCGCGGGCGGCGATCCGCTGCCGCCCCAGGCGCGCCAGTCGTCTTCGCGCAGCGGCGCGTCCGGTTCGAAGGACAGGCCGATGTCGAGCCGGCGGGTCATGAAGAGCGTCTGCACGGCCGTGAACGCGGCGTGGCCGACCGGCACGTCGACGATCCAGGCGAGCGGCACGCCCTCGGCGAGCAGGCTCTGCTGGAACGGCGCGAGCAGTTCGGCACGCACGGTGGCGGGAGCGACGCCACGCTGCAGCGCGAACGCGGCCAGCGCACCCGCGGCTTCGCCGATGTTCCACTCGACCGGATGGAGCCGATAGCAGCCGTTGGTCAGGTGCGTCGTGCCGATGTTCTTCGCTGCCGCGACCAGGTTGGCGACCCGCGCCGGAAGGAGCGCGCCGAGCGGAATCTGGAACGGGCGTGTGCGGCAGCTCAAGCCGACGTCGTCGGCGCCGGCACGGTGGATGTCGATCGGGTACCAGCCGATGCCGACCGCATCGACGCAGTGCGAGGCGCGCGGGCCTGGCTGCGCGTGCGCCGCGACGTCCTGCTCGCGCACCGTCGCCAGAGCGACGATGCGGCGCGACTCGCGGATGTAGGGATGCTTGGCCAGGCCGTCGCTGCTGCCCATCGCGTCGACGCGCAGGCGCAGCTCGGGTGCGCCGCAGCGCGTGCCCTCGGCCGGCGCCTCGGTCTGAAGCCAGCGCAGGAAGCCGAGACTGACGCGCTTGGCATCCTGCAGGGCCGCGGCGACGTCGCGCGCCGGCCGGTCGATGACGCTTCGGTCGCGGTAGTCGTTACCCGGCCAGTTGAACATCGACAGGTCGTGCACAGGACCGGCGCCGTCCTTGAAGGCGCTGGCCGCGAGCAGGCGGCGATAGGTCCACAGGCCGCCCTTGGTGCCGGGCATTCGCTCGAAGAGACGATAGGCGAGGCGGCCGCTCTCTTCGCCGTAGATTTCGCCGCCGTGGACGTCGATGGTCAGGCTGTAGGGCTGCGCCGCACGGTAATGCCGATACTTCTCGGGCTCGTCGATCGCGTGTTGTTCGCCCCGCGGGCGGCGCTCGGCTGCGAACGGATAGGTGAAGCTTTGCACGCAATGCGGCTTCGGCTCGTGCGGCTGCGCGTGCAGCTCGCCGGTCTGCGCCACCGACTCGGCACCGACGCGGTACTCGGCGCCGGCCAGCGGCAGCAGATCGCCGAGCTCGCTGGCGTCGATGAAGATCGCAGCGTGAAAGCGCGTCTGCAGCAGCGTCTCCAGGTCGATCGCCTGAAGCCAGCGCAGGCGATCGTCCACCGTGTCGACAGCGACCGTCTTGGTACGCAGGAAGAGGCGCAGGCGCCCGCTCGCCACGTGCGGTGCAAGCAGGTCCAGCATCTGGCCTGCACCCGCCGACGGCTCGAAGGCAAGGTGGCTGACCCAGCAGGCGCCGGGATTGAAGTGGCGTTCGTCGGCGCCGGCGGAAGCGGGCGGTCGGTAGCGTCGGCGCAGTGCCTCGCGCAGCCGGTCGTAGCTCGCGGTCGCGCCGAAGTTCTCGATGTACTCGTGCTCGTCGAGCGCGGCGACGCCTTGCGCGCTGAGCTGGCCGCCGAGCCAGTCGGTTTCCTCGATCAGGCAGGTGCGCGCGCCGCGCCGGCACGCGGCGAGCGAGGCGGCGACGCCCCCCATGCCGCCGCCAGCCACCAGGACGTCGCACTCGATCTCGCGGATCGGCGCTTCGCGAGAGATGTCCCGCACGGCGACGCCCGCGTCGCCGGCCGCCGGGACCCGCATGACGTCGACCAGCGCATCGAGCCAGCGCTCCATCGCCTCGCCTATCGCGTCATCGTTCCCGGCAGCCAGAGCGCGATCTGCGGGAAGGCGATGACGAAGCCCAGGGCCAGGATCTGCAGCCCCAGATAGGGCCAGATGGAGCGGAAGATGTCGCCGAGCGTGATGTCCTTCGGCACCACGCCCTTGAGGTAGAACGCGGCCGGACCGAACGGCGGCGAGATGTACGAGATCTGCATGTTCATGCAGAAGAGCACGCCCAGCCAGACGAGATCGAAGCCGAGCCGCTCGGCCACCGGCACGAAGATGGGGGCCGTCAGCAGCAGGATGCCGATCCAGTCGATGAAGCAGCCGAGCACGATCCAGATCGCCATCATGATCACGATCACGCCCGTCGGACCGACCGGAAGCGAGGTCATCGCGTCCTGGATCAGCTTCGTGCCGCCGGCGAGGGTGTAGACGCCGATCAGCGCTGACGAGCCGAAGAAAAGCCAGTAGAGCATGGCCGTGACCCGCGTCGTGTCGACCACCGCGCCGCGCACGCCCTTCCAGGTGAGCTTGCGGTTCGCAGCGGCGGCGACGACCGCGCCGGCGACGCCTACGCCCGCAGCTTCGGTTGGCGTTGCCCATCCCATGTAGAGCGTGCCGAGCACGCTGAAGGCGACAAGCCCCGGCAGGACGAGCTCCTTCAGCAGCGCCAGCTTGGCGCTGATCGGCATCGCCAGGTCGTCGGCCGAGGCGGCCGGTGCGAGCTCGGGCTGCAGCTTGCAGCGGACGAGGACATAGATGATGTACATCCCGGCCAGCATCAGGCCGGGCACGACGCCCGCCATGTACAGCTGGCCGACCGAGACGCCGGCGGTCAGGCCGAACATGATCAAGACGACACTCGGCGGGATCAGCGTGGCGAGGCCGCCGCCGGCGCAGATGCAGCCGAGGGCGAGGTCCTTCTTGTAGTTCTTCTCGAGCATCGCCGGAAGCGCGACCACGCCCATCGTCACGATCTCGGCACCGATGACGCCGACCATCGCCGCCATCAGCGCGCACGAGATGATCACCGCGACCGCAAGGCCGCCGCGCAACCGGCCGGCCCAGACGTGGACGGCGCGAAAGATCGCCTCGGCGATGCCGGCGCGCTCGAGGATGCAGGCCATGAAGATGAAGAGCGGCACCGAGACGAGCACGTAGTTGCCCATCAGGGTGAACGTGCGGCTGACGATCAGGGTGAGGCCGGGCAGCCCGAAGAGGACGACCGAGAAGATGGCGGCGACCGCGCCGGTCGCGAACGCGAGCGGCAAGCCGGTGAGCAGCACCGCCGCGAAGACGACGGCGAAGAGGATGCTGAGCAGCTGGATGCTCATCGCTCGACGCCGCCGGGCGCCCAGCCGAGGTCGCGGATCAGGTTCGCGATGCCCTGCAGGAGCAGCAGCAGCCCGGCGACCGGGATCGCGCACTTCACCGGCCAGATCGGCGGGTTCCACGGCGTGCTCGTCGTCTCGCCGATCTGGAAGGAGTCCCAGGCCACTCCGCCGCCGACCCAGATGAGGGTGAGCATGTAGGCCAGGAAGAAGAGGAATGTGAAGGCGTCGAGGCGCACCCGCGTGCGGGGCGCGAGCAGCTGGTAGAGGACGTCGATTCGAACGTGGCGATGATGGAGCAGGGCGTAGCCACCGACGAGCAGATAGGCCATCGCCGAGAGATAGATCGTCGTCTCGTTGCCCCAGGAGGTCGGCGCGCCGAAGAACGTGCGCGCCACCACCTCGTAGAGCACGATCAGCGTGACGACGACGATCGTCGAGCCGAACAGCAGGCCGACGCCCTCGTTGACTCGATCGACGAGGTCGCAGGCCCGTTCGACGACGCCGCGCGGAGGTCGAGCCGCGGGCGGCCCCGCGCCCGCGAGCTCCGCCGGGGTCACGCCTTGATCAGGCCGAGTTCCTTCAGCCACGCGAGCTGCGAGTCGTAGGCTCGCTTGGCGAGCGGGCTCTTCTTGGACCACTCCTCCCAGGTCTTGTGGGCCAGCTCGCGCACCTTGTTCATCTCGCCTTCGTCCCAGCGGATCCGCTCGACGCCCTTCTTCTTCAGCTCGTTGATGACGCGCACGTCGTCGACGGCGACCCGCTGAATCTGGTCCCAGGTCCAGATGCGCACGGCATCGGCCACCACGCCCTTGAGATCGTCGGGCAGCGCCTTCCAGGCGGCCGCGTTGACGGTGAACTCCTGCACCGGCATCGAGTGGTCGATGATCGCCGGGTACTTGGCGACTTCCTGGAAGCCCATGCGCTGGTTCATCGAGATCGTCGCCCAGTCGGCAGCGTCGACGACGCCCTTGTCGAGCGCCGAGTAGACCTCGCCGCCGGGCAGGACGACGATCGATGCGCCGAGCTTGGTCAGGATCTCGGCCGTCATGCCTTGCGGCGAGCGGAACTTGACGCCCTTGAAGTCGGCCATGCTGCGGATCGGCTTCTTGGCGACGATCGACTCGACGCCCCACCAGGTGACGCCGACCGGGTACACGTTGTACTTGGCGTAGGCGTCGCGCAGCATGTCCAGGCCGCCCTTCTGATAGAACCAGGCCTCGGCCTGCCAGGGATGCTGGTAGCCGAAGACGAAGTCGCTGATGACCGCCAGCCCCGGGTCCTTGCCCGAGAAGTAGCCCGGCCACGACGAATGGCCCTGGAGTACGCCGGCCGAGACCGCGTCGAGCGTCTCGAACGCTCCGGTGACTGCGCCGGCAGCGAACGGCGTGACCTCGAGCTTGCCGCCGCTGCGCTTGTTGATGTGCGCGCAAAGATCCTCAAACACCTTGTACGTGAGCTCGGCCGAGCACCACATCGACTGGACCTTCCACTTGGTCGTGGCCTGAGCCCGGCCGATGGCCGGCGCGCCGATCAGACCGGCGCCGGCGCCCGCAGCAGCGGCGGCACGGACGAAAATGCGTCTGTCCATGGTTATCTCCCTTGATGTATTGAGCTGGCCTGGCAACGTCGTGGCGCATTTGGGCATCGGCCTCGAAGCGCTGCAATAGGTAGATATATTGATGCCATGTCAATGACCGCCCGAACCCGCCTCTCCACCTCCGTTCGCGCGCGCGTGGCGAAAGAGCCGACCGCCACCGGCAGCCTGTCGGAACAGGCATTCGCGACCCTGGAGGAGATGATCGTCACGCTCAAGCTGCCGCCGGGCTCGCTGTGGTCGGAGGCGACGCTCAGCGAGATGCTCGGCATCGGCCGCACTCCCGTTCGCGAGGCGATTCAGCGGCTTGCCGAATACCACCTGGTCGTGGTCCTGCGCCGGCACGGCATCCGCATCGCGGAGGTCGACGAGCAGGGTCAGCTTCTGGTGCTCGAGGCCCGGCGCGAGCTCGAGCGGCTGATCGCTGCTCGAGCAGCGCGGCGCGGCTCGGCCGCCGACAAGCAGATGCTCGCGAAGATGGCGCAGGCGCTGCTGAAGGCAGGCAACGGCGGCGACGTGGTCGAGTTGCTGCGCCAGTACTTCGTCGCCAAGGCCTTCATGGCGCGCTGCGCCGGCAACCGCTTCGCCGAGCAGGCGATCGCGCCGCTCTACACGCTCTCGCGCCGCTTCTACTTCATGCACCACGAGGAACTCGCCAACCTGCGCGAAGTGGCGCGCCTGCACGCTGAGCTGCTGCGTGCGGTGGCGACGGGCGACGAGCACGCCGCCGCAGCCGCCTGCGACCGGCACATCGACTACGCCGAAGCGTTCGCGAAGAAGATCATCACCAACGGGTTCTGAGGCGTGTGGTCGTCCTTCGCCGGGCTCGGCCGGCGATTGACGCGCTGATATATTACAAATACAGTATGCCCGCCCCGCGCCGCTTCGGACGGGCCGCGGCAGGACAACAGGAGAGCCGGCCGATGCACCTTACCCCGCGACAGATCGTCGAGTTCGAACGCGACGGCTGCGTCTTTCCGTTTCGCGTCCTGAGCGGCGAGCAGGCGGCGCACTATCGCCGCTGCCTCGAAGATCACGAGGCCGTCGCCGGGGAGCCGCTGCAGGGCAACCTGCGCCACAAGACGCACCTGCTCTTTCGCTGGGCCGACGAGCTGGTTCACAACGAGGACATCCTCGACGCCGTTGCGGACGTGATCGGCCCCGACATCCTCTGCTGGACCAGCAATTTCTTCATCAAGGAGCCGGGCAGCCCGGGCTTCGTGTCGTGGCACCAGGACTCGACCTACTGGGGCCTCGACCCCGACGACGTCGTCACCGCATGGGTCGCCTTCACCGATGCGACGCCGGAGAACGGCTACATGCAGTTCATCCCGGGCACGCACAAGGTCGAGCAGTTGCCGCACATGGACACCTTCCACCGCGACAACCTGCTCTCGCGCGGGCAGGAGATCGCGGTCGAGGTCGACAAGACCAAGGCGGTGGGCATCGGCCTGCGGGCCGGCGAGATGTCGCTGCACCACATCAAGGTCGTGCACGGGTCCGAGCCGAACCGGAGCGCCGATCGACGCATCGGCATGGCGATCCGCTTCATCCCGACCTACGTGCGCCAGACCAAGGTGCGCGACTCGGCGATGCTAGTGCGCGGCGTCGACCGCTACCACTACTTCGACGACGAGCCCAGGCCGTGCGCCGACCTCGACGCCGCTGCGCTCGCCGCGCATGCCGACGCCGTCGGACGGCAGGTGAAGGCGCTCTACCAGGGAACGGACAAGCAGGTGTTCCGGGCCTGAGCGCCGCGCGAAGAACAAGGGCCATCGCCATGACTCCCGAGCAGATCCTCGACATCCCGCCCCGCGTGCTGACCCAGGCGCAGCGCGAGTTCTACTTTCGCGAGGGGTACATCCTGCTCGAGAAGATCATCGGCGACGAATGGGTGCGAAAGCTGCGCGCCGCGACCGACGAGCTCGTCGAGCGCAGCCGCCAGGTCACGCGCTCGGACCGCGCCTTCGACCTCGAGCCCGATCACACGCCGGATGCGCCGCGCCTGCGCCGGGTGAGCAATCCCACGGAGCACCATCCAGTGTTCTGGGAGTACGTGAACCGCTCGGTGCTGCCCGACGCGGTCGCGGATCTCGTCGGCCCCGACGTGAAGTTCCACCACTCCAAGCTCAACTTCAAGTGGAGCGGGGGCGGCGAGGAGGTGAAGTGGCACTACGACATCTCGTTCTGGCCGCACACGAACTACTCGCCGCTCACGGTCGGCACCTATCTCTACGACTGCGGCATGGAGCAGGGGCCGCTCGGCGTGATTCCGCGCAGCCACCGCATCGAGCCGCTGCTCACGCAATACGGCGACGACGGGAAGTGGATCGGCTGCCTGAACGAGCACGACGTCGCGAAGGTCGACGTCGCCAAGGCCGTGTACCTCACCGGCCCGGCGGGCTCCCTGACGCTGCACAACTGCCGCATGATCCACGGCTCGCCGCGCAACGACTCCGACCTCGGCCGGCCGCTTCTGCTCTACACGCTGACTTCGGCCGACGCGTTCCCCTACACCGTCAACCCGATCAGGCCGGCGCACGACCAGGCGATCATCCGCGGCCAGCGCGCCCGCTTCGCGCACCACGACCCGCGCCCGTGCCTGATACCGCCCGACTGGTCGGGTGGCTACACGTCGATCTTCTCGCTGCAGCAGAAGGAAGACGATGCGGCAGCGGTCGGCACAGGCGCGATGATGTAGCGGCATGGCCTGGCCGGCCGTGAACACGTTCAGCCGGTGG
>JBBRFB010000140.1:0-8474 GCA_038225015.1 Burkholderiales bacterium
GTCTTTCTCCTGGGCAGCCGCTACTGCGAGACCGACCAGCTGTCCGACATCGCCTGGAACCGCTTCGGCAGCGGCCCCACGGGATGGGCGCGGGTGCAGGCGATCTGCGACTTCGTGCACCACCACATCGCCTTCAACTACCAGCACGCCAGCCGCACGCGCACCGCCTGGGAGGCGTACAAAAATGGCCGCGGCGTCTGCCGGGACTACGCGCACCTGGCGATCACCCTCTGCCGCTGCATGAACATCCCGGCCCGCTACTGCACCGGCTACCTCGGCGACATCGGCATGCCGCCGCCCTACGGGCCGATGGATTTCGCCGCCTGGTTCGAGGCCTGGCTCGGCGACCGCTGGTACACGTTCGACGCGCGCAACAACACGCCACGGATCGGCCGGGTGCTGATGGCGCGAGGACGCGATGCCTGCGATGTGCCGTTGTCGAGCACGTTCGGCCCGAACACGCTCGACGGCTTCCGGGTCTGGACCGACGAGGTTGCCGCCTAGAACGTGCGAGCGCCAGGGGCAGGTCCCTGGCGCCCTTCAGCGCGCCGGCTCCGTCGCGGCGAGCTCGCGCCGCTTCAGGCGCAGGTAGGTCTCGCGATCGATCTCGTGAAGCTGGCGCGGATACAGCTCGGTCGAGTCGTACCAGCGGCGTAGCCGCCTTTCCTGGCGCTCGGCCTGCGGCGCCGCCAGCTCGCCGAGGTACGCATCGACGGCGAGGAAATAGCGCATGGCGTTGCGCTCCATCAGGCCACGCACGCCGCCGATGTGCTCGCCGCCGCCGGAGCCGGCCCGCGTCTCGGTGAAGCCGACCTTGCCGCTGCCCGAGGTCGCGAAGTAAACGTCCATCGCCATCTCCGCCGGCAAGCCGTAGCCATAGGAATAGCCGAGTCGCAGGAACGTGCGCCCGCCGTCGAGCGGTATCGCCTCGAGGACGATCCGGTGGTCGCGGGTCCAGAGCGGCCCGTCGGCAGCGCCGAGGTTCACGGCCAGGTAGTCTGACGTCGACTCGTCGGTGCGCAGGGAAAACGTCACCGCAGACGCCTTGTCGGCGGCCTGGTCGTAGCGCGAGGCGATGCGCAGGGTAAGGCTCGTCTCGTCGCGGCGCGACTCGGTGCGGCACGACTTGTTGTTGATGTGCAGCATGAGGATGCCGCACCAGCGTGCCGGGTCGGCGAGCAGGCCGCGCACCGCCGGATACGCCTCGGGAATCACGCCCCAGACCGAACCTTCCACGCTGCCGGAGGTCTCCGACGAAGCGATCTCGATCCGCCGAGCGCGCCCCGGCTCGGCAGGCTTCGATCGCTCGTAGACCCCGCGCAACAGGCGCGCAGCTTCGGCCGGCGGCAGCGCTGCCGCGCCGACCTGGCCCGCCGCCAGCAAGGCGATGGCGGCGATCACGAGCCCGGCCGCGAGCCGTCGCCCCGATGCTCCGAAGAAAACGCTCATCGGTTCCGCTCCTCCGCGCTCAGGACCGTGCCGGTCCGGTGAAGATCTGACGCGCCCGCTCCGGGACGCCCTTCCTGATCCGGCCGGCGATGGCCACCGCCGCCGGCGCCGCCAGCATCTGCTCGAAGGCCCGGCGCACGCTGGCCGCGGTGACGTCGTCGATCTGGCCGGCGAGCTCGGCGCGCGGCCGTACGCGGCCGAGCGCGAGCAGGTCGAGGGCCGCGTCCTCGAGCCGGCGCGACGGCTTTTCCGCAGCGCGCAGGCGGCGCACCGCGATCTGGTTGCGGGCCCGCTCGAGGTCGACGGTTGCGATGGCCGACGCCTGGGCCCCGAGCAGGCGCTTCACCTCGGCCAGGAACTCGTCGGCGTGCTCGGGCGCAGTCGACGCCTCGATCACGAACTGGCCGGCCAGCTCGAGCACGTCGGCCGAGCAGGAGACGTAGTACGCCAGGCCGCGGCGCTCGCGGACCTCGTCGAGCAGCGGCGAGCTCATGCCTTCGCCGAAGAGCGCGGCGGCGACGACGCTGGCGTGATGCGACTCGTCGGTGAGGGGCGGAATCGGCATGCCGACGACGAGGTGGGTCTGGCTGCTGCCCGACAGCGCCCGCGACGCCGTGCCGCCGATGTGGGCCGGCCGCGCAACCAGGTTCGGCGTGCCGGCGCGCACGCCGCCGAACGCCGCCTCGGCTTCGCGGGCGATTCGATCGGTATCGACGTTGCCCGCCACCGCGACGACGATGTTGGCGCCCGAGTACTGCGCGGCGACGTAGCCGAGCAGGTCGTCGCGCGAAATGCGGCCGATGTTGGCCCGCGTGCCGATCACCGGCTGCGCCAGCGGGTGGCTGCCGAACGACAGCCGGTCGAAGAGGCGATAGGCGATCGAGAGCGGCTCGTCCTCGTCCTCGACGTACTCCTGCACCAGCACGCCGCGCTCACGCTCGAGCTCGGCCGCGGGGAAGGTGCTGTTGAGGGCGATGTCGCCCAGCATGGCGACGAACTGCTCCGCGTCTCGGGCCCGACCGCGCAGGTGATACGCGGTGTGATCCTTGTCGGTATTGGCGTTGACGTCGGCGCCCAGGCGCTCGGCATCGAGGTTGATCTGCTGGCAGGTGCGCTCGTGGGTGCCCTTGAAAGCCATGTGCTCGACAAAATGGCTGACGCCGTTCAGGCGCCTGCTCTCGTGGGCGCTGCCGGTGCGCACGAAGACGCTGGCGCAGGCGGTCTCGAGATGCGGCAGGCGGATGGCGACGACGCGAACGCCGTTGCCGAGCGAAACGACGTCGGTGTCGGCGTCGTCGTGCGGAATCGTCATGGGGTCGCCATTGTGGCTGCTGAATCGCTATCGTTCGGCGTTCCGCGCCGCCATGACGATTCCCCGCCGCATCCTCCCCGCCGTCGCGATCTCGCAGTTCGCCGGCACCTCCCTCTGGTTCGCGATCAACGCCGTCATGCCCGATCTGCAGAAGAACACCGGGCTGCCGCCGGAGACAGTTGGCTGGCTGACCGCGGCGGTGCAGATCGGGTTCATCGCCGGCACCCTCGTCTTCGCCCTGCTCGCCGTGGCCGATCGCTTCTCGCCGCGCCTCGTCTTCCTCGCCTCCTCGCTCGCCGGCGCGTTGCTGGCCCTGGCGACCGCCCTGCTGCCGCCGACGATGGCGGAGCTGGTGGTGCTGCGCGTGGCGACCGGCGTCTGCCTGGCCGGCATCTACCCGGTCGGCATGAAGATCGCGTCGGGCTGGTATGCCGAAGGCCTCGGCCTGGCCCTCGGTGTTCTCGTCGGCGCCCTCGTCCTCGGCACGGCCCTGCCGTTCGGGCTGCGCGCCGTCGGCGCCGACTGGCCGTGGCAGAGCGTGATGGCCATCGTCGCCGCTGTGGCGGCCGCCGGCGGCGCGCTGATGGCCCTGGCGGTGCCCGACGGGCCGCACCTGGCGCGGCGCCCTGCCGCCAGCGACCTGTCGCCGCGCGCCCTCGCGGTCATCTGGAGCGACCGCCGCCTGCGCGCCTCGGTGCTCGGCTACTTCGGCCACATGTGGGAGCTCTACGCCTTCTTCGTCCTGCTGACGCCGATCGTCGCCCTGCGCTGGCTCGGCGCCGCCGCGTCGTGGTGGGTGTTCGCGGCGATCGGCGTCGGCGTCTTCAGCTGCGTCGGCGGCGGGCTGCTCGCCCGGCGCTTCGGCGGCGCCCGCGTCGCCGGCGTGCAGCTCGCCTGCAGCGGCAGCTGCGCCGTCCTCGCCCCGTGGCTGCTCGACGCGCCGCTCTGGCTCTGGGCGCCGTGGCTGCTGCTCTGGGGCGCCACCGTCTCGGGCGACTCGCCGCAGTTCAGTGCCCTCACCGCGGCCAACGCGCCGCGCGCCCTGGTCGGCTCGGTGCTCACCCTCGTCAACAGCATCGGCTTCGCGATCTCGGTCGCCACGATCACCGCGTTCGTCAGCCTGGCCGCCGTGTGGCCGCTGGCGCGCGTGCTGCCCTGGCTGGCCGTCGGCCCGGCGATTGGCGTGCTCTGCCTGCGCCCTTTGCTACAACAGGGATCTGCGCGACCGCGATGAGGTATCGATGAGCATCCCCAACACCCGCTTCGGCCGCACCGGCCTCAATGTGTCGCGTCTGGTGCTCGGCACGATGACCTTCGGCCTGCAGACCGACGAGGCGGTATCGCTGCGCATCCTCGACAAGGCGGTCGAAGGCGGCATCAACTTCATCGACACCGCCGACGTCTACCCGCTCGGCGGCACGCTCGACGACGTCGGGCGCACCGAGGAGATCATCGGCCGCTGGCTGAAGGCGATCGGGCCGGCGCGGCGAGACGCCCTCGTGGTCGCTACGAAGGCGGTCGGCCGGATGGGCCCGAACGCCTGGAACCAGGGCGCCTCGCGCAAGCACCTGCTGAGCGCCATCGATGCCTCGCTGAAACGGCTGCAGACCGACCACGTCGACCTCTACCAGCTGCACCACGACGACCGCGAGACGCCGCTCGACGAAAGCCTGGAGGCGCTCGACACCATCGTGCGCTCGGGCCGCGCCCGCTACGTGGGCGTCTCCAACTTCATGGCCTGGCGGCTCGCCCGCGCGCTCGGCCGCTCGGAGCTGAGGAACCTCGTCAAATTCGTCTCGGTGCAGCCGCGCTACAGCCTGCTCTTTCGCGAGATCGAACGCGAGCTGCTGCCGCTCGCCGGCGAGGAAGGCCTCGCCGTGATCCCGTACAACCCGCTCGCCGGAGGCCTGCTGAGCGGCAAGTACGAGCCGGGCGCGAAGCCCGCGGAGAACTCGCGCTTCACGCTCGGCACCGCCGGAGCGATGTACCAGGACCGCTACTGGAACGAACGCAGCTTCGCCACCGTCGGCCAGCTCTCGGCGCTGGCGCGCGAGGCGGGCGTGCCGCTGGCGACGCTGGCCGTCGCCTGGGTGATGGCGAACCCGCTGATCACCGCGCCGATCCTCGGCGCCAGTCGACCCGAACAGCTCGATGCAACCCTTGCCGCTGCCACCTTCGTGCTCGATGCCGGCATGAAGGCGCGGCTCGATGCGCTCACGGCCGAGTACCGCAAGGGCGACGCGCCGCGATAGCTCGTGCCGGGCCCCGGGCCCGCGCTCCGATGATCGGCCACGCGGCGCCCGCTCGAATGAACGGCCGGCCCGGCTCGCCCGCCGTCAGATCGTGATGCCGCCGTCGACCGCGTAGGCCTGGCCGGTGACGAAGCGCGATTCGTCGCTGGCAAGGTAGACGACCATCGGCGCGATCTCGTCCGCCTGCGCGAGGCGGCCGGTCGGCTGGCGGGCGAGGAAGGCCTTGCGCGCGGCCTGCGGATCCGGGCTCGTGGCGATGCGCTCGGCGAGCGACGGCGTGTCGACCGTGCCGGGGCAAAGCGCATTGCAGCGGATGCCCTGGCCGACGTAGTCGGCCGCGACGCTCTTCGTCAGGCCGATGACGGCCGCCTTCGTCGTGCCATAGACGCAGCGGCTGGCGAAGCCCTTGATGCTCGAGCACACGCTCGCCATGTTGATGATGCTGCCGCCGCCTGCCGCGAGCATGCCGGGCAGCGCCGCCTGAATGAGCCAGAGCTGGGCCCGCACGTTGAGGTGGAACGCGCGGTCGAGCACGTCGTCGTCGGCCTGCAGCACGGTGCCGTTGTCGACGATGCCGGCGCAGTTGAAGAGGACGTCGAGCGTGGGCAGCGTGGCGAACAGCGCGGCGATGGCCGGCTTGTCGGTGACGTCGAGCCGGACGGTGCGGACGTTCGCGACGCCCTCGTACGCGGCCAGCAGCGTCGGCTCGATGTCGGTCGCCCAGACCTGCGCGCCCTCGGCGGCGAGCGCCAGCGCGCCGGCCCGGCCCATGCCCTGGCCGGCCGCGGTGACGAGAACATTCTTTCCATTCAGTCGCATGACTTCCTCGCACCCATCTTCAGGGTTTCGCCGGATGGCCGTCGGCGGCCGGCGTCGTACTCTGAATTGGCCTGACCACCTGTCCAATTCTGGACAACCCCTGACTTTCCACCCTGGCCGCACGCCGTGCCCGTTCACACCCTCGAGCCGAAGCGTCTCTATCGCCAGATCGCCGAGCAGCTGTGCACGCTGATCGGCCACGGCGAGTTCGCGGCCGGCGACCGCCTGCCGGCCGAGCGCGACCTGGCGCGCCAGCTCGGCGTCAGCCGGCCCTCGGTTCGCGAGGCCCTGATCGCCCTCGAGGTCGAGGGCTGGGTCGAGGTGCGCACCGGCTCCGGGGTCTACGTGCTCGGCCGCGCGAGGCGCGCCGCGCCGTCGGCCGAAGCCGCCGAATGGGGCCCGCTGGAGATCATCCGCGCCCGGCGCGTCGTCGAGGGCGAGACGGCAGCGCTGGCCGCGGTGCTCGGCAAGCGAAAGGACGTCCAGGCACTGACTCGCGCCATCGAGTCGATGCGCGAGACGGTGGCGCACCGCCTGGCGCCGCTCGGCGGCGACCGAGCCTTCCACCTGGCCATCGTCGAGGCCTGCGGCAACGCCGTGCTCTCCGAGACCGTGCAGGGCTTTTGGGATTCGCGCCGCCAGCCCATCTTCTCGCGCCTCGGCGGCCACTTCGAGACGCCGCGCTCGTGGCACGCCGCGATCGCCGAGCACGAGGCCATCCGCGACGCCATCGCGGCCCACGACGGCGGTGCGGCCCGACAGGCGATGCATGAGCACATGGACCGCTCGCACCGGCGATTCAACGCCAGCTGGCGACGCACCCACGCGCCCTGAACGACACGCAATTTCCCCGCCGTCGACTACCACCCACCACCACCCACGGAGACACCTACCCATGATCAACAAACGATTCGCTCTCAAGTCGCTGGCCGCCTGCGCCGCAGCCGCCGGCGCCCTGCTCGCGTTCGCGCCGGCCGCCCAGGCCCAGACCAAGCTCAAGTGGGCCCACGTCTACGAGACCTCGGAGCCGTATCACAAGTGGTCGGTGTGGGCCGCCGACGAAATCAAGAAGCGCACCAACGGCCGCTACGAGATCCAGGTCTTCCCGGCCTCGAGCCTGGGCAAGGAATCCGACATCAACCAGGGGCTGACGCTCGGCACGGTCGACATCATCCTCACCGGTGCCAGCTTCGCCGGCCGCACCTACCCGCCGCTCGCCGTCACCTACTTCCCGTTCATCTTCCGCGACGCCGAGCACATGCTGAAGTACGCCAAGAGCGACGTCTTCAAGGAGCTCACCAAGGGCTACGACGAAAAGAGCGGCAACCACGTCACCGCGCTCACCTACTACGGCGCCCGCGACGTCACCTCGAACGCCGCGCACCCGGTGCGCACGCCCGAGGACATGAAGGGCCTGAAGATCCGCGTCCCTGATGCACCGGCGTACCTGGCGTTTCCCAAGGCGCTCGGCGCCAACCCGACGCCGATTGCCTTCGCCGAGGTCTACCTGGCGCTGCAGAACGGCACCGTCGACGCCCAGGAGAACCCGCTGCCGACGATCGAGGCGAAGAAGTTCTACGAAGTGCAGAAGAACATCTCGCTGACGGGCCACATCATCGACTCGCTGCTCACCGTCGTCTCGGGCCAGACCTGGAACAAGCTCTCCGCCGAAGACAAGAAGATCTTCAGCGAGGTGATGGTCGAGGCCGCCGACAAGGCCGGCCGCGACATCGCCGCCTCCGAGGCGCGCCTGGCCGAGGAGTTCAAGAAGAGGGGCCTGAACGTCATCACGGTCGACAAGAACGCCTTCCGCGAGGCGGTGCTGAAGAACACCAAGCCGACCGACCAGGGCTACCGCCAGCAGGACTACGACCGCATCGTCAACATCAAGTAGCCCCGACCGCGACGCGCCCATGAACGAACAGAAGATCATCGACGAGGAAGGCCACTTCCACACGGAAGACGAGGTGGTCGACCTTTCCGACACCCTCTTCGAAGGCTGGATCGCGCTGGCGATCTTCTGGCTCCTCGGCATCACCGTGGGCTACCAGTTCGTCACCCGCTACGTGATGAACGACTCGGCCGCATGGACGGAGGAGGTGGCGCGCTACATGCTGATCGGCGTCGTCTTCATCGGCGCGACCATCGGCGTGGCGCGCAACAGCCAGATCCAGGTCGACTTCTTCTACCGGCACATGCCGAAGAAGGTGGGCAGGTGGCTCTCGCGCACGGTCGACGCGTTGCGCGTGGCGTTCTTCGCCGCCACCGTGGTACTGACGATCGAGATGATGGAGAAGATCGGCAACCAGACGCGCATGACCATCGTCGACGCGCCGATGAACATCGTCTATGGCCTGTGCCTGTTCGGCTTCGCCGCCATGACCTGGCGCTCGATCCAGGTCGCGCTCATCCACTGGCGCCGCGGCTACAGCGTTCTCGAGCGGTCCGAGACGACGCTCGCCGACCGCTGAGGATGCTGCCCTCTCATGCCACGCGGGCGAAGGAGCCGGGGTGCGCGGCTGCGCGCAAGTCCCCCGGCGAGGGGCGGCGGCCCGCCCCGCCGCCGTTACGTCGGTGCGCCGCGCCCCCCCACGCCCCCACCCCACCCCCCCGCCGCCGTGTGCGGGCACGTGCGGCGGAGA
>JBBRFB010000141.1:0-8451 GCA_038225015.1 Burkholderiales bacterium
TCAGCGTCACCGCGAGGTCGGGCATGCGCTGGCCGTTGCGTCGCTGCACCGTGAAGCGCATCGTCGCGCCGACGGCCTCGACGTCGACGGCGCGGACCATGGCGTCGGCGCCGAACCCGTAGCTGACGATCGGGCGCGAGATCATCGCCATGATCGAGCGCACGCCCGGATCGTCGACGCAGAGCACGGCGGCGCCGTAGAACGGCATCTTGTGGATGAACTCGACGAAGGCCTGTTTCAGCCGCACGAAGTCGTGGCCGTAGGTTTCCATGTGATCGGCGTCGATGTTCGTCACGACGGCCATCACCGGCAGCAGGTTGAGGAAGGACGCGTCCGACTCGTCGGCCTCGACGACGATGTAGTCGCCGGCGCCGAGCCGCGAGTGGGCTCCGGCCGCGTTCAGCCGGCCGCCGATGACGAAGGTCGGATCGACGCCGGCCTCGGCGAGGACGCTGGTGACGAGCGAGGTCGTCGTCGTCTTGCCATGCGTGCCGGCGATGGCGATGCCCTGCTTCAGCCGCATCAGCTCGGCGAGCATGACGGCGCGGGCGACCACCGGCACCCGGCGCGACCGAGCCGCCATCACCTCGGGGTTGTCGGGCCGGACGGCGCTCGAGGTGACGACCGCCTCGGCGCCGGCGATGTGGCCGGCGTCGTGGCCGATCGCGACGCGGATGCCGAGCGCCGCCAGCGAGCGCGTCGTCACGCTCTCCGACTGGTCGGACCCGGAGATGACGTAGCCGAGGTTGTGCAGTATCTCGGCGATGCCGCTCATGCCGGCGCCGCCGATGCCGACGAAGTGGATGTGCTTGACGGCGTGCTTCATGCGGCGGCCACCATGCCTTCGATCTCGTCCGCCACACGCGACGCGGCGTGCGGCCGGGCGAGCGCCCGCGCCTGCATCGCCATCGGCAGCAGGCTGGCGCGGCTGGCGCCGTCGAGCCACGCGGCCAGCCGCGGCGGCGCCAGCTCGGCCTGCGGCAGGTGGACGGCGGCGCTGTGCCCTGCCATCCAGGCGGCGTTGTCGCGCTGGTGCGAGGTCGTGCTGACGACGAGCGGCACCAGCACCGCCGCAACGCCGGCGGCGCAGAGCTCGCTGACGGTGATCGCGCCGGCCCGGCAGACGATGACGTCGCAGGCGGCGAGCTCGGCTGCCATGTCGTCGATGAAGGCGCGCACGTCGGCGTCGATGCCGGCCGCCGCGTAGGCAGCGCGCACGCTCGCGAGCTCCGCCTCGCCGGTCTGGTGCGTGACCCGGGGCCGGCGTGCCGCGGCGACGAGAGCGAGTGCCTGCGGCAGGGTGTCGTTGAGGATGCGCGCACCGAGGCTGCCGCCGACGACGAGAAGGCGCAGCGGCCCGATGCGGCCGGCGAAACGCTTGTCCGGCGGCGGCATCGACTCGATCGCGGCGCGCACCGGGTTGCCGGTGACTACTCCCTTGGCTCCCGCCTGCGCGGCCGCCGGTCCGTCGAAGCCGAAGGCGATGCGCCGCGCCGCCGGCAGCAGCGCCCGGTTGCTGAGCAGCAGGCTGGCGTCGGCGTTCATCAGCATCAGCGGACGCCCGAGCAGGCGCGCGGCCCAGCCGCCGGGAAAGCAGACGTAGCCGCCCATGCCGAGCACGGCGTCGACGCCGCGCCGGCGCAGCAGCGACCACGACGCCGCGAGCGCGCCAAGGAGGCGCAATGCGCCGACCGCGTTCTTCAGCAGGCCCTTGCCGCGAAGGCCCGAGAACGCCAGCCGGTCGAGGGCGATGCCGGCGGGCGGCACGAGCCGGTTCTCCATGCCGGTGGTCGTGCCGAGCCAGCTCACCGTCCAGGCACGGAGGCGCATCTCGTGCGCGACCGCGAGGCCCGGCATCACGTGCCCGCCGGTGCCGGCGGCCATGACGACCAGATGACGCGGCTTCATGCGCGGCCTCCGCGCATGAGCTGCCTGTTTTCCATGTCGATGCGGACGACGATGGCGAGGGCGATCATGTTCATCACCACCGCCGAGCCGCCGTAGCTCATCAGTGGCAGCGTCAGCCCCTTGGTCGGCAGGACGCCGAGATTGACACCCATGTTGATGAACGCCTGGCCACCCATCCAGATGCCGACACCCTGCGCGAACAGCCCGGCGAACACGCGCTCCAGCGCGATCGCCTGGCGGCCGATGTGGAAAAGGCGTCGGGCCAGCCAGAAGAAGGCGACGATCACGCAGGCGACGCCGATGAAGCCGAGCTCCTCGCCGATGACGGCGAGCAGGAAGTCGGTATGCGCCTCGGGCAGGTAGTGCAGCTTCTCGACGCTGGAGCCCAGGCCCTGGCCGAAGATCTCCCCGCGGCCGAACGCGATCAGCGAGTGCGAGAGCTGGTAGGCCTTGCCCAGGGTGTAGCGCTCGTCCCAGGGGTTCAGGTACGCGAAGATGCGTTCGCGCCGCCAGTCCGACAGCGTGATCATCAGGACGAAGGCGCTCGTCAGCACCGCGCTGATGATGAGGAACATCCGCCCGTTGACGCCGCCGAGAAAGAGGATGCCCATCGCGATCGTCGCGATGACGAGGAAGGCGCCCATGTCCGGCTCGGCGAGCAGCAGAAGGCCGACGACCGCGATCGAGATCGCCATCGGCACGACGGCGCGGACGAAATTCTCCTTCACGTCCATCCGCCGCACCATGTAGCCGGCCGCATACATGGCGATCGCCAGCTTCGTGAACTCCGACGGCTGGAAGGTCATGACTGCCAGCGGGATCCAGCGCCGCGCCCCGTTCACGCCCTTGCCGACGAACGGCAGGAGAACGAGCACGAGCAGCAGCAAGGCGGCGACGAAGATCCAGGGCGAGAGCTTTTCCCAGAACGACACCGGAAACTGGACGACGACGAGCGCGGCCGCGAAGGCGATCGCCAGCGACAGCAGGTGGCGGGTGAGGAAGTAGGTCGGCGCGTAGCGCGAGAAGCGCGGGTTGTCGGGCAGCGCCACGGTGGCGCTGTAGACCATCACCAGGCCGAGCGCGACGAGGGCGATGACGACGGCGACGAGCGTCCGGTCGAAGCCGAGCAGCCGGGTCGGCTGGCTGTGATCGGCCCCCATCCATTCGCGCACCGGAATCGGCTCCGCCGCACGGGCGGCCCGGCGTGGTCGAGCCGGCGCGTCGGCCGTCTCGGGACGCGCAAGCAGGCGGGCGAGCCAGCCGGGCATCGCGATCGAGACGCCGCTCATGCCGGCTTCCCGACCCGCTCGAGCCGGGCATCGGCGAGCGCGCCGACGGCGGCGACGAAGACATCGGCGCGATGGCCGTAGTTGCGGAACATGTCGAGGCTGGCGCAGGCGGGGCTGAGCAGCACCGCGTCGCCGCGTTCGGCCGCTTCGAAGGCGGCGACGACGGCCGCGTCGAGCGAGTCGAAACGGCGGAAGGCGACGCCGGCCGCGGCGACGACGGCCTCGATCGCCGCCGCGTCGCGCCCGATGGTGGTGACGAAGCGGGCGTGCTGGCGCAGCGGCACGGTGAGCGGCGCGAAGTCCTGGCCCTTGCCGTCGCCGCCGAGGATGACGACCAGTCGCGCCGGCGCGCGGTCGGCGCCGAGGCCCTCGATCGCGGCGACCGTGGCGCCGACGTTGGTGCCCTTGCTGTCGTCGAAGGCATCGATGCCGTCGACGCTGTCGACGTACTCGACGCGGTGCGGCTCGCCGCGGTACTCGCGCAGCGCATGCAGCATCGGCGCCAGCGCGCAGCCGACGGCGCCCGCCAGCGCCAGCGCGGCCAGCGCGTTGGTCGCGTTGTGCCGGCCGCGAACGCGCAGCGCATCGGCCGGCATCAGGGCCTGCAGCATCAGCTCGGCGGGCGCGGCGGCCCGACCGGCCCGGCCCTCGCCCTCCTCCGCGTCGCGAGCGCGCGCGAGCCAGGCCATGTCGTTCTCGATCACCAGGCCGTAGTCGCCGGCGCGCTGCGGCGGCCCGGCACCGAAGGTCACGACGCGGCGCTCGATCAGGCGCGCCGGCCGGCCCTTTCGGGTCGGCGCGGCCACCGGCGACGGCACCAGGCGCATCACCGCGGCGTCGTCGCGGTTGACGACGACGACCGCGCGCCGGCCGAAGACGCGCGCCTTCGCCGCCGCGTAGGCGGCCGCCGTGCCGTGCCAGTCGAGGTGGTCCTGGGTCAGGTTCAGCAACGCGGCGGCATCGGCGTCGAATCCGCCGGCGGCGCCGGCGTCGAGCTGGAAGCTCGACAGCTCGAGCACCCAGACCTCCGGCAGCCACTCGCGCAACGACGACGACGGCGTCGCGTCGATCGCGTCGGCCAGGCTCTGCAGCATGGTCGGGCCGATGTTGCCGGCGGCGGCGGCACGCTTGCCGCTGCGCTCGACGAGCAGCGCGGTCATCGCCGTGGTCGTCGTCTTGCCGTTGGTTCCGGTGACGGCGATGACCTTGGGCGAGTAGTCGGCGGCCACGCGCAGCGCCTCGAGCGCCTCGGCGAAAAGGTCGAGCTCGCCCTGCACAGCGATCTTGCGCGCCGCGGCCGCGGCCAGCAGCGGCAGCGTGCGCGGGTCCGACGGCGCCAGGCCCGGGCTCCTGAGCACGCGGTCGACGCCGTCGAGATCGTCGGCGGCGAGCGCCGGGCCGAGCCGCACCGCCCCGGGCACGTGCTCGGCGAGCGCGGCGCCCTGCGGCGGCGTCTCGCGCGAATCCCAGACCCGCACCGCGGCGCCCTGGCGGGCACACCAGCGCGCCATCGCCAGGCCCGAATCGCCGAGGCCGAGCACGAGCACGGTCCGGTCACGCAGGGCGTCGACGATCGGCTTCATCGCAGCTTCAGGCTGGCCAGCCCGACCAGGCAGAGCAGCATGGTGATGATCCAGAAGCGGACGACGACCTGGGTCTCCTTCCAGCCCGACTTCTCGAAGTGGTGGTGCAGCGGCGCCATCTTCAGGATGCGCCTGCCGGCGCCGTAGCGACGCTTGGTGTACTTGAACCACATCACCTGCACCATCACCGAGAGCGCCTCGGCGACGAAGACGCCGCCCATGATCGCGAGCACGATCTCCTGCCGCGTGATGACGGCAATCGTGCCCAGCGCGCCGCCGAGCGCCAGCGCGCCAACGTCGCCCATGAAGACCTGCGCCGGGTAGGTGTTGAACCAGAGGAAGGCGAGGCCCGCGCCGGCCATCGCGGCGCAGAAGATCAAGAGCTCGCCGGCACCGGGGATGTAGGGAAACAGCAGGTAGCGCGAGTACACCGAGCTGCCGGTCACGTAGGCGAAGACGCCGAGCGCCGAGCCGACCATCACCACCGGCATGATCGCCAGCCCGTCGAGGCCGTCGGTCAGGTTCACCGCGTTGCTGGAGCCGACGATCACCAGGTAGGTGAGGATGATGAAGCCGAACACGCCGACCGGATAGCTGACGCTCTTGAAGAACGGGACGATGAGGTCGGCCTTCGGCGGCAGATCGTTCGAGAAGCCGCTCTGGACCCAGCGCACGAAGAGCTCGAGGACGCGCAGGTTCGTGTTCTCGCTGACGCTGAAGGCCAGGTAGAGGGCGGCCACGATGCCGATCACCGACTGCCAGAAGTACTTCTCGCGCGAGCGCATCCCTTCCGGGTTCTTGCCGACGACCTTGCGCCAGTCGTCGACCCAGCCGATGGCGCCGAAGCCGACCGTGACGAGCATGACGACCCAGACGAAACGGTTCGTCCAGTCGAACCAGAGCAGCGTCGAGACACCGATGCCGAGCAGGATGAGCACGCCGCCCATCGTCGGCGTGCCGCTCTTGGCATGGTGCGCCTCGACGCCGTAGGCGCGAATGGGCTGGCCGATCTTCATCTCGACGAGACGCCGGATGACCCACGGGCCCAGCACGAGGCCGATGACGAGCGAGGTCATCGCCGCCATCACCGCGCGGAAGGTGATGTACTGGAAGACGCGGAAGAAGCCGAACTCCGGCGACTGCGCCTGCAGCCATTGGGCCAGGCTAAAGAGCATGGTCGCTCCCGGCCGGCTCGCCAGCCAGCGCGGCGACGACGCGCTCCATGCGCATGAAGCGTGAGCCCTTGACGAGAACCGAGGCGAACGACGGCGCCGCGCCGAGGCCGGCGATCAGCGACTCGACGCTCGCAAAGGAACGCGACCCCGGCGCGTCGGCGACCGTGCTCGCGCTCTCGGGCCCCGCCGCCCAGAGCGATTCGATGCCTCGCGCGCTGGCGTAGGCACCGGCTTCTCGATGGAAGGAAGGTCCATCGCTGCCGACCTCGCCCATGTCGCCGAGGATGAGCCAGCGCGGTGCCGGCAGCGCGGCGAGCACGTCGATCGCTGCGCGCACCGAGTCCGGATTGGCGTTGTAGCTGTCGTCGACGAGAGTCCGCGGGCTGCCGCCCTGGACGATGCGGCGCAGCTGCGAGCGGCCGCCGACCGCGGCGAAGGCGCCGAGGCCGCGGCCGATCGGCTCGAGCGGGCAGCCCGCGGCCAGTGCCGAAGCCGCGGCCGCCATCGCGTTATGCACGTTGTGCAGGCCGGGCACATGCAGGTCGAACGCGAGGGCGCCGATCGGCGTGCGCAGCTCGACACGCCAGTGCTCGCCGAGCCAGTCGGCCCTGCCGCCGACGTCGGCAGCAGCAACAGCAGCAGCAGCAGCACCGTCGACGTCGGGCGCGAAGGTGACACAGCGGCGCGCGCCGGCCATCTCGCGCCAGGTGGCGGTATGCACGTCGTCGGCGGGAAAGACAGCGACGCCGTCGGCCGCGAGAGCGCCGATCGCCGTGCCGTTCTCGCGCGCGACCGCCTCGACGGTGGCCATGAACTCGAGGTGCTCGCGCTGCGCGTTGTTGACCAGGACGACGCTCGGCGCCGCCAGGGCCGCCAGCGATGCGATCTCGCCCGGGTGGTTCATGCCGAGCTCGACCACCGCGGCAGCGTGCGCCGGGCGCAACCGCAGCAAGGTCAGCGGCACGCCGATGTCGTTGTTGAAGTTGCCCTCGGTGGCGAACGCGCGCTCACCCTTCCAGGCCCGAAAGATCGCGGCGATCATCTGCGTGACGGTTGTCTTGCCGTTGCTGCCGGTCACGGCGACCAGCGGCAGCGCAAAGCGCGCCCGCCAGGCGGCAGCGAGCTGGCCCAGGGCACGCCGGGCATCGGCGACCTCGAGGCCGGGCAGACCGGCGTCGGAGAGGTTGCGCTCGGCCAGCGCAGCGACCGCGCCGGAGGCGCGTGCCTGGGCCAGAAAGGCGTTGCCGTCGAAGCGATCGCCGCGCAGGGCGACGAAGAGGTCGCCCGCGCCAATCGTTCGGGTGTCGCTGTGGACACGCAGGAACGCGGTGTCGCCCGGACCGACGAGGCGCGCGCCGGGCAGCCAGGCGGCAGCCTCGGCAAGCGTCGCCATCGGCCGTCGCGCGGCTGCGGCGGCGCCGGCAGCGCGCTGGCGCAACGCCGCCGCAGCGACCTCGACATCGGAAAACGGCAGCTTCACGCCGCCGATGTCCTGGGTCTCCTCGTGGCCCTTGCCGGCGATCAGCACGACGTCGGCGGCGTAGGCCGAGGCGACGGCGTGCGCAATCGCCTCGGCGCGGTTCTCGATGACGTCGAACTCGTCGTGGCCGACGGCGCCGGCGAGGATCTGCGACAGGATGAAGTCCGGCGCCTCGAGGCGCGGGTTGTCGCTCGTAACGACGGTGCGGTCGGCGAGCCGGCCGGCGATGGCCGCCATCAGCGGCCGCTTGGCCGCGTCGCGGTTGCCGCCGCAGCCGAACACGCACCAGAGCCTGCCGCCGCGCTGCGCCGCCAGCGGCCGCAACGCCGCCAACGCCTTTTCCAGCGCGTCGGGCGTGTGCGCGTAGTCGACCACGACCTCGGGCTGCCCGGCCGGCAAGGCCCCGGCGTCGCCGCCATCGGCCGCGACGCGCTGCATCCGCCCCGGCACCGGCGTCAGCGCGGCGCAGGCCGTCGCCGCCTCGGCGAGGCTGGCGCCGAGCGCACGCATGACGCCGACGACGCAGAGCAGGTTGGCGACGTTGTAGTCGCCGATGAGCGGCGTCTCGATCGCCGCCGAGTCGCCGTTCTCGTGGACCAGGAAGGCGAGGCCACGGCCGTCGTGACGGATGGCCGTCGCCTGCAATCGCGCCGCGCCGCGCGCCGAAATCGTCCAGACGTCGACGGGCCCGGATCCCAGCGTCGCCGCCAGTTCGATGCCCTGGGCGTCGTCGAGGTTGACCACGGCGGCACGCAGGCCCGTCCAGGCGAAGAGCTGTGCCTTGGCTCGCCAGTAGGCGGCCATGTCGCCGTGGTAGTCGAGATGGTCCTGGGTGAAGTTGGTGAACACCGCCACGGCGACCCGGGTGCCCGAAAGACGGTGCTCGACGATGCCGATCGACGACGCCTCGATCGCGCAGGCCGCGAAGCCGGCGGCGGCGAACTCGGCGAGCGCCGCCTGCAGGCGGATCGGGTCGGGCGTCGTCAGCCCCGTCGGCCGCATGGCCACCCCGTCGT
>JBBRFB010000142.1:0-8419 GCA_038225015.1 Burkholderiales bacterium
CGTGACGTAGCCGGGGCCGCCGAGACTCGCGTCCGACAGCATGTTGCCGCTGGTCGTGGGGAGCGATCCGGTCAGGCTGCCGTAGGAGAGGCCGGGGCTGCCGATGGTCAGGTCCTGCAGCGACGACGTGACGTAGCTTCCCGCCAGGTTGCTGCCGGTCGCGGCCAGGCCGTCGACATCGGCGTCGGCCGCGTAGTCGAACGGCTCGTACAAGAGATCGGTCTGCGCGGCTGCGGGCGACAGGGCCGCCAGCGCCATCGCGGCAAGCGCGGCTCGCGCACCCCAGCCACCGCGAGTTCGGGTCGTTGCGAGCGTCATCGGATGACTCCTTTCGAGGCGTTCTGCAGGAACGAGGTGTCCTGCAATCGATAGAACGCGTTTTCGCGATCGAAGCGGACAAGAACGCCGCATCGATGCCGCCGTGTCCGCAAGCGGCCGGCGATCTCGTTTGTTCCTTCTGAGGTTCACCGAACCCACGGGACACACTCATGACCGCCACCCCCGAACTGCTCGGTTACGCCGCCGCAGCCCTGGTCTTCCTGACCTTCTCGCTGCGCTCGATCACCGCCTTGCGGACGATGGCCATCGTCAGCAACCTGATGTTCATCGCCTACGCGCTGGCGGCGCACCTCGGCCCCGTGCTGATGCTGCACCTGGCGTTGCTGCCGCTGAACCTCTGGCGCCTGGCGGAGCTGCGATCGGGCGTAGCCACTTGTTCTGGAACCCCTTCCAAGACGACGACGCCATGAACACGGTCGCCAGCAGCCTTGACGCGCGAAGCACGGTGCGTGGCCTGCGCGAGCGCGTGATCCAGACTCTTTGGTTCGAAGGGGTGGGACTGGCTATCGTGAGCCTGCCGTTCTCTCATCTCTCGGGCGTCACGGTGGGCGACTCGCTCGCGCTGCTGCTCACGCTGTCGATGGCGATCACGTTCTGGTCGGCGCTCTACAACACCTCGTTCGACCTGATCGAGCGTCGATTGACGAGCCGCGTGGCCAGCGACCGGCCGCCGTGCTGGCGAATGCTGCACACGCTCGGACTCGAAGCGAGTGCGCTCGTCGCGACGTGGCCACTGGTCGTGACCCTCACACCACTGGGCTGGCGCGAGGCCTTCCTTGCCGAAATGGGACTGACGCTGGCCTACGCGGCCTACGGCTTTGTCTTTCACCTGGCCTTCGACCGCCTCCGGCCGGTTCTCGCACCCGTGCGTCGCAGTCTGCGCCAGGGCGATGGCCCGGCAGGAGACGACACCGACGAGATCCTCACGGTCTCCATCGCGCCTTGAAGCGGCCCGGCCGCGGAGGGGGAACAATGCGCCATGCCCACGCTTCTCCCCGCGCTCCGGCGGACCCTCCGCGCCCTCGCTCTTGCCACCGCTGCCTGCGCACCTGCGGCATCGGCTGTCGCGCAGCCCCCGGCGCCGCTTCCTGTCCTCGCGCCCTACGCCGGCCCGATCTTCGACGCACACCTTCACTACAACGTCGAGGCCGCCGCGCGCTACGCCGTGCCCGACGTGCTTGGCCGCATGCAGCGCAGCGGCGTGCGCGCGGTGATCGCGAACAGCCGCCCTAACGACGGCACCAGGGCGCTGGCGGCGGCGCGCACCGAGGCGCGTGCGGCCGGCGTCGTCGTCGTGCCGTTCGTGCGGCTCTACCGCAACCGTGCCGACTACACCGGCTGGCACGCCGATCCGTCGATCGTCGAGATGGTCGAGCGCGAGCTGGCCGCCGGCACGGCCGCGGGGCCGTACCGCGGCCTCGGCGAGTTCCACCTCTACGACAGCGCCCACGCCGACGGGCCGACCGCGCGGCGCCTCATGCAGATCGCGGCGGCACGCGGCCTGGTGGTGCTCGCCCACGTCGACGACGTCGCCGTCGACAAGCTCATGGCGCACGCACCCGGCGCGCGGATGATCTGGGCGCACACCGGCATCGGCGGCGCGCCGGTCGAGCGTGTCCGCGAGCTCCTGGCGCGCTACCCCACGCTTCTGGGCGAGCTCTCCTACCGGCCCGGCCTCGTCGGCGCCGACGGGTCGCTGAGTGCGCCGTGGAAGGCGCTGATGAACGACCTTCCCGGCCGCTTCGTGGTCGGCTCCGACACCTGGGCCAACAGCCGCTGGGACGACTACGAGGCGCTGATGGCCGAGGCGCGGCGCTGGCTCGCCGACCTGCCGCCGGCTGTCGCCAAGCGCGTCGCCTGGGCGAACGCCGCCGAGCTGTTCGGCGTGCCGTCGCCCTAGGCCGAAGGGTGCCGGCGCGTCAGGCCGGCCCGTCAGGCCGACGCGTCCCCGCCATGACCCCTCTTCGCATCGCCCTCGCTGGCCTCGCCACGCTGGCCGTCGCCATGGGCATCGGCCGCTTCGCCTTCACGCCGATCCTGCCGATGATGCTGCACGACGGCGTGGTCGACCTGCGCCAGGCGAGCTGGCTGGCGAGCACCAACTACGTCGGCTACCTGATGGGCGCGCTGCTCTGCACGTTCGATCCGTGGCTGCGCCGCCGGGTCGGCATTCGCCATGCCGCCGACGCTCCCTTCATCGTCCGGGCCGGCTTCCTCGCCACCGCGCTGCTGACGCTGGCGATGGCGCTGCCGTGGCCGGCCGCGTGGCCGGCGCTGCGCTTCGCCGCCGGCGTCGTCAGCGCCTACGTGCTCGTGTACTCGGCGGGTTGGTGCCTGGCGCAGCTTGCCGCGCGTGGCGCGCCGACCCTCGGCGGCGTGATGTTCGCCGGGCCGGGCGCCGGTATCGTCGCCAGCGGCCTGCTCGCCAGCGCGATGGTCTCCTGGCAGTGGCGGGCGAGCGCGGCCTGGATCGTGTTCGCGCTCCTCGCAGCAGCATTGGGCGCGGCTGCATGGCGCGTGTTCCGACGCGAGAACGAACTCGCCACCGAAGGCCGCGCGGCGACAGAAGCGGTGGCCGGGCGAGACGCGGGCAAGACGCCCGGCGTGAGCGCACCGCCCACTGCGGTCGACACGTTGCACGGCACGGCCGAGGTCGCCACCCTCGCCGTCGCCTACGGCCTGGCCGGCTTCGGCTACATCGTCACCGCCACCTTCCTG
This sequence comes from Burkholderiales bacterium, assembly GCA_038225015.1. Classification (GTDB taxonomy): domain Bacteria; phylum Pseudomonadota; class Gammaproteobacteria; order Burkholderiales; family Burkholderiaceae_C; genus Schlegelella_A. The sequence continues at coordinate 3,058 of JBBRFB010000142.1, forward strand.
CCCGTGATCGCGCGGGCGGCGCTCCCCGGCTCGCCACTGATTGACCTGTTCTGGCCGATATTCGGCGCCGGTACCGTGCTTGGCGCGCTCGTTGCCGCGCGGCTGCCGGCGTCGATCGATCGCCGCCGGCTGCTCGGCGGCGGCTACCTGGCGCAGGCGGCCGGCATCGGCATCGGCGTCGCCTGGCCCACGGAGGCGGGCTTCGCCGTCGGCAGCCTGCTGCTCGGCCTGCCGTTCACCGCGCTCAGCTTCTTCACGATGCAGGAGGCGCGGCGCATTCGGCCGCTCGCGGCCGCGAGCACGATCGGCTTGGTGACGGCGCTCTATGCGCTCGGCCAGATCCTCGGGCCGCCGATGGTGGCGGCCCTTCTGCAGCGCAGCGGCGGCGACGCGCACGTCGCGTTCCAGCGCTCGCTCATCGTCGCCGCCGCAGCGCTGCTGGCGGGGGCGGCGATGTTCGCCGCCTCGACCCGGGCATGGCCGGCGACGACGCGCATCGGACGCTAGCAAACCCGCCCGGCGTCGAGACGCCTCGCCTGCTCACGGCGCCCGCGTGAACCCGTCGTCGCTCCAGCCTTCGCTTCCCGGACCATGGTGCGTGAAGAAGAGGCCTTCCGGATCCACCTGCGCCTTCACCGCCCGCAGCCGGGCCGCGTTGGCGCCCCAGAACGCGCGCGCCCAGTCGCCCTGGAAGTAGTTGCTCTCGGAGACGTAGGCTCCGCCGTCGGGGGCGACCTCGCGCAGCGCACCGGCGGCCTGAGCGATGGCCGCGGCCTGCCGCTTCGCCAACGCAGCGTCGGGCTCGTGCCCCGGCACGCCGGGGTAGGCCGGCGCGCCATGGGCGCCGAGGATGGCGAGCGCGAAGGCATCGAGCGCGGCCGGGTTCATGGCCGTGTCGCGCGCCGCGGCGAGCGCTTCGGCGGGTGCGCCGGCGAGACCCTTGTTGAGATGCAGCGAGACACTCCAGTGCCGCGTCGCGGCCAGCACGGCATCGGCGAACGTGGCCTGCCGCTCCGGGCGCAGCAAGGCCGCCGGCAGCCACAGCGACTCGTAGGCGCGCAGCACCTGGCCGGCCTGGCCCTGGTCGCCCGGCCAGAAGACGTTCGTCTCGGGTGCGTCGGGACGGTCGTCGCGGCGGATGAAGCCGAGCGTTCGCTTGACGAACGTCGGCGCCCAGAACGTGCGCGCGTCGGTCGAGACGATTCGCAACGGCGAGAACTCGAGTTCGAACTCCTTCGGGCTCGCGTCGAGCGCGGCGAAAAAGGGCTGCCAGGCCGCCACCGCCTCGTTGCGCGCGAGTCCCTGGAACACCATCGAGACCTGCAGCCGGTTGCCGCGCAGGAAGCGGATCTGCTCGCCCCAGTGCGGGCCGACGAGCGCGCCGGCGCAGAAGTCGAGCGTCAGCCCGATCAGCTTGCGGAAGGCGGCGTCGGAGATCGCCTTGACCGCGATGTTCACGGCACCGAAGGTCTCGGGAAGCGGGTGCACCCGCAGCGTCAGCCGGGTGACGACGCCGAAGTTGCCGCCGCCGCCGCCCTTGAGCGCCCAGAATAGATCCGGGTTCGTGCAGGCGTTGGCGAGGCGCACCTGGCCGTCGGCGGTGACGACCTCGGCCTCGAGCAGGCTGCCGGCGGCGGTGCCGAACGCCTTCGAGAAGCTGCCGAAGCCGCCGCTCTGCACCAGGCCGGCAACGCCCACCGTCGTGCAGCCGCCGCCTTGAACGTAGCCCCCGCCGCGCGTGGTGACGGCGTCGTAGAGATGGGCCCAGACGGCGCCGGCGCCGCAGCTCACGGCACGCTGCGGTGCGACGCGGCCGGCGCAGCCGGCGGGGACGAAGGCGTCGTGCAGCGTGATCGCCTTCATGCGGCGCGTCCACACCAGCAGCGAGTCGGGCGCGTTCGAGGTGCCCTGGTAGCTGTGGCCACCGCCCTTGACGACGAGGCGAAGCCGCCGCTCGCGCGCGAAGTTCACCGCCGCGGCGACGTTGGCGGCGTTTTTCGCCACGACCGCGTAGACGCTCGGCGACGAGGCCCAGGCGCCGACCCAGGCGAACGTCTGCGTCAGCGCCACGTCGTCGCCGAGCGCCCACGGGTTCGCGGGTGACTTGAAGAGCGCATCGCAGGCGGGCGACGCCGGCGCCGCGCGGCAGGCGGCGAACGGCGAGGCGACCTTCACGAGGGCGCCGCCGACGGCCGCGTTCAGGCCTTGCCAGGCGGCGTCGTCGGGCCAGTCGGTGTCGCCGGGGCGTACGCGTCGGCCGGCGGCGCCCGCCGAGGCAGCGACAGCGGGCGGCCATGCCGCCACGACGGCGAAGGGCAGGGATGCCAGCGCACGCACGACGCGGCGTCGGCCGCGCCGGAAAGAAGAAGCGGGGGTAGGAGCCATGCCACGGAGTCAACGGGTGATCGAGACCCGCAATGATCGCAGCGCCGAGCCGCCCTGCGCCGGGCCGGCGTCAACCGAACCGTAGCTGCGGCGTTTGAGGCTGTGGCTGCCAGCCGGTTCGTGCAGGGATGTCGCCAGGGGCGACCTTCCCGCGGGTGTCGATGCAGGCACTTTGGCCATCCATCAAATCCCATCACTCTCAGGACTCTCGATGAAGAACGTACTCATTGCCTTCGCTTTTGTCGTCGGCGCCGTCGCCGCCCACGCTCAGGCGGGAACGGCCGTCAAGGAAGCCGGCACGGCCACCGCCGAGACGGCCAGGCAGGCCACCGAAAACACCAAGGCCGCGATGAGCAGCGAGCCGAAGAAGACGGTGCACAAGGCCAAGGCCAAGGTGCACAAGGCCAAGGCCAAGCACGCCGCCCACGAAGCCAAGGAAGCGGCCAAGGAAGCCACCAAGTAAGAAGACAGCTTTGAAAAGCCAGGGCGCCGAGCGTCCTGGCCCCCGAAGAACGCGGCCCTGGCTGCGTTCTTCGCTTTCCGACACCTCAGTACGTCTCGAGGTGCAGCCGCCCTTCCTGCTTCAGCGTCGGCCCGAGGCTCGCCCAGGAGAGCTTCGCGCCCTCCGCCACCTCGCGCAGCGCCAGCAGCACGCCTTCTTCCATCGCCTTCAGTCCGCAGACGTAGAAGTGGGCGTTCGGATCGGCGAGCAGGCGCGCCAGGTCGACGGCGCGCTCCTTCATCAGGTCCTGCACGTAGCGCTTCGGCTGGCCGGGCGTTCGCGAGAACGCCAGGTTGATGTCGATGAAATCCTTCGGCAGGCTGGTCAGCGGCCCGAAATAGGGCAGCTCCTCGCGGGTTCGGGCGCCGAAGAAGAGCATGAGCTTCCCGCTTTCGAACTGGCCGGTCTTTCGCTGCCGGCGCCGCCACTCGGTCATGGCTCGCATGGGCGCGCTGCCGGTGCCGGTGCAGATCATGACGATGTGCGACTTCGGGTGGTTCGGCATCAGGAAGCTCCGGCCGAACGGGCCGACCACCTGCACGGTGTCGCCGACCTTCAGGTCGCACACGTAGTTCGAGCCGACGCCGCGAAACGGCCGGCCCTGGTGGTCTTCGGTAACCCGCTTCACGGTGAGCGACAGGTTGTTGTAGCCGGGCCGCTCGCCGTTGCGCGGGCTGGCAACCGAGTACTGGCGCGGCATGTGCGGCCGGCCATGACCATCGGTGCCCGGCGGCACGATGCCGATCGACTGGCCTTCGAGCACGGGGAACGGCAGCGCCCCGAAGTCGAGCACGATGTGGTGGGTGTGGCTGGCGAAGCCGTCTTCGGTGCAGTCGACATTGCCGGCCACGGTGGCGCTGGCCGGCTTCTTCGGCGTGAAGCGGTTGGTCACCGGCTTTTCCGCCGACCACGGCGGCACGATCGAGCCGAAGGCGGCCGAGTTGAACAACGGCGCGTCGCCCACCGCCGCGGGTTGGACGGCGAGCACCGGCTCGCCGTCCGCCGGTCCGGCACCGGCACCGGCGCTGGCGCTGGCCTCGAAGCCTTCGGCGGCGAGCTGCTCTGGCGTGAGCTCGGGCGGCAACTCGTCCCAGCCGAGCTGGTCCTCGATGGCGTAGGCCATCGCCTTCGGCACGCTGCGCCAGTTGTCGATCGAGCCGGTCGGACATGGCGAGATGCAGGCCATGCAGAGGTTGCAGACGTCGGCCCGCACGACATAGTTGCGGTCGTCGTGGGTGATCGCACCCACGGGGCACGTCGCCTCGCAGGTGTTGCAGCGAATGCAGATCTCCGGGTCGATCAGGTGCTGCCTGATCAGCACGGCATCCATATCAGCCAAATCGGACGTACTCGAAGTCGACCGGGTTCTTGTTGATGCCCATGGCCGGCGGCGCGATCCAGCCGGCGAACTTGCCCGGTTCGACGACGCGGCCCATCAACGAGGCGACGAAGGCGCGGTCGGACGGCGTCGGCAGCCAGGTGCCTTCACTGGCCTTCCATTCCTCCTCGCTCACGACCCGCCCGTCGGGCGAGAGGCGGATGCCGGCGAGCGCGCCGATCTTGCGGTTGAAGGCCTTGTGGGGCACGACCAGGCGGGTGGCGAGGCCGGCCTTCTCGAGCACCTTGTTCCAGCGGCCGATGCCGGCCACGCTGTCCTTGATGAAGTCGTCGCGCAGCACCTCGTTGAGCGCATTCAGCATCGGCACTTCCTTCTCGACGAGGCCGCCGTTCCGCACCTCCAGCACCTTGTAGGTCCGGCCCTTCAGCACGTGGTCGTCGGCACGCTTGCCTTCCTCGAAGCGGCCCTTCAGGCCCGACGAGTAGAAGGTGGCGGCGTTGCTCGACTGGTCGGCGCCGAAGAGGTCGATCGTCACCGAATAGTGGAAGTTGAGGTAGCGCTGGATGGTCGCGAGGTCGATGGCGCCGGCCGCGCGCACGAGCGCCGCATCGTCGGTCTTCAGTTCGTTCATCACCTGCGCCGTGCGCTGCAGCGTGCGCGAGACGCCGCTCTCGCCCACGAACATGTGGTGCGCTTCCTCGGTGAGCATGAACTTCGTCGTGCGGGCGAGCGGATCGAAGGCGCTTTCCGAGAGCGCGGCGAGTTGGAACTTGCCGTCGCGGTCGGTGAAGTAGGTGAACATGAAGAACGCCAGCCAGTCGGGGGTCTTCTCGTTGAAGGCGCCGAGGATGCGCGGGTTGTTGGCGTCGCCCGAGGTTCGCTCGAGCAGCGCGCCGGCCTCCTCACGGCCGTCGCGGCCGAAGAACTTCTGCAGCAGGTAGACCATCGCCCAGAGGTGGCGGCCCTCCTCCACGTTCACCTGGAACAGGTTGCGCAGGTCGTAGAGCGAAGGCGCCGTGAGCCCGAGGTGGCGCTGCTGCTCGACCGACGCCGGCTCGGTGTCGCCCTGCGTGACGATGATGCGGCGCAGGTTGGCGCGGTGCTCGCCGGGCACGTCCTGCCAGGCCTTCTCGCCC
>JBBRFB010000143.1:0-8251 GCA_038225015.1 Burkholderiales bacterium
GACCGATGACGGGGAAGTGGAGGATGAAGTCCATGTTGGGCCTACGGTGTCGTCTTCATGCTGCCGCACTTCGTTCGCCTGACGCGCGGCGCCGTCCTCGGCGAGCTGGCGAAGGAGTACGTGCAGGCGTCGCGCCTCGCCGGCGCGGGGACCGTGCGGCTGATGTTAGACAACGTGCTGCCGAACTTCGCGGCACCGCGAGGCAGGCGCACGAAATGCGGCAGCATGACGATGGCGATGGCGATCATGGCGTTGGCGAGCCCCGGCCCGAGTACCGCGACCACGGCCACCGCCAGCAGCAGGCTCGGCAGCGCCAGCAGCACGTCGGTCAGCCGCATGATGGTGAACTCGAGCCAGCGGCCGCGCCAGAACGCGGCGACCAGGCCGAGCAGCACGCCGCCGAACATCGAGACGGCGACGGCGACGGCGCCGATCAGGAGCGACAGGCGGGTGCCGTGGATCAGGCGCGACAGGATGTCGCGCCCGACCGGATCGGTGCCGAGCAGGAAGACGTGGCCTCCCACCGGCTGCAGCGACGGCGGCCGAAGGGTCGCGTCGCGGTACTGCTCGGTCGGGTCGTAGGGCGCGATCGCGTTCGCGAGAGCGGCGGTGAGGACGAGGCCCAGCACCACCACCAGGCCGACGACCGCGCCGCGGTTGCGACGGAAGTCGTGCCAGAGCGCGAGCCATGGCGCCGGCGGCCGGGCGGCCGCGGCAGACGGCGCTTCGCGAGGCAGGGCCGGGGCGTCATGCATGACGGATCCGCGGATTGATCACGCCATAGAGCACGTCGACGAGCAGGTTGACGCCGATGACGATCGTCGCCGTGAGCAGGATGCCGCCTTGCACCGCCGGGTAGTCGCGGCGGTGGATCGCCTCGACCAGCCACTTGCCGATGCCCGGCCAGGAAAAGATCGTCTCGGTCAGGATGGCGCCGGCGAGGAGCGTGCCGACCTGCAGGCCGATCGTCGTGACGACGGGGACGAGCGCGTTGCGCAGGGCGTGCACGGCGACGACGCGGATCGGCCCGGCCCCCTTGGCGCGCGCCGTGCGCACGTAGTCCTCGCGCAGCACCTCGAGCATCGACGATCGGGTCATGCGCGCGATCACGGCGAGCGGGATGGTGCCGAGCGCGATTGCCGGCAGCACCAGGTGCGAGAGGGCGCTGCGGAAGGCGCCCCGATCGGCGGCGAGCAGCGAGTCGACGAGCATGAAGCCGGTGCGCGGCGCGATGTCGTAGGCGATCGCGATGCGCCCCGAGACCGGCGTCCAGCCGAGCCAGACCGAGAACGTGAGGATGAGCAGCAGGCCCCACCAGAAGATCGGCATCGAGTAGCCGGTGAGCGACGCGCCCATCACCGAGTAGTCCCAGACGGTGTTGCGCTTGACGGCGGCCAGGATGCCGGCGGGGATGCCGATGACGAGGGCGAGCAGCATGGCGGCCGCCGAGAGCTCGAGCGTCGCCGGGAAGCGCGCCGCGAACTCCGCAAACACCGGCTCGTGCGTGATCGTCGACAGGCCGAGGTCGCCGTGCACGGCGTTCCACACGTACTCGCCGTACTGCACCGGCAGCGGCCGGTCGAGGCCGAACTCGTGGATCAGGCGCTGGTAGCGCTCTTCGGTCATGCCGCGCTCGCCGGAAAGCGCCTCGACCGGGTCGCCGGGGATGAGGCGGATCAGCGCGAAGGCGAGCAGCGTGATGCCGAGGAACGTCGGGACGACGAGTGCAAGGCGCTTGAGGACGAAGCTGAGCACGCCGGGCCCGGATCGCCGCCTGGTGCTCGGTCGCCTACTGCCCGGTCATGTCGACCTTGTTGAAGTAGTGGTGCGCCGTCGCGTCCATCTTGTAGCCGGTCACTTCCTTTCGTACCGGATCGAAGCGCACCGAGTGGGCGATCGTGATCCACGGCGCCTCTTCCTTGACGATCACCTGCGCCTCGGCGTAGAAGCCGGCGCGGTCGTTCTGCCGTGTCGCGAGCTTGGCCATCTGGATCAGGCTTTCGAACTTGCTGTCGCACCAGCGCGCGACGTTGCCGCCACCCTTGACGGCAGCGCAGCCGAGCAACGGCACGAAGAAGTTGTCGGGGTCGCCGTTGTCGCCCGACCAGCCGAACATCATCGCCTGCTGCTCGCCGGTCTTGCTGCGCTTCCTGTATTCGCCCCACTCGTAGGTGATGAGCTTGGCGTGGACGCCCACTTTCTCCCAGTCGGCCTGGATGAGCTCGGCCATGCGCTTGCCGTCGGGGTTGTAGGGGCGGGTGACCGGCAGGTACCAGAGCTCGACGTCGACGCCGTTGCCGTACCCTGCCTGCGCCAGCATCGCCTTGGCCTTGACCGGGTCGTACGGATAGTCCTGCACCTTGTCGTTGTACGACCAGAGCGTCGGCGGAATCGGGTTCTTGGCGATCGCCCCCGCGCCCTGGAATACGTTGTCGAGGATCGCCTTCTTGTTCACCGCCATGTTCAGCGCCTGGCGAACGACCTTCGAATCGAACGGCTTCTTCTCGACGTTGAAGGCGATGTAGCCGACGTTCAGTCCGTTCTGCTGGACGAGATTGATGTTCGGGTCGTTCTTCATCAGCGCCACGTCGGCCGGCTTCGGAAACGCCATCACGTGGCACTCCCCGGTCTTCAGCTTGGCGTAGCGCACCGACGCGTCGGTGGTGATGGCGTAGACCAGGTTGTCGATCTTCGGCCGGCCGGCCCAGTGCGGGTCGAACGCCTTGTAGCGGATGACGGCATCCTTCTGGTAGCTCACGAACTGGAACGGGCCGGTGCCGATCGGCTCCTTGTCGACGACGTCGGGCGTCTTCGCCGCCATCATCCTGTCGGCGTACTCGGCCGAGAGGATGGAGGCGAAGTCCATCGCCATGTCGGCCATGAACGGCGCTTCCGGCTTTTTCAGCACGAACTTCACCGTCATCGCATCGACCTTCTCGACGTGGTCGACGATCGACTTCATCCCCATGTCTTCGAAGTAGGCGTAGGTCTGGCCCGGCGTCACCTTCGCGAACGGGTGGCTCGGGTCGGCCATGCGATTCCATGAGAACAGGACATCGTCGGCGTTGAAGTCGCGTGTCGGCGTGAAGCGCGCATTGGAATGGAACTTGACGCCCTTGCGCAGCTTGAACGTGTAGTTCAGGCCGTCCTTGTCGACTGTCCAGCTTTCGGCCAGGCCGGGAACGACGTTCGTCGTGCCGAGGTCGAATTCGACGAGGCGGTTGTAGATCGGAACCGACGAGGCGTCGAGCGTCGTCCCGGTGGAGAAGAACTGCGGATTGAACCCCTCGGGGCTCCCCTCGGAGCAGTACACGAGCGTCTTGGCGGCCAGCGCGGAGCTGCTCGCCGCGACGAGGGCGAGCGCGGCCGCGAGGCGCAGGAAGCGGATGGGTCGTGGCATGGTGTTCCGATCGAAGAGAAGGCGTCACAGCATCGACGCGCCGGCGCCGGCTGCGATGATAGGACTGGCCGTGGCCCGTCTTCTCGAGACGCGAGACTCGCTTTCAGGCTGACCACGATTCCCTCTGGTGTTCGGGACGCCTCAACCGACGGCACGCAGCACAGCCAGCCAGAGCGGCGCGGTCACGACGAAGGCGAGCGTCGAGACCACGATGGCGGTGCTGGTCTCGGCCTGCATCGCCTGGTAGCGCTGGGCGAAGACGAGCGCGTTGCTGCCGACCGGCAGTGCGGCCATCATCACCACGACGGCAAGCGGCAGGCCGCGCAGGCCGAAGCCGGCGTGCGCGACGGCCAGCACCAGCAGCGGCTGCACGATCAGCTTGACGCTCGAGACGACCAAGGCACCGCGCACGGCGCCACGCACGCCGTATTGAGCCATCGACACGCCGATGAGCACCAGGCAGAGCGGCACCACCGCCTGGCCGAGCAGGAGCAGGAACTCGTCGGCGACCGTCGGCAGCACGGCGCCGATGGCGTTGAAGGCCAGGCCCGCCAGCACCGGCAGCACGACCGGGTGCACGACGGTGTTCCTGGCCGTAGCGAACACCAGGTGCCAGAGGCGCGCGTGGCCCGGGTCGTCGCGGTGGCGTTCGCGGGCCAGGTCGAGCTCGACGATGGCGGTCAGGGTCGTCAGCAGGATCAGCGCGTGCAGGCTGAGGATGCTCACATGGATGCCGAGGCCTTCTTCGCCGAACAGGGCGGCGGCGAGGGGAATGCCGATCTGCACGCTGTTGCCGAACACCCCGGTGATCGCCAGGACGCTCGGCCAGGCGGCGCGACCCGGAGCGTGGCCCACCCCGCGCAAACGCGCGAAGAGGTAGACCACGCCGAGCAGGGCCAGCGTCGGCACGAAGAATCCGAGCTGCGTGCGGCCGCCGAGCGCCGCGAAGTCGATCCGAACGGTGGTGCGGAAGAGCAGCGCCGGCACGAAGACGTAGAAGGCGGCGTTCGAGAGCGTGCGTGCCACGTCGCCGGGGCCGAGCAGGCGCAGCCGCGCGACCAGCCAGCCGGCGGCCACCACCAGGAAGATGACGAGCAGCTTGGCGAAGACCGGCGACGACATCAGGCCCGGGCAAGCGACCGCAAGGCGGCGAGCGTCGCTTCCAGCTCGGCCGCCAGCACGTCGATGGCCGCAGGCCCTGCCGGCAGCCCGCCGAGCTCGAGCTCGCGCGCCAGTGACGCCAGCCGCGTGGCGCCGAAGGTGAGGCTGTTGCTCTTGAGCGAATGGGCGGCCCGCCGGAAGCGGTCGACCGCGCCCGCGGCGAAGGCGTTGCGCAGCTCGCCGACGAGCCCCGGCGCCTCGTCGGCGAAGGTTTCGACCAGCTCGGCGACGAAGTCGGCGCCGGCGTTGGCCTGCAACTCGTTGAACGTGGCGGGGTCGACGACGGGATCGGTCATGTCGATGCCGGCTCGACCGCGAACACGTCGACGGCAGCTTCCCTGCCCTTGAGGCCGACGAGGCCGAGCGCTTCGAGTGCAACCGAGGGCGGCAGCGCCCCGCGCGTCGCGGCGTCGATCAGGATGCGCCGGCCGACCGCCTTGGTGTGCGTCTCGAGCCGCGCCGCGACGTTGACGGTGTCGCCGATGCAGGTGTAGGTGGCGCGCTGCTCGGTGCCGGTGTAGCCGGCCACCATGTCGCCGGTGGCGATGCCGATGCCGATGTGGATCGCCGGCTTGCCCGCGCGGGCCCGTTCGGCGTTGAAGAGCTCGATCGTCTCGGTCATGTCGACGGCCGCGAGCACGGCACGGTGGGCGTGGTCGGCGAGCGGCAAGGGCGCCCCGAAGATCGCCATCAGGCCGTCGCCGATCATCTGGTTGACGACGCCGCCACGGCCGTGGATGGCGTCGAACATCAGCATGTAGTAGGTGTTGAGCAGCTCGATCGTCTCCTCAGGCGGCAGCGTCTCGACCAGGCCCGTGAAGCCGCGGATGTCGGAGAACATGACCGTCGCGTAGACCCGCCGGCCGCCCAGCGCGAACCCGGAACGGTGCAGGTCCTCGATGACCTCGGGCGTGGCGAAGCGGCGCACCAGCTCCTGCTGGGCGCGGCGCAGGCGCTGCTTCTCCAGGCTCGAGCCGATGCGCGCATGCAGCAGCACCGGGTTCACCGGCTTGGGCAGGTAGTCGTCGGCGCCGAGCTCGATGCAGTGGACGACGTGGTCGAGGCCTTCCAGCGAGGAGGTGACGAGCACCGGCAGGTCGGCGAGCTTCGCATCGGCGGCCAGCGCTTCGAGAACCTCGAAGCCGTTCAGGTCGGGCATCTCGATGTCGAGCAGCAGCAGATCGAAGGCCTCGGCACGCAGCATCGCCAGCGCGACGCGGCCGTTCTCGGCGCAGCTGACGCGGTGGCCCTTGAGCTCGAGCGTGCGTGCCAGGAGCAGGCGATTGACCTTGTTGTCGTCGGCGACGAGCAGCCGCGCGCTCACTGGCCTACCCTTCGCGCTGCGCGCTCCGGGATGAGCTCTTTGGAGTAGCCGGGCGCGCTCATGAAGGCACTCCGCGGCGTGGCGTCGCCACCAGCGCCTGTACCAGCGCATCGACGCGGATCGGCTTGACCACGTAGTCGTCCATGCCCGCGGCCAGGCAAGCCTCGCGGTCGCCCTGCATGGCGTTGGCGGTCATGGCGACGATGCGTGGCCTCCCGGCGCCGAGCCAGCGGGCGACGATGCGGCGGGTGGCTTCCAGGCCGTCCATCTCGGGCATCTGCACGTCCATCAGCACCAGGTCGTAGGGTTGTCGCTCGATCGACTCGATCGCCTCGAAGCCGTTGCTCGCGAGGTCGGCACGGTAGCCCATCTGCTGCAGCAGGCGCAGCGCCAGCTTCTGGTTCACGACGTTGTCCTCGGCGAGAAGGATGCGCAGCGGGTGGCGCTCGGCCAGGCCGGGATCCAGCGGTGCTTTCCCTTCGGCCCTGGCCGGCGTCGGTTGCGGCGCAGCGTCGTCGCCGAGCAATCCGACCAGCGTGTCGAAGAGTTGCGACTGGCGCAGCGGCTTGCCGAGGTAGGCGCTGAACAGACCCTCGGTATCGCCCGCCTCGCGCCGACCGAGCGAACTGAAGAGCACCAGCGGCAACCGCGGCCGGAGGCGACGGATTTCGGCGGCGAGTGTCAGGCCGTTCATGTCCGGCATGTGCATGTCGAGCACGGCGAGGTCGAAGGCAGTGCTGTCCTGCAGCCATCGCAGCGCTTCGGCCGGCGCGCCGGTGTCGCGCGGCAACATGCCCCACTTGCCGGCCTGCAGCGACAACACCTTGCGGTTGGTGGCGTTGTCGTCGACGACGAGCATGCGCCGGCCGGCGAGAACCGGTTGCGGGCCGAGCAGCTCGCGCCGGTTCGTCTGCGGCGACTCGGCCAGCGCCGCCCGGATCGTGAAATGAAAGGTCGAACCCTGGCCCGGCCCGGCGCTCTCGGCCCACATCGTGCCGCCCATCAGTTCGGCGAGCCGCTTGCTGATCGCCAGGCCCAGGCCGGTGCCGCCGTAGCGGCGCGTCGTCGACGAATCGGCCTGCGAGAACGACTGGAACAGGCGCTGCATGGCCGGCGCGTCGAGGCCGATGCCGGTGTCGCGGACCGAGAACGTGAGCTCGGCGCCCGCGTCGTGCGGCCGGGCGGCGACCGTCAGCACCACCTCGCCGCTCTCGGTGAACTTGACGGCGTTGGCGAGCAGGTTGAGCAGCACCTGGCGCAGCCGCGTCACGTCGCCGTCGAGGGCGGCGGGTACGTCGCCTTCGAAGAGGTAGGCGATGTCGAGGTGCTTTTCGGCGGCGCGCCCGCCGATCAGGTCGAGCGCCGACTCGACGCACTCGCGCAAGTCGAATGGGTGCCGCTCGACGTCCATCCGGCCGGCCTCGATCTTCGAGAAGTCGAGGATGTCGTTGATGATCGTGAGGAGCGCGTCGCCGCTGTCGCGGATGGTGCCGGCGAAGTCGCGCTGCTCGGCGTTCAGCGGCGTGTCGAGCAGCAGGCCGGTCATGCCGATCACGGCGTTCATCGGCGTGCGGATCTCGTGGCTCATGGTGGCGAGGAACGAGCTCTTGGCGTCGTTGGCGGTCTCGGCTGCGGCGCGAGCCGCCTGCGCCTCGTGGAAAAGCGCCGCGTTCTGGATCGCGATGACCGCCTGGTCGGCGAAGGTCCCGAGCAGCGCGGTCTCCTTCGCAGTGAACGGCGACCATTGGCGCTCGGCAAACGTGCGCACGACGAAGAGGGCGCCCACGCCCCTTTCACGCCAGATCATCGGCGCGACCAGGCAGGAGAAGTTCCCGATCTTGGCGGCCATGCGGCGAACCACCTCAGGCACGTCTTCGCCCTGCAAGGCGTCGACATAGTGCACCGCGCGACGATCCTGCACCGCCTGCGCGATGATGGTCCGTCCGATCGGAGTCGGCTTGAAGTTCGTCGCCGCCCTCTGTCCGTACGGACCGCGTGCGGAGCCCAGATGCACGAGCGAATCCGCATCGACCGTCAGCACGGCCAGATCGGTGCACGCGATCAGCCGCTGGCAGCTGCCGAGGATCTTGTCGAAGACGGGCTGCGTATTGGCGACCGAGTTGCTGATCACCGCGAGGACCTCGGCCGACGCCGTCTGCTGCTCGAGCGACTCCTGCGTCTGGCGCATCAGCCGCGCGTTCTTCATCGCGATCTGGGCCTGCGCGGCGAACGATTGCACGAGCGCGATCTGCGCTGCAGTGAATGGCCGCACCGCGGAGCGGATCAGCGTGAACACGCCGATGACCGCACCGCTCTCGTCGGAGAGCGGCACGCCCAAGTGGGTGCGGATGCGGCCCAGATCGGCG
>JBBRFB010000144.1:0-8143 GCA_038225015.1 Burkholderiales bacterium
ATTCCGAAGAAGGGTACCGTCTACGTCGTCGATGACGACGAAGCCGTCCGCGATTCGCTGCAATGGCTGCTCGAAGGCAAGGACTACCGCGTCAAGTGCTTCGACTCGGCCGAGTCGTTCCTCTCCCGCTTCGACCCGCGCGAGGTCGCCTGCCTGATCGCCGACATCCGCATGGACGGCATGAGCGGCCTCGAGATGCAGGACCGCCTGCTCGAGCGACGCTCGCCACTGCCGGTCACGTTCATCACCGGTCACGGCGACGTGCCGATGGCCGTCACGACGATGAAAAAGGGCGCCGAAGACTTCATCGAGAAGCCGTTCAAGGAAGACGAGCTGGTGGCGCTGGTCGAGAAGATGCTCGAGCGCGCGCGCATCGACTTCTCCAAGCATCAGGAGGCCGCCAGCCGCGACGCCCTGCTCTCGCGGCTGACGACGCGTGAAGCCCAGGTGCTCGAGCGCATCGTCGCCGGCCGGCTGAACAAGCAGATCGCCGACGACCTCGGGATCAGCATCAAGACGGTGGAGGCGCATCGCGCCAACATCATGGAAAAACTGAACGCCAATACGGTCGCCGACCTGCTGAAGATCGCTCTCGGCGCGCCTTCGAAGACTTGACCGCGCGACTCATCGACGGCACGGCCCTGGCGAAGCAGCTTCGCGCCGGTCTCGCTGTGCGCACCACGGCGCTGGTCGCAGCCGGCAGCCGGCCGGGCCTGGCGGTCATCCTTGTCGGCCACGACCCGGCGAGCCAGGTTTATGTGCGCCACAAGGTCCGGGCCTGCGAGGAGACCGGCATTCGCTCGCTGCTCGAGACCCATGATGCGGGCCTGTCGGAAGCAGCGCTCCTGGCGCGCATCGCGGCGCTGAACGCCGACCCGGCAGTGCACGGCATCCTGGTGCAGATGCCGCTGCCGCCGCACATCGCCGCGGCGCGTGTGATCGCCGCGATCTCGGCCGACAAGGACGTCGACGGCTACTCGGTGGAGAGCGCCGGCCGCCTGCTCGCCGGACTGCCGGGCTTTCGCCCCTGTACGCCTGCGGGCTGCATGACGCTGATCGAAAGCACGGGCATCGCTCTGCGCGGCAAGCACGCCGTCGTCATCGGCCGCAGCAACACGGTCGGCAAACCGATGGCGCTGATGCTGCTGCAGGCCGACGCGACGGTCACGATCTGCCATAGCCGCACGCCCGACCTCGGCGCCCATACGCGGCGCGCCGACGTCGTCGTCGCCGCCGTCGGCCGCCGGGCGACGCTGACCGCGGCGATGGTCAAGCCGGGCGCGGTGGTCATCGACGTCGGCATGAACCGCGTTCCCGACGGCGAGCCGGACGCCGGCAAGCTCTGCGGTGACGTCGACACGGCCGGCGTCGCCGAAGTGGCGTCGGCCATCACGCCGGTGCCGGGCGGCGTTGGGCCGATGACCGTCGCCATGCTGATGGCCAACACCGTCGATGCCGCCGAGCGAACTCTCGCGGCGGCGGCCTGAGGCCATGAATCCGCTGCTCGACTTCAGCGGCCCGGTTCGCTTTCCCGACCTCCGGGCCGAGCACGTCGCGCCGGCGATCGAGTCGCTACTTGCCGACGCCGAGGCAGCGCTGGCACGGGCGACGAGCGACGCCACGCCCGACGACTACCAGGCGCTGTCTGCCGTGCTCGACGAGGCCACCGAGCGGCTCGAGCGGGCCTGGGGCACGGTCAGCCATCTCAACGCCGTCGCCGACACGCCGGCCTGGCGGGCGGCTTACAAGGAAAGCCTGCCCAGGGTCGTGGCGTTCCACACCCGGCTCGGCGCCGACGCGCGCCTCTATGCCAAGTACAAGGCGATCGCCACCTCGCCCTCGGCCGCCGGGCTCGCGCCGGCGCGCCGGAGGGTGCTGGCCAATGCCTTGCGCGATTTTGTGCTGTCGGGTGCCAAACTGCGCGACGCAGCGAAAGAACGCTTCGCGCAACTGCAGGACGCGCAGGCGGCAGCTCGGCAGCAGTTCACGGAGCACGTCCAGGACGCCACCGACGACTTCGCACTCCACGTCAGCGAGGTTGAGCTTGCCGGCGTCCCGGCCGACGCCTTGCGCGGCATGCGCGCTGCGGCCGAGGCCGAGGGCCGCGACGGCTACACCGTGACGCTGCAGATGCCGAGCTACCTGCCGGTAATGCAGTACGCGGCCGGGCGCGCGCTGCGCGAATCGCTCTACACCGCCTATGTCACGCGGGCCAGCGAGTTCGGCCCGGCCGAGCGCGACAACGGCCCGGTCATCGTCGAGTTGCTGCGCATGCGCCAGGAAGAGGCGGTGCTGCTCGGGCACGCGGACGCAGCGGCGGTCTTGCTGGTGCCGAAGATGGCCGCCTCGGCGGTCGAGGTCACCACCTTCCTGCGCGACCTGGCCGGCCGGGCCCGGCCGGCCGCCGAGCGCGACCTGGCCGAGCTGGCTGCCTTCGCCCGCGACGAGCTCGGCATCGAGACACTCGAGGCCTGGGACATGCCGTTCGCGAGCGAGAAGCTCAAGGAGTCGCGCTATGCCTTCAGCGAGCAGGAGGTGCGCCGGTACTTCACCGAGCCGCGCGTGCTCGACGGCCTGTTCGCCATCATCGAGAAGCTGTTCGAGGTGACCATCCGCCCCGAGCCGGCCCCGGTCTGGCATCCGAGCGTTCGCGCCTTCGCCGTCGAGCGCGCCGGCGCAGGCGGCCCCGAGCGGCTCGCGCAGCTCTACTTCGACCCGTACGCGCGCCAGGGCAAGCGACCGGGCGCCTGGATGGGGGGCGAGCGAAGCCGCTGGCTGCGGCCCGACGGCACGCTGCAGACGCCGGTCGCCCGCATCGTCTGCAACTTCGCCGCGCCGGTCGACGGCCGCCCGGCCCTGCTTGACCTTCGCGACGTGGTCACGCTCTTCCACGAGTTCGGCCATGGCCTGCACATGATGCTCACCCGTGTCGACGAGCTCGGCGTGTCGGGCATTTCCGGCGTCGAATGGGACGCCGTCGAGCTGCCGAGCCAGTTCATGGAAAACCTCGTCTGGCAGTGGGACGTCATCCGCCAGCTGACCTCGCACGTCGACAGCGGCGAGGCGCTGCCGCGGACGCTCTTCGATCGCATGGTCGCGGCGCGCAACTTCCAGAGCGGGCTGCAGACGCTGCGCCAGATCGAGCTGGCGCTGATCGACATGCGGCTGCATGCCGAGCCGGGGCAGGAAGCGCGCACGGCAGACCTCGTCGACGAGGTGCGTCGCGAGATCGCCGTGGTCATGCCGCCCCATTTCAGCCGCACGCTGAACACCTTCTCGCACATCTTCGCGGGCGGTTACGCCGCCGGCTACTACAGCTACAAGTGGGCCGAGGTGCTGTCGGCCGATGCCTGGAGCGCGTTCGAGGAGGCGGCCGAACGCAGCGGCGACATCCTCGACACCGTGACCGGGCGGCGCTGGCGCGAGCAGGTCCTCGAAGCCGGCGGCGGCCGACCCGCCCTCGAAAGCTTCACGGCGTTCCGCGGCCGGGCCCCGAGCATCGACGCCCTGCTTCGACATCAGGGGCTAGTGTGAGTTTGTGACCGGGTCGCGGCTTGAACCGCGCCCCGGCGTCGGCGAGAATGCCCGTTCGCCCTCTCATCGTTGCCTGCCCATGACCATGCGCGCCCGCTCCCCACGCACTGCCGCCGCCTGGCGCATCGTGCCCCTGGCGGCCGCCTTGATGGCGGCCTTGCCGGCGATGGCCCAGTTCAAGGTCATCGGGTCGGACGGCCGCGTCACCTACACCGACCGGCAGCCGAACGCCACCGACGGCCGGGTCAGTGCCCTCGGCGCGCGCACGCCCGCCGAGGCGGCCGAGCCGGAGCTGCCGTTCGAGCTGCGGCAGCCGGCCAGCAGATACCCCGTCACGCTGTACACGACGAGCGGCGCCTGCGAGCCCTGCACGGCGGCGCGCCAGTTGCTGAAGCAGCGCGGCGTTCCCTTCGCGGAGCGGCAGGTCGTGAGCGCCGAGGACAGCGAGGCCCTCGAGCGGCTCTCCGGCGCCCGCGAGGCGCCGACCGTGACCATCGGCACGCAATTGCTGCGCGGCCTGTCGGTCGAAGTCTGGAATTCGTACCTCGACGCGGCGGGCTATCCGCGCGAATCGAAGTTGCCGGCGAGCTACCAGTACCGCCCAGCGACGCCACTGGTCGATCGGCGCGAGACGACCACAGTGCGCGCGACGCCGCGCAGCGAGCCGGCCGCAACCATCAATCGCCCCTCTCCCGCAGCGGCACCGACCCCGGGCGGCATCAGGTTCTGACCGCCGGCAGCGGCTTGGCGTCGCCGACGCCGCGCGCCGCGATGCTTCCCGACGCGACCGCCGCGCCCATCAGCCAGAAGAGCGCCGACGCGCCGAGCGTCGCGCCGGCAAGGCCGAACGCCAGCGGCATGACGGCGCTGGAGAAGTTGATCGCCATCGAACGCAAGGCGATCGCCTCGCCGTGGCGGTCGGACGGCGTGATCTGGTGCAGCGTCGTCATGATCATGGGCTGCACCGAGCCGAGAGCGAGGCCGAGCAGCGTCGCGCACACGCCCATCACCCAGGCCTGCTGCGCCAGCGGGTAGACGGCGAAGACGACGCCGGCGGCAAGCATCGCCGAGACCAGCACCTGCGATTCGCGCAGCCGATGCGCGAGCAGCGGAATGGCGAGCCGGACCAGCGCCACCGAGCCCGCGAAGACGCCGAGCACGAGGCCGATCGCCGACGCACTGAAGCCGCGCTGGTGGCCGAGGATGGGCACCAGGAAGGTATGCACGTCCCAGCTCGACGAGAGCAGCCAGTTGACGAGCAGGAGGCGCTTGAATCCGGGCGCCGCGAGCAGGTCGAACGAGCTGCGGCGGCCGGCGCGCGGGATCGCCGGCCCGACCGCCTGGACCGGAACGCGGCGCGCCCAGAGCAGGCTGAGCAGCGGCAGTGCCGCCAGCGCCGCGAAGGCGGCGGCGAAGCCGCCGGCGTCGATCAGCGTGCCGGCCAGCACCGGACCGACGACATTCGACAGCGCGGGCGCCAGCCCGAGCCAGCTGAACACGCGTTTCAGCTCGGTCGCGTCGTGGGCCATGCGTCCGGCCGCGCGCTGGATAGCGATGAGGCCGAAGTTCGCGCCGGCCCCGGCGAGGACCGCGGCGACGCAGAGCGCGGCGAAGGCGCCGGCACCGAGCACGGTGGAAAGAAGGGCCGCCAGCCCGCCGGCCACGGTCATCGCCACCGCGAGTCGGATCGGCCGGTGGTAGCCGTGGCGGTCGGCCAGGCGCCCGGCGGCCAGCGCCAGCACGATAGGCGCCGCCGCGAAGAGGCCGAGCAGGACGCCGACCGACCAGGCGGCATGGCCGTCCTGCAACGCCGAGAGCGGCGCCGCCATGCGCACCCCGGCCATGCACGAATGGAGCGCGACCTGGCCGCCGATCAAGCCGATCAACGCGTGCCGGTGCGATGTCGACCCTTCAGGCATCCGGCTCCGGCTCGTCGCCCGCCGGCAGCACCATCTGCAGTGCCTCGGGCTCTTCGTCGGCAATAGCCCCGGGCAGGAGAGCCTGGGCGCGCTCGACCGTCAGCGCCTCGACGCCGCGCAGGCTGCGCGCCATCGCGCGCGTGCGCACCTCGGCGGCGTCGATGGTGTTGCTCGCCTCGGCGAGCTTCTTCTTCGTCTTCGCAAGCACATCCCCGAAGCGGCCGAACTCGGTCTTGACGGCCCCCAGCACCTCCCAGACCTCGGCGCTGCGCTTCTCGAGTGCCAGTGTCTGGAAGCCCATCTGCAGGCTGGTCAGCGTGGCGAGCAGCGTCGTCGGCCCGGCGAGCGTCACGCGATGGTCCCGTTGCAGAGCCTCGACCAGGCCCGGCCGACGCAGCGCCTCGGCGTAGAGGCCTTCGGTCGGCACGAAGAGGATGGCGAAGTTGGTGGTGTGCGGCGCGGCGATGTACTTGGCGCGGATCGAGCGCGCTTCTATGCGCAGACGCGTCTCGATCGCCCGCGCCGATGCCTCGACGCCCTCGCGGTCGGCGCGCTCGTGGGCGTCGAGAAGCCGCTCGTAGTCGTCGCGCGGGAACTTGCAGTCGATCGGCAGCCAGAGCGGGCCGCCATGCTCGCGCCGGCCGGGCAGGCGGATCGCGAAGTCGACCCGGGCGTTGCTGCCGGGAACGGTCTCGACGTTGCGCGAGTACTGCTCCGGCGTGAAGACGTGGGCGAGCAGCGATTCGAGCTGCACTTCGCCGAGGGTGCCGCGTGTCTTGACGTTGTTCAGCACGCGCGACAGCGAGCCGACGTCCTTCGCGAGCGACTGCATCTCGCCGAGGCCGCGATGCACCTGCTCGAGCCGCTCGGCGACCTGGCGGAAGCTCTCGCCGAGCCGCTGCTCGAGCGTCGCATGGAGCTTCTCGTCGACGGTGGCGCGGATCTGCTCCAGCTTCTTCTCGTTGTCGAGCTGGATCGCCGCGAGCTTGGTCTCGACCGAGGCCCGCACCTCGCCCATGCGCTCGTCGTTGGCGCGGCTCAAGGCGCGCAGCTGCTCGGCCAGCGTGTCGGCGAAGCGCTGCAGCGTCAGGCCCTGCTGCTCGGCGACGCGGCCGAGCGTTCGCTCGAGCACCTCCCGCGACTGCACGGCATCGGCCGACTGCGCCATCGTGTGCTGTCGCAGCGTGTCGGCCTGCTGCTGCTGCGTCGCCGCCAGCTGGCTGCGAAAGCCGTCGATCTGCTCGTTCTGCAGCCGCGCCACCTCGGCCTGCTGCGACAGCACGGTCTGCTGGAAAAGGCCGATCGAGGCCTGCAACTCCTGCCGCGTGCCGGCGGCGCTGCGCCACACCTCGTCACGCAGTTCGCGCTCGAGGCGCTGGGTCTCGGCCCGCAACGACGGCTCGAGCGCATCGCGCAGCACCTGCGTCGAGGCGCCGCCGCCGCGGCGCCAAGCGAGGCCGAGGGCGAGGAGGACGACGAGGCCGAAAAAGGCCGCCACCGGCCAGTCGAGATGCATGCCCGATTGTCGCAGCCGGCGTCACGCCGGCCGCGCCTTCAGCCCCCTCGTCGCCCGCGCGCCGACCAGCGCTCCGCGGCGTCGAATGCGACCTGCACGAGCAGCGCCAGGACGGCCGCGGGCAGCGCACCCGCGAGCATCACGGCACTGTCGTTGACGGCGAGTCCCGCGACGATGCGCTCGCCGAAACCGCCGGCGCCGATGAAGGCCGCCATGGTCGCCGTGCCGACGTTGATCACGGCGGCCGTCTTGACGCCGGCGAGCACGGTCGGCGTCGCCAGCGGCAGCTGGATGTGACGGAGAGCCTGGGCGCGGGTCATGCCCAGCGAGAGCGCCGCCTCGCCCATCCCCCGGGCCACGCCGAGCAGGCCGGCATGGGTGTTGCGGACGATCGGCAGCAGGGCGTAGAGGAAGAGCGCGACGACGGCCGGGACGACGCCGATGGTTCCGAGCAGGGCGATCAGGAACGCCAGCAGCGCCAGCGACGGGATCGTCTGCAGGATGGCGGTCAGCCCGAGCAGGGTCGACGCCAACCGCGGCCAGCGCCACGCCGCGATGCCGACTGGCACGCCGACCGCCACGGCGAGCAGGAGCGAGCCGAAGACCAGCAGCAGATGCTGAGCGGCCAGGCGACCGAAATCGGGCGCGAAGAGGCGGTCGATGACACCGGCCCGGCGCGGCGTTGCCGATTCCGCCGCGACCGATGGCCCTGTGCCCGTCGCCGATGTTGCGAGCGGGCCGGCGCTGGCGTTCTGCGGTCGAAAGCCGCCGGCCAGGAACCGTCGCGCCGTCTGCTCGAAGCTCGCGCCGTCGAGCTCGACGTCGGCATTCATGGCGATCATCGTCGCCGCGTCGATCGTCCCGGCGAGCGCCTGCAGGGGCGCCGGATCGACGGCTTCGCGCATGAGCAGCACCGCCTCGTATCGGGGGACGTAGGCACGGTCGTCCGCGAGCACGCGCAGTCCGAGTCGGCCGAGCTTGGCGTCGGTCGAGTAGACGTCGATCACGTCGACCCGCCCCTTGCTCACCGCCTCGTAGGCCAGGCCGTGGTCGAGGCCGATCGGCGAGAGCGCCGCCAGCCCATAGGCGCGGGCGAGGGCCGGCCAGCCGTCGGCGCGCTCGAGGAACTCGTGCGAGAAGCCGAGCTTCAACGTCGCGCCGGCGGCCGACGCCA
>JBBRFB010000145.1:0-8063 GCA_038225015.1 Burkholderiales bacterium
GCGGCCGCCGTGGCCGACTTTCTGGCGTGGGTGCTGGGTTTGGTTGGTCTGGTCGAGATCTTGCTTGGGGCCGCGCCGTAGCGCCTGCTGGGGGTGGACGTTCATGGGTGGTTTTTCGCGGGTCGCGCGACGACCGGCACGGCTTGCCTTCGCGAGCCGGGTTCAGCGACGGGCCGCGGAGGTGCGAACGAGCGCGTCGCGCGAGGCCAGCACGACGCAATCGCCGCCGCCGCCGGTCTCGAGCCAGGCGCACTCGAGCCGCGGGAAGGCGCGCTCGAACGCCGCGCGCTCGCGACCGACCTCGAGCACCAGCACCGCGTCGTCGCTCATGCGACGCGGCGCCTCGGCGACGATGCGACGGATCAGGTCCATTCCGTCGGCGCCGCCGGCGAGCGCCAGCGCGGGCTCGGCCCGGTACTCCTCGGGCAGGGCCGCCATGTTCGCGTCTGTGACGTAGGGCGGGTTGCACAGGATCAGGTCGAACGGGCCGCCGACGCGCTCGAACAGGTCCGACTCGACCACCGTGATGCGCGAGCCGAGCGCGTGTCGCTCGACGTTCAGCCGCGCCAGCTCCAGCGCGGCAGGCGAGACGTCGCTCGCTGTGACCTCGATCTCCGGGTAGGCGAGGGCGGCGATCACCGCCAGGCTGCCATTGCCGGTGCACAGGTCGAGCACAGGTCGGGTGCGCTCGCTCAGCCAGGCGTCGAGCGTGCCGCTTTCCTCGGCGTCGACCAGCAGCTCGGCGATATACGAACGCGGCACGATGGCGCGCTCGTCGATGGTGAAGGGGATGTCCTGCAGCCAGGCTTCGCCGGTGAGGTAGGCGGCCGGCTTGCGGGTGGCGATCCGCTGCTCGACCAGCGCCTCGGCTTTCGCCTGCTCGGCCGGTTCGAGCTCGCGGGCGCCGCGCGAGTCGAGCGCGTCGAGCGGCAGGCCGAGCGCCCAGGTGACAAGCCAGGCCGCTTCGTCGAAGGCGTTGGCGGTACCGTGCCCGAACGACACGCCGGCGTCCTTCAGGCGCCGGCTCTCGGCGAGGACGAGCTCGACCAGCGTCATGCCACGAGCCGCTCGAGCGCGCCGCGGTAGACGTCCTTCAGCACGTCGAAGGCAGCGACCGCTATCGATTCGTCGATCTTGTGGATGCTCGCGTTGACCGGACCGAACTCGACGACCTCGGCGCAGATCTTTTGGATGAAGCGCCCGTCGGAGGTGCCTCCCGTGGTCGAGAGTTCGGTCTGTACGCCGGCATGTTCCCGGATCGACTCGGTCATCGCCCGGCTGAGGGCGCCCGGTGGCGTGAGGAACGGCTCGCCGCCGAGCGTCCAGGCGATCGTGAACTCGAGGCCATGCCGCCGGGCCGTCTCCTCGACGCGGGCGCGGAGCGACTCCGGCGTCGATTCGGTGCTGAAGCGGAAGTTGAAGTCGATCACGACCTCGCCGGGGATCACGTTGCCGGCTCCGGTGCCGGCATGGATGTTCGACACCTGCCAGGTGGTCGGCGGGAAATGCGTGTTGCCGGCATCCCATTCGATGCCGACGAGCTCGGCCAGCAGCGGCGCGGCGCGGTGGATCGGATTGACCGCGAGATGCGGGTAGGCGATGTGCCCCTGCACGCCTTCGACCCTCAGCTTGCCGGTGAGCGAGCCGCGCCGGCCGTTCTTGATCGTGTCGCCGAGCCGGTCGACGGAGGTCGGCTCGCCGACGATGCAGTAGTCGAGGCGGATGCCCTCGGCCGCCAGCCAGTCGCAGACGCGGGCGGTGCCGAAGGTCGCAGGACCTTCCTCGTCGCTCGTCACCAGGAAGGCGACGCTGCCGGCGTGGCCCGGGTGGGTCGCCACGAATTCCTCGACGGCGACCACCATCGCCGCGATCGAGCTCTTCATGTCGGCCGCACCGCGACCGAAGACGCGACCGTCGCGTTCGCTGGGCGTGAACGGGTCGCTCGTCCACCGGTCCAGCGGACCCGTGGGCACGACATCGGTGTGACCGGCGAAGACCAGGGTCTTGCCGTCGGCGGCGCCGCGGCGAATCGCCCACAGGTTGGTGACGGCCCCGGCGCCTTCGCCGAATGCGAGCGACCGGCACTCGAAGCCGGCCCGGCCGAGGCGCCCGGCGAGGATCTCCTGGCAGCCGCCGTCGTCGGGGGTGACCGAGCGGCGCCCGATCAGCTGTTCGGCGAGTCGGCGCGTAGACGACATGGGCGCAGGCGCGCGCGAACGAGAAGCCGCGCCGCCGTGCCTAGAAGCGGCGCAGATTGGGCGACAGCGTCGCGACTTCCTCCGGGCGCACGTCGATCGTGATCTCGGTGAAGCTCGGCTGGTCGTCGTTGTCTTCCTTCTTCGGAACGATTCGCGACACCGGCGACATGTCGTTCTGCATCCGCCACATCAGGTTGGTCGGCGAGTCGGCGTACTGCAGGCCCTCGTCGCGGGTGATGATGTCGGCCTTGATCATGCGCGCCAGGTCCTGCTCGAAGGTCTGCGAGCCTTCGGCCAGCGACTTCTCCATCGCTTCCTTGATGCCGCTGAAGTCGCCGCGTTCGATCAGCTCCTGGATCAGCTTGGTGTTGAGCAGCACCTCGACCGCCGGCATGCGGCCGCCCGCGACGCTGCGGATGAGCCGCTGCGACACGATCGCGCGCAGGCCGGCAGCCAGGTCGGCCAGCAACGCCGGGCGCGCCTCGGGCGTGTAGAACGAAAGGATCCGGCCGAGCGCGTGGTAGCTGTTGTTCGCGTGCAGGGTCGACAGCACCAGGTGGCCCGAGAGGGCGTACGAGATGGCGGACGTCATCGTCTCGCGGTCGCGGATCTCGCCGATCATGATCAGGTCGGGCGCCTGGCGCAGCGCCGTCTTCAGGCCGATCTGCAGCGTCTGCGTGTCGCGACCGACCTCGCGCTGGTTGACGACCGACTTCTTGTTGTTGAAGAGGAACTCGATCGGATCCTCGATGGTGAGGATGTGGCCCGCCATCTGCTGGTTGCGCTGCTCGAGCATCGCCGCCAGGGTCGTGCTCTTGCCGGCACCGGTGGCGCCCACCATCAGGATCAGGCCGCGCTTCTCGAGCACCAGCTGGTTGAGGATCGAGGGGACGTTCAGGCTCTCGAGGGTCGGGATCTCGAACGGGATGCAGCGGAACACGGCGGCGATCGAGCCGCGCTGCTTGAAGCCCGACAGGCGAAAGCTGCCGACGCCCGCGAGGCCGATGCCGACGTTGAGCTCGCCGGTGTCCTCGAGCTCCTCGAGCTGGCTGGGCGTGAGCAGCTCGGCGAGCAGCTGGCGCGGCTGCGCGTGGGTGAGCGGCTGATCGGAAAGCTGCAGCAGCTGGCCGTTGATCTTGATCAGGATCGGCGAACTGGAAGAGAGGTAGACGTCGGACGCGCCCTTTTCCGACATCAGCCGGAGCACGCGCTCCATGTTGCCGCTACTCATCGGGCTTCCCTTTCGCGCCGCGCTGCGGCGTTGATCGTCGTGGTCATCAGCTTCTGAGCAGGTCGTTGATGCTCGTCTTGGCGCGCGTCTGCGCGTCGACGCGCTTGACGATGACCGCGCAGTACAGGCTGTGGCTGCCGTCCGCGCTCGGCAGGTTTCCGCTCACGACCACCGAGCCGGCCGGAATGCGGCCGTAGCTCACCGTGCCGGTGGCGCGGTCGTAGATCTTCGTGCTCTGGCTGATGTAGACGCCCATCGAGAGCACCGAGTTCTCCTCGACGATCACGCCCTCGACCACCTCGGAGCGGGCGCCGATGAAGCAGTTGTCTTCGATGATGGTCGGGTTGGCCTGCATCGGCTCGAGCACGCCGCCGATGCCGACGCCGCCCGAGAGGTGCACGTTCTTTCCGATCTGAGCGCACGAGCCGACCGTGGCCCAGGTATCGACCATCGCCCCTTCGTCGATATAGGCGCCGATGTTCACGTAGCTCGGCATCAGGACGACATTCTTCGCCACGAACGAGCCGCGGCGGGCCACCGCGGGCGGAACGACGCGCACGCCGGTGGCGCGCAGGGCCGCGTCGTCGAGGCCCTCGAACTTGGTCGCCACCTTGTCGAAGAAGGTCAGCTCGCCGGCGTGCGACGACCGGTTCTCGCTCAGGCGAAAGCTGAGCAGCACCGCCTTCTTCACCCACTGGTTGACCCGCCACTCACCGACGCCCTGGCGCTCGGCGACGCGCAGGCTGCCGTCGTCAAGGGCGGCGATCACCTCGTCGACTGCCGCACGCACCTGCGGGCTGTTGCCCGGCTCGAGCGAGGCACGCCCTTCCCACGCGAGGTCGATGGTGCTTTGCAGGGACGAATTCATCTGGGGGCCCGGAAGACGACGTTCCATTGTAGGGAGCGCTGGCCCGCGGCCCGGCGTCGCCGGCACCTGCCCGGCGGCACTTTTCCCCGAAAGAGCGGCGGCCGCCGTCCGGACGGGCGCGTCGCCGAGGCACAGTCGCGCTTCAGGCGTCGCTGCGGGCAGATTCGAGCGACACGGCGGGCGTCGGCTTCCAGCCCTTGGCGCGATGCTCCGCGATGACGTGGGTGCCGATGCCGCCGCGCACGTTCCAGCGCGCCTTGATTCGCGCGAATCGCGGCTGCGTCGCAGCGACGATGTCGTCGAGGATGAGGTTGGTCACCTTCTCGTGGAACGCGCCTTCGTCGCGGTAGCTCCAGAGGTAGAGCTTCAGACTCTTCAGCTCGATGCACAGCTCGTCGGCGATCATCTCGATCGTGAACTGGGCAAAGTCGGGCTGGCCCGTGAGCGGGCACAGGCACGTGAACTCGGGGATCTCGAACTCGATCACGTAGTCGCGCTCCGGGGCCGGATTGGCGAACACGTCGAGCTGCTTCGACGGCGCCGTCGGCGGCCGTGCGGGACGCTTTCGGGTCGACACGGCGGGCACGCGTCGAGAGGTCTTGGTCATGGGCGGGAGCCTGGGGACAAGGCGTTTCCGGGAGGGTGGCGATGCTATCATCCGCATGCTTCGGGCCTGCGTTCCGGTGGCGATTTATATAGTTAAATCAATAACTTAGCTCCCCCTGCCGCGGCCGCCCCATGCGCCTCAACTCGATCAAGCTCTCCGGCTTCAAGTCGTTCGTCGAACCCACCCAGCTCCAGTTTCCCGGCCAGCTCGTCGGCGTCGTCGGCCCGAACGGCTGCGGCAAGTCGAACATCATCGACGCCGTTCGCTGGGTGCTCGGCGAGAGCAAGGCGAGCGAGCTTCGCGGCGAGTCGATGCAGGACGTGATCTTCAACGGCTCGGGCCTGCGCAAGGCCGCCGGGCGGGCCAGCGTCGAGCTGGTGTTCGACAACTCCGACGCGCGCGCCGGCGGCCCCTGGAACCGCTTCGCCGAGATCGCCGTCAAGCGCGTGCTGACGCGCGACGGCACCAGCAGCTACTACCTCAACAACCAGCCGGTGCGCCGCCGCGACATCCAGGACGTCTTCCTCGGTACCGGCCTCGGACCGCGTGCCTACGCGATCATCGGCCAGGGCACGATCTCGCGAATCATCGAGAGCAAGCCCGAGGAGCTTCGTCTCTTCCTCGAGGAAGCGGCCGGCGTCTCGAAATACAAGGAGCGGCGGCGCGAGACCGAGTCGCGGCTCAAGGACACGCGCGAGAACCTGACGCGGGTCGAGGACATCCTGCGCGAGCTGACGCAAAACCTCGACAAGCTCGAAGGCCAGGCCGAGGTCGCCGGCCGCTATCGCGCCCTGCAGGGCGACGCCGTCGCCAAGCAGCACGAGCTCTGGTTCCTGCGCCACCGCGATGCCGCCCGCGAGGAAGAGCGCGTCGGCAAGGCGAGCGTCGAGGCGGTCACGGCACTCGACGCCCGCACCGCCGAGCTGCGCCGCGCCGAGGCCGACCTGGAGGCGCTCCGGCAGTCGCACTACCAGGCCAACGACAGCCTGCACGCGGCCCAGGGCGAGCTCGCCACGGCGGCGCTCGAGGTGAGCCGGCTCGAGGAGAGGATCCGCTACGTCGCCGAAGGGCGCGAGCGCATCGGCCGCCAGCGCCACGACCTCGAGACGCAGAGCCAGGCCTGGCGGCTGCGGGAGAGCGAGTCGCGGTCGGAGCATGACGATACCGGTGCGCGCATCGGCGACGCCGAGCGCGCCGCTGCAGTGGCAGCGGAAAAGACACTCGACCACAGCGAGACACTGGCCGGCCTCGGCGCCGCCTTGCGCCAGGCGCAGGCCGAAAGCGCCGAGCAGGCGGCCGGCGTTGCGGCCATCCAGCAGGCGATCCAGGTTTCGGCGGCCGAGACGCGGGCCGTCGAGGAGCGGATCGACGAAGCCCAGCTCCGTCGCGAACGACTGCTTGCCGAAGACCAGGCGCTGGCGCCGGTCGAGCCCGAGGCGCTAGGCGTCGCCCGCCGTGAGGCCGACGCCGCCGATTCCGCGCACGCCGCCGGGGAGGAGCGCCTGGCGGCTCTGCAGGAAGCGGTGCTCGCGCGCGAGGAAGACCGGCGAAGCTCGCAGGCCGCCGCCAACGACGAGGGACGTCGCCACGCCGAATGGCGAGCACGGCTCGACGCGCTGAAGGCGCTGCAGGAAAAGGTCCAGGTCGAGGACAAGCTGAAGCCGTGGCTGGCCCGCCACGGCCTCGAGTCGCTGGCCGGCCTGTGGACGCGGATCCGGATCGAGCCCGGTTGGGAGCCTGCGCTCGAGGCCGCCTTGCGCGAGCGCCTCGGCGCGCTCGAGGTCGGCCGGCTCGACACCGTGCGCGGCTTCGCCACCGATGCACCGCCGGCGCGGCTGGCGTTCTTCACCGCGCCCTCGGGTCCGATCGACACCACGCACCGAAGCCTGCCGCGGCTGTCCGATCTCCTGCATCTTGGCGATTCCGGCCTCGCCGCGCTGCTCGGCGAATGGCTCGAAGGCGTCTACACCGCCACCGACCTCGACGCCGCCCTCGCTGCTCGCGACCGCCTGACGCACGGCGAAGTGCTCATGACGCGCGAGGGCCACGCCGTCAGCCAGTTCGCCGTTGCCTTCTACGCGCCCGACTCACAGCAGGCGGGCTTGCTCGCGCGCGCTCAGGAGATCGAGAACCTCGAGCGGCAGACCCGGGCCCAGTCCCTGATCGCCGAGGAGTCGCGCGGCCGACTCGTGCGCTGCGAAGTCGCGGCGACCGACGCGGCGACGCAGGTCGCCAGCGCGCGCAGCGCTTCCGCGGCGGCGCAGTCGGCAGCGCATCGCGCCTACGTCGAGCTGCTGCGCCTGACGCAGCTCGCGGAGCAGACCAGCCAGCGCCGCGAGCAGATCGGCGGCGAGCGCGCCGGCCTCGATGCCGACCTGGCCGAGCTGACCGAGCGGCGGGCCCGCGGCGCGCGCCGCTTCGACGAGCACGACGCCGAGCTTGCCGAGGCGCAGGAGCGCCACGCCACGCTCGACGAAGCCGTGCGCGCGGCCGAAGGCGCGCTCGCCGCCGCCGGCGAGGCGCTGCGCGCGTTGGAGCGCCAGGCCCAGGAGGCGGCCTTCGAGCTGCGTTCGCTCGGCGCCCGCCGTGCCGAGCTCGAACGCGCGATCGAGACGGCGCGCCAGCAGCTCGACGCCAATCGCGCCGCCGATGCCGAACTCGCCGCCGAGCTCGAGCGGCTCACCGATGCCGCCGCCCAGGAGCAGCTGCAGCTCGCGCTCGCTGCCCGGATGGAGCGCGAGCGGGCGTTGGGCGACAAGCGCAGCATCTACGACGACCTCTCGCTGCGGCTGCGCCGCGCCGACGAGGAACGCCTCGGCCACGAGCGATCGCTCGGGCCGCTGCGCGACCGGGTCGGCGCGCTGCAGCTCGAGGCGCAGGCGGCGCAGTTGGGCGGCGCCCAGTACCTCGAGCAACTCGAGGCAGCCGGTGCCGACCGAGACGCCATCGCCGCCCGCATCGAGCAGGGCGGCATCAGGCTCGCCGGGCTGCAGGGTCGGATCGATGCCCTGAACCGCGAGATCGAGTCGCTCGGCGCGGTCAATCTCGCGGCGCTCGACGAGCTCGCTTCGGCACAGGAGCGCAAGACCTTCCTCGATGCGCAGAACGCCGATCTCGGCGAGGCGATGGCGACCCTGGAAGACGCCATCCGCAAGATCG
>JBBRFB010000146.1:0-8062 GCA_038225015.1 Burkholderiales bacterium
ATCTCCGACCGCGTCGTCGCCCTCGACTTCGGCAGGAAGATCGCCGACGGCACGCCGGCCGAGGTGCAGGGCAACGAAGACGTGATCCGCGCCTACCTGGGGACGTCGGCGTGAGCGCGCATGGCCGCTCCAGAGCGCTCATCCCGGAGCGCGCAGCGCGGAGGTTGGTCATATGAGCGCGACGCCGCTGCTCGCGGCCCGCGGGCTGACGGCGCGCTACGGGCCGACGCCGGTGCTGCACGGGATCGACTTCACCGTCGCCGATCGCGGCATCACGACCATCCTTGGCGCCAACGGGGCCGGCAAGACGACGACGCTGCGCGCCGTCTGCAACATGGTCCGCACGCAAGGTGAAGTCGAGCTCGCGGGCACCCGAATCGACGGCCGTGCCACCGAAGACATCGTTCGCCTCGGCGTCGCCCACGTGCCCGACGGCCGCGGCACGTTCATGAACCTGAGCGTCGAGGAGAACCTTCGTCTCGGCGCGCACACGCGGCGCAATCGGAGCGAGATCGGCGCCGACTGCGAGCGCATGTACGCGCACTTCCCGCGCCTGAAGGAGCGGCATCGGCAGCAGGCCGGCACGCTCTCGGGCGGCGAGCAGCAGATGCTCGCCGTCTCGCGGGCACTGATGCTGCGGCCGAAGCTGCTGCTTCTCGACGAGCCGTCGTTCGGCCTGGCGCCGCTCATCGTCGAGCAGCTGTTCGAGATCCTGCGCGCGATCCGCGAGAGCGAAGGCATCGGCATGCTGCTGGTCGAGCAGAACGCCGCGATGGCCTTGCGCCTGGCCGACCATGCGTACCTCCTCGAGACCGGCAGGGTCGTCATGTCGGGTCCGTCCGACGTGATCCGGAGCGACGAGTCGGTGCGCCGCTCGTACCTCGGTTACTGAAAGAGGCCTCGCCGATGGACCAGCTGCTGCACCAGATCCTGTCGGGGCTCGCCACCGGCGGCATCTACGCCAGTGTCGCCCTGGCGCTGGTGATGATCTACCAGGCCACGCACCTGGTGAATTTCGCGCAGGGCGAGCTGGCCATGTTCTGCACCTACATCGCCTGGGCCCTGCTGCAGACCGGCATGCCGTACTGGGCCGCGTTCGCGCTCACCGTGGCAGGCGCATTCGTGCTCGGCGTGGTGATCGAGCGGGTCATCATCCGTCCGGTCGAGAACGCGCCGATTCTCGCCATCGTCATCGTCTTCATCGCCCTGCTGGTCATCTTCAACAGCCTCGCCGGCTGGATCTGGACGTACACGATCAAGCCGTTCCCGAGCCCCTTCCCGACGCAGCCGCTGTTCGGCAACTCGTACGTGTCGTCGCACGAGCTGGGCTCGATGGCGATCACGCTCGTCGTCCTGCTGCTGCTGTTCGTGTTCTTCCGTTTCACGCCGCTCGGCCTGGCGATGCGCGCGGCGGCGCAGAACCCGGTCTCGAGCAGGCTGGTGGGCATCCGCGTCGGCTGGATGCTCGCGCTCGGCTGGGGCCTGGCGGCGGCAATCGGCGCGATCGCCGGCATGATGGTGGCGCCGACCGTCTTCCTCGAGCCGAACATGATGGGCGGCATCCTGCTCTACGCGTTCGCCGGCGCGCTCCTCGGCGGCATCGACAGCCCGGGCGGCGCCGTTCTCGGCGGCTTCATCGTCGGCGTGCTCGAGAACATCGTCGGCGCCTACATCGGCACCGAGCTGAAGCTGACGCTGGCGCTCGTCGTCATCGTCGGCGTCCTCGTCGTGCGGCCGTCCGGGCTGATGGGCAAGGTCCACGTGACGCGGGTATGACCATGGAAGCCGACGACACCATGGCCGCCGCCCGGACCCTCCCGGGCGCGGACGCGGCCCGGATGCGGCGCAACCTGATCGGACTCGCGGTCCTGCTCGTCGCCGTCTGCGCGCTGCCCTTTTTCATCAGCAACTTCCGCGTCTACCAGCTGACGCTCGTGCTCGCGTACTCGATCGCGCTGCTCGGCCTCAACATGCTGACGGGCTACAACGGTCAGATCTCGCTCGGCCACGGCGCCTTCTACGCGATCGGTGCCTACACCGCGGCGGTCCTGATGGACAAGGGCGGCCTGCCGTACTGGGCGACGATTCCGGTCGCCGGCCTGGTCTGCCTGGTCGCGGGCTTCCTCTTCGGCCTGCCGGCGTTGCGGCTGGAAGGCCTGTACCTGGCGCTGGCGACGTTCGCGCTCGGCGTCGCGATGCCGCAGATCCTCAAGCACAAGAGCATCGAGCACTGGACCGGCGGCGTGCAGGGCATCGTCATCATCAAGCCCGACGCGCCCGCCTGGCTTCCTGTCTCGCAGGACCAGTGGCTCTACTTCTTCACGCTCGCCTGGGTCGTCTTCCTCTTCTTCGTCGGCTGGAACCTGCTGCGCGGCCGCATCGGCCGGGCCATGGTCGCGATCCGCGAGCAGCCGGTGGCGGCGCAGGCGATGGGCGTGAACACGGCGCTCGTGAAGTCGCTCACCTTCGGCGTCTCGGCGCTCTACACCGGCGTCGCCGGCGCGCTCGGTGCCATTGCCGTGCAGTTCGTGGCGCCGGACTCCTTCAACATCTTCCTGTCGATCACCCTCGTCGTCGGTGTGGTGATCGGCGGCCTGGCGTCAATCTCGGGGGCGGTGTTCGGGGCGCTCTTCATCCAGTTCGTACCGAACCTGGCCGACCAGATCTCGAGGGCGGCGCCGTGGGCCATCTACGGCGTCTTCCTGATCGCCTTCATGTACGTGATGCCGACCGGCGTGGCCGGGTTCATCCGCATGGTTCTCGCCCGCCTGCGCCGCTAGGCTGTCGCGACCGGCGGGACTTCACGCCCCGGCCCGCCCCGCGCCTGCGGGTGCTCTTCGTCCCACGTGTTTCGCGACCAGGAGAAACCTTCATGACACAAGCTTCACTTCGGCCGGTTCGATGGATCGCTGCGGCGGCTGCGCTGGCCGGCGTCTTCTTCGGACAGAACGTGCTGGCACAGGCCGCGAAGTACGGGCCGGGCGCCTCGGCGACCGAGATCAAGCTCGGCCAGACCATGCCCTACAGCGGGCCCGCCTCGGCGTACGGCACGA
Organism: Burkholderiales bacterium; assembly: GCA_038225015.1. Lineage (GTDB taxonomy): Bacteria > Pseudomonadota > Gammaproteobacteria > Burkholderiales > Burkholderiaceae_C > Schlegelella_A. Next base: position 3,054 of record JBBRFB010000146.1, read on the forward strand.
TCGGCAAGGTCGAGCAGGCCTACTTCAAGATGCTCAACGAGAACGGCGGCGTCAACGGCCGCAAGATCAACCTGATCAGCCTCGACGACGGCTACAGCCCGCCGAAGACGGTCGAGCAGGTGCGTCGCCTGGTCGAGCAGGACGAGGTGCTGGCGCTTTTCCAGACGCTCGGCACGCCGTCGAACTCGGCGATCCACAAGTACGTCAACGCGAAGAAGGTGCCGCACCTGCTGCTCGCCACCGGGGCGACGAAGTGGGGCGATCCGCAGCACTTTCCGTGGACGATGGGCTTCAACCTCAGCTACCAGACCGAAGGCCAGATCTACGCCAAGTGGCTGCTGAAGAACAAGCCGAACGCGAAGGTCGCGATCCTTTACCAGAACGACGACTACGGCAAGGACGTGTTGAAAGGCGTGGTGGACGGCCTCGGCGCCGCCGCCTCGAAGATGATCGTCAAGGAAGCGACCTACGAGGTCACCGACCCGACGGTCGACTCGCAGATCATCACCCTGCAGGGCTCGGGCGCCGACACCTTCATCAACATCACGACGCCGAAATTCGGCGCGCAGGCGGTTCGCAAGGCCTTCGACTCGGGCTGGAAGCCGCTGCACATCATCAACAACGTGAGCGCCTCGGTCGGCTCGGTGCTGAGGCCGGCCGGCCTCGACAAGTCGGTCGGCCTGATGACGGTGCAGTACTACAAGGATCCCAACGACCCGCAGTGGAAGGACGATCCGGCGATGCTCGCCTGGCGCGGCTTCATGGGCAAGTACTACCGCGACGGCGACCCGAAGGACGCGAGCAACCTGTACGGCTACATCGCTGCGCAGACGATGGTGCAGATCCTCAAGCAGTGCGGCAACGACCTCACGCGCGAGAACGTGATGAAGCAGGCCGCCAACCTGAAGGGCGTCAAGAACGGCCTGCTCCTGCCGGGCATGACGCTGGACACGAGCCCGGCCGACTTCTTCCCCGTCCAGCAGGCGCAGCTCGCCAAGTTCACGGGCACGCTCTGGCAAGGCTTCGGCGACATCATCAGCACCGACACGCGCTGATCCGTCGGCGCACGGCCCGTCCGCTCGCGCGGCGGCGTGCCGCGGCTCCTAAATCCGTCGGATGAAGTGACGGAGCCTGTCGTGCTGCTGACCGAAATCGATACCACGCCCGCAGCGACCGATGGCGGGCAGCGCTGTGTCGGGTGGCTGCCGACGCACGGCGTCGCGCCGATCGCCCGCACATGACGCTCGCCTGGATCGTCGCCGCGACGCTCGCCGGCGGCGTGCTGTCGGTGCTCGTCGCCGCCGGCCTGACGGTGGCGCTGCTGTCGCGCATCGTCCAGCACCTGGTCAGTCTCTCGACCGGCGTGCTGCTCGCCACCGCCTTGCTCGACGTGCTTCCGGAGGCATTCGAGAGCAAGGCGAGCCCGCTCTCGCTCTTCGCGACGCTGCTCGGCGGCCTGCTCTTCTTCTTTCTGCTGGAAAAGGCCGAGCTATACCGGCACAGCCACCACCACGAAGGCGACGACCACCACCACCACCACGGCTTCGACCGCCAGCAGGCCGGGCGCGGCGGCTGGAGCGTGATCATGGGCGACAGCATCCACAACTTCTGCGACGGCATCATCATCGCCGCCGCCTTCCTCGCCGACACCCGGCTCGGCATCGTCACCTCCCTGGCCATCATCGCCCACGAAATCCCGCAGGAAGTCGGCGACTACATCGTCCTGCTGAACGCCGGCTTCTCGCGCGCCCGGGCCCTCTTCTTCAACGCGTTTTCCGGCATGGCGGCTGTGGTCGGCGGCGTCGTCGGCTACTTCGTGGTCGGGCCGTGGCAGTCGCTCTTTCCGTACCTGCTCGTCGTCGCTGCCAGCAGCTTCATCTACGTCGCCGTCGCCGACCTGATCCCGCAGCTGCAGCACCGGCTGACGCTGCGCGAAACGGCGGCGCAGCTGTTCTGGCTGCTTGCAGGGCTCGGCATCGTCGTCCTGGCGATCACCCAGCTGCACGAGCATTGAGGCCGCGACGGGCGGCGCCGGCAGCGCCGATCAGCGGACGACGAGAACCGGGATCTTCGTGTGGCTCAGCACGTCCTGCGTCTCGCTGCCGAGGAACACGGTGGCCAGGCCGCTGCGGCCGTGCGAGCCCATCACGAGCAGGTCGCATTGCAGCTTCTCGGCGTGCTCGACGATCGCCTCCCAAGGCTGCAGGCCGTCGACCGTCTGCCCGTGGCAGGGGATGCCGGTGGCCTGGCACTGGTCGAGCACCGAGCGCACGTGCTTGGTGGCCGTGCGCTCCTGGGCGTCGAAGAACTCCTGCGGCGGTGTCGGCTGGATCTCGGCGACGGCGCCGTAGGGGAACGGCTCCTTCACGCAGAGCGTGTGGATCTCGGCGCCGAGCGAGCGGGCCAGCGCCAGCGCCGTGGCGATGGCGCGCTGGGTGAGCTCGGAGCCATCGGTGGGAACGAGGATTCGCTTGAACATCGGGCACCTCCTTCGGGCCGATCTTCTCACCGCAGGGCGGTGTTCGTTACCGGGTTGTCACCCGCGTGCGATCGGCCGCCCGGGGTCGGACGACCACTCGCTCCACGAGCCCGGGTACAGGCGCGAGCCGGGCAGCCCGGCGTGCGCCATCGCCAGCAGGTTGTGGCAGGCCGTGACGCCCGAGCCGCACGAATGGACGACCTCGCCGGCCGGCCGCGTGCCGAGGGCGACGTCGAACTCGCGGCGCAGCTCGTCGGCCGGCTTGAACAGACCGTTGCCGCCGAGGTTGGTTGCGTGAAAACGGTTGAGCGCGCCCGGAATGTGGCCGGCGACCGGGTCGATCGGCTCCTTGTCGCCGCGAAAGCGCTCCGGCGATCGGGCGTCGACGAGGGCCAGGTAGCCGAGCTCGGCGGCCAGCGAGTCCGCGTCGATCGTCGGCGCCAGACTCGTGCGTTCCGGATAGGGCGCGGCGGCCGTCGCAGCTTCGCTGGCGTCGGCCGTCAGCGCTCCTCCGGCCGCGCGCCAGGCCTCCAGGCCGCCGTCGAGCACGGCGACGTCGGCGTGGCCGAGCCAGCGCAGCATCCACCAGAGCCGGGCCGCGAAGACGCTGCCCTGGCGGTCGAGCACCACGACCTGCGTCGCCGGTGCGATGCCGAAAGCACCGACGGTGGTGGCGAAGCGCCGGCGGTCGGGCAGGGGATGGCGGCCGTTGCGGCCGGTCTTCGCGGTGCAGAGATCGCGGTCGAGGTCGACGTGGAACGATCCGGGCACGTGGGCCGAGCGGTAGCTGCGCTCGCCGGCGGCGGGGTTGGCGAGATCGAAGCTTGCGTCGAGGATCACCGGAGCCGGGCCTGCAGCGAGCAGGGCGGCCAGCTCGGTGGCGCTGATGAGGGTCTGCCAGGGCGGTGTGGTGTTCATGCGGTATTCGGTGGGTCGCCGACGGCGGCGATGCTGCCACGGCTGCGAAGCAGAGTGGCCGACAGGCCGGCGCCGACGATGAGCAGCATGCCGGCAATGGCCATCGGCGTGATGGCGTCGCCGAACAGCAGCGCGCCGTAGGCGAATGCCCAGGCGATGCCGAGGTATTGCAGGCTGGCGTTGACCAGCGTGCGGCCGGTGGTGTACGCACGGGTCATCATGAGCTGCGCGACCGTGGCCAGAACGCCCACCGCCAGGAGGAGCAGCAGGCCGCGCCAGGTGTGGCCGTGCAGGCCGTCGAGGAGCAGGCCACCGACGCCGGCGACGATGCCCGCGAGGGAGAAGTAGAAGACTATGCGGTACTCGGGTTCGCCGATGCGGCCGAGCGCCGTCACCTGCAGGTAGGCCATCGCGGCGATGACGCCGGAGATGAGCCCCATCAGGCCGTACCAGAGCTGATCGGCCTCGATCGTCGGCCGCAGGATCAGTGCCACGCCGGCGAAGCCGACCAGCACCGTGGCGATGAGCCGGCCGTCGACGCGCGAGGTGCCGAGGGCGATCGCGCCGCCGATCAGGAAGAGGGCCATCCAGACCGACGACATGTAGTTGAGCGTCATCGCCGTGGCGAGCGGCAGGTTGCCGATGGAATAGAACCAGAGGCAGAGCGAGATCACGCCCGCCAGGCTGCGCCAGAAGTGCATGGCGGGCACCCGGGTGCGCACGGTGCCGCCGTGGTGGCGGGCGTAGGCGAGCATCATGAGGGCGCCGGTGACGCCGCGGTAGAAGACGATCTCGCCGGCGCTGTAGTGGGCGGAGGCGAGCTTGACGCAGACGCCCATCGTCGCGAACAGGAACGACGCGACGACGATCAGCCAGGCCGGAGACATCGATCGATCCTGCCCGCGCCGTTGCGTCGTGAGACCCGAACCGCCGGCAGGTTCATTCGACCTGGCGGCCCTCAGGCGACGCGCGACAGCCGGATCACACCGCTCGCCTTCATTTCCCGCCCGTACCACTCGTGGAAGTGCTGCATGCCGTCTTCCATCGGGCTCTGGTAGGGCCCGACGTCGTCGTCGCCCCGGGCGTACAGCGCGTGGCGTCCGGCATCCATGCGCAGCGCGATCTCGTCGTCCTCGGCGCAGGTCTCCCAGTAAGCGGCCTGTTCGGCCTCGACGAACTCGCGCTCGAACGCCGCGATCTCGTCGGGGTAGAAGAATTCGACGACATTGATCGTCTTCTGCGGGCCCTTCGGGTACAGCGTGGAGACGACGAGGACGTGCGGGTACCACTCGACCATCACCGCAGGGTAGTAGGTGAGCCAGATCGCGCCGTGCTTGGGCACCAGGTCGTCGTAGCGGTCCTTGCGATAGGCGAGGACGGCGTCGTGCCACTTGCGATAGGCTGCCGAGCCCGGCTTGGCCAGCTCATTCTTCGGCCCGACCGTCTGCACCGAATGGTGGCGGCCGAATTCCCAGCGCAGGTCCTCGCAGGTGACGAACTCGCCGAGGCCGGGGTGAAACGGCGCGACGTGGTAGTCCTCGAGGTACACCTCGATGAAGGTCTTCCAGTTGTAGTCGCACTCGTGGACCTTGCGGCTGTCGAAGGTGTAGCC
>JBBRFB010000147.1:0-8025 GCA_038225015.1 Burkholderiales bacterium
ACTTCGGCACGCACCAGCTGTGCCGGTCGGTCACGCGCGCCTCGTGGTCGCCGGCGATGCAGGAGCGCGGCCTGGTGTACTGCGACAGCGGCCATTGCATCCTCGTGCCCACGGTGTGCCGCAACGTCAGCCGGGTGAGTCGGCGCGGCGTCGCCAACGACATCGCCGAAAACCCGCCGCTGCTCGAGGCCGCGCCGCCCGGTGCGGTGCCGGCCGTGGCCGCCGACGACACGGTTGCGCCGCTCGCTGCGCTGGTCGGCGTGCCCGAGTTCGGGCCACTCGACACAGCCTCGGGCGGGATGACCGCCGCACCGGGCGCGGTCTCCTTCGGCGCTGCCGGCCCGGTCGCTTTCGACGGCGGCTCCGCCGGCGCACCGGCGTGGCTGCCACCCACCATTCAAGCCAGTTCGGTTGCGCCCGCTGGTTCGGAAACGTCCGGCCTGCCGGTCGTCACCGCTGTGCCCGAACCGCAGACCTGGGCCTCGCTGATCGGCGGCCTGGCGGCGCTCGCGCTGTTTGCGCGCCACCGTGCGGTCACGCGGCGAGCAGCGGGTTCAGGTAGCGCCCGGTGAAGCTCGCCGGATCGGCGGCCACGTCCTCGGGCGTGCCGGCGACCAGCACCGTGCCGCCGCCCGCGCCGCCCTCCGGCCCCATGTCGATGATCCAGTCGGCGGTCTTGATCACGTCGAGGTTGTGCTCGATCACGACGATGGTGTTGCCGGCGTCGCGCAATTGGTGCAGCACGCGCAGCAGCAGGTCGATGTCGGCGAAGTGCAGGCCTGTGGTCGGTTCATCGAGGATGTAGAGCGTTCTTCCGGTGTCGCGCTTGCTCAGCTCGAGCGCGAGCTTGACGCGCTGCGCTTCGCCACCCGACAGCGTGGTCGCGCTCTGGCCGAGGCGGATGTAGCCCAGGCCGACGTCGAGCAGGGTCTGCAGCTTGCGCGCGATGTTCGGTACGGCGTTGAAGTAGCCGTGCGCGTCCTCGACCGTCAGGCCGAGCACCTCGGTGATGTTCTTGCCCTTGTAGAGCACCTCGAGCGTCTCGCGGTTGTAGCGTTTGCCGTGGCACACGTCGCACGGCACGTACACGTCGGGCAGGAAGTGCATCTCGACCTTCAGCACACCGTCGCCCTGGCAGGCCTCGCAGCGCCCGCCGGCGACGTTGAAGCTGAAGCGGCCCGGCCCGTAGCCGCGCTCGCGTGCCACCGGCACCTCGGCGAAGAGCTCGCGAATCGGCGTGAAGAGGCCGGTGTAGGTGGCCGGATTCGAGCGCGGCGTGCGCCCGATAGGCGACTGGTCGACGCTGATCACCTTGTCGAAGGCGTCGAGCCCGACGATGGCGTCGTGCGGCTCCGGCTCGGCGTGGCTGTTGTACAGGTGCTTGGCGACGGCGGCGTAGAGCGTGTCGTTGACCAGGGTCGACTTGCCCGACCCGGACACGCCCGTGACGCAGGTGAGCAGGCCCACCGGCAGCGCGACGTCGATCGACTTCAGGTTGTTGCCGCGGGCGCCGCTGACGCGCAGCCAGCCTTCGTCGGCCTGCGGCGGGGGGTGCCGCGCCGGTACCGCGATGCGCAGCGCGTGCGACAGGTAGCGGCCGGTGAGCGATTCGGGCGCGGCGGCCACTTCCGCCGGCGTGCCCTGCGCCATGATCCGCCCGCCGTGCACGCCGGCGCCCGGCCCCATGTCGATCACGTGATCGGCGGCGCGGATCGCCTCCTCGTCGTGCTCGACGACGAGCACGCTGTTGCCGAGGTCGCGCAGGCGTCGCAGCGTCGCGATCAGGCGCTCGTTGTCGCGCTGGTGCAGGCCGATCGACGGCTCGTCGAGCACGTACATCACGCCGGTCAGGCCCGAGCCGATCTGCGAGGCGAGGCGGATCCGCTGCGCCTCGCCGCCCGAGAGCGTGTCGGCGCTGCGGTCGAGGCTCAGGTAGTTGAGCCCGACGTCGTTCAGGAATTTCAGCCGCGAGCAGATCTCGCGAACCACCTTGTCGGCGATCTCGGCCTTGGCGCCGGCCAGGCTCAGCCGCTCGAACCAGACGAGGCTTTCGCGCAGCGTGAAGTGCTCGATGCGAAAGATGGGCTCGCGCTCGCCCGTCTGTGCATCGACGAGAAAGACGTTGCGTGCCTCGGCCCGCAGCCGTGCGCCATGGCAGTCGGGGCAGGGCTTGGGGCTCTGGTAGCGCATCAGGTCCTCGCGGACGGCGGCCGAATCGCTCTCGCGAAAGCGCCGCTCGAGGTTCGGCAGGATGCCCTCGAAGGGATGGCGGCGCTTCACCTGCCGCTGCTTGCCGCGGGCTCCCTCGGCCTCGTACGTGAACTCGATCTCCTCGCTGCCCGAGCCGCGCAGCAGCAGCTCGCGGGCGGACGCCGGCAACTCCTCGAACGGCAGGTCGATGTCGAAGCCGTAGTGGCGGGCCACCGTCTCGAGCAGCGAGAACGTGTAGGCGTTGCGCCGGTCCCAGCCCTTGACCGCGCCGCTCGCCAGGCTGAGCGTGGGGAAGGCGACGACGCGGTCGGCGTCGAAGACGACGGTCTGCCCGAGACCATCGCAGGTCGGGCAGGCGCCGACCGGCGAGTTGAACGAGAAGAGCCGCGGCTCGAGCTCGGAGAGCGAGTAGTCGCAGACCGGGCAGGCGAACTTGCTCGAAAAGAGATGCTCGTGCGCCGGGGGATGGCTGTCGGGTGCTCCCGCAGCGGGCAGCGGCATCGCGTCGACGTCCGCGTGTCCGTCCATCTCGACCGCCAGGGCCCGGCCCTCGGCGATGCGCAGCGCCGCCTCGAAGCTCTCGGCGAGCCGCTGCTCGAGGCCCGGCTGGACGCGGACGCGATCGATGACGACGTCGATGTCGTGCTTTTCCGCCTTCTTCAGCTTGGGCACGTCGGCCGCCTCGACGGTCTGGCCGTCGACGCGAAAGCGCACGTAGCCCTGCGACTGCATGCTTTCGAAGAGCTCGGCGAATTCGCCCTTGCGATCGCGCACCACCGGCGCCAGCACCATCAGCCGGGTGCCTGCCGGCAGGGCCAGCGTCGCGTCGACCATCTGGCTCACGCTCTGCGCCTGCAGGGCCAGGCCGTGCACCGGGCAGAACGGCGTGCCGGCGCGGGCGAACAGGAGGCGCAGGTAGTCGTGGATCTCGGTGACGGTGCCGACGGTCGAGCGCGGGTTGTGCGAGGTCGCCTTCTGCTCGATTGAAATGGCCGGCGAAAGGCCCTCGATGACGTCGACGTCGGGCTTGTCCATCAGCTGCAGGAACTGCCGCGCGTACGCCGAGAGGCTCTCGACGTAGCGGCGCTGCCCTTCGGCGTAGAGGGTGTCGAAGGCCAGGCTGGACTTGCCCGAGCCGGAGAGCCCGGTGATCACGACCAGTTGATGGCGCGGGATGTCGAGATCGATGTTCTTGAGGTTGTGCGTGCGTGCCCCGCGCACGCGGATCATCGGTGCGCCGGATGCTTCGTGGTCCGCCCTCGGGCCGCCGCGCGCGTCGCCCGTCGCCGGCACGAGCGCAGGAGGGCGCGCGAAGGCTGAAGGGGCGTCGAGAAGGCCGGGCATCGGGTGTCAAAAGGCGAACCGAGCATGATATCCGCGCGGCTCCTCGCGCCGCAAGGCGCGGCCTCAGCGGGCCCGCGGAGGCAGCGTCGTGCGCAGCCGCGCGGCGGCTGCCGGCGCGAGCGCTGTACGTGCCGGCGTGCTCGCGGGATCGAGCCGCTCGATCGTCACCGCGTCGTCTCCGACCCGCACGATCGCCGCCAGATGCCCGTCGCGGCGCAGGCGCACGACCGCCTCGCCGCCGCCGCCAAACGCCTGGGGCATGGCTCCGGCGTCGGCCGAAGCCCCGTCGCGTGCGGATGCCTCGACTTCGCCGAGCCAGCGCAGCAGCGCCGGATCGACGGCAGCCGATGCACCGTCGCCGATCTCGCGCGACCAGCGTCCGCCTTCGTCGGTAAGCGAAGCCAGCAATGCGGCGAGCGTCCGTGCGGCTGGCGGCGGCGGAACCGGTCGAGGTGCCTGCGCGAGGGCCGGCGAAGCGCCGCCCTCGAGCCGACCGAGGGCCCGACGCGGCTCGGCCACGGCGAGGCCGCCGCGGGCCGCGGTGGTCTCGTCGGCCACCCCGTCGGCGCGGGCGCGCAGCGCCTCGTTCGCGCGTGTCCGCGGGTCGGCTTCGGCGGGACGATCGCGGCTCGCGGCCGGGCTGCCCGGCGCCGCGGCGGCGTCGTGCCCTGTCACCGGCTGCTGCGGCAAGCGTGCGTCCTTGGCCGACTTCATCGTCGCAGGCGGTGTCTTGTCGGCTTGCCGGCGCATCGGCGACCGCTCCTTGGACACCGCCTCGGCATCGACGCCCTGCTGCATTGACGGCAGGTCGCGCGTGACGGCCGCGCGACCGCCGGACTCGGCCTTTTCGGTCTCGGGAAAGGGCTTCGGCGAGGCGCGCGGTGACGACGATTTCTTCTCTTCTTTGGTCGTCACCGGAGCCTGGCGCTCGATGGGCGGAAAGGACGGCGCGGGCGCCGGCGTGATGTCGGATCGCTCCATGGGCTTCGCAGCAGGCGCAAGGCGCGCTGCCGCTGCCGGAGCGGTAGCCGGCACTCCCGTCTCGAGCGGCGGTGGCGACGGCATGGCCTGGTCGATCGGCCGATCCCACCACATCAGGCCGACCAGGGTCGCTGCCATGAAGCTGGCGAAGCCGGCGGCGACGGGCGGACGCGCCAGCCAGTCCCACAGCGCCAGCCAGGGCGAGCGCGGTCGTGCCGGGCGGGCGGGCCGCGTCGATCGGGTCGGTCCGGCACGGGCCGTCGCGCGGGCCTGGGCGAGGATCGCGTCGCTCAGGGTCGCGGGCGGCTCGGCCGCGGCATCGGGTGCGTGCCGGAGCGCCTCGCGCAGCCACGGGTCGTGCTCGGCGCCGCCGCCGCCGGGCGGCTCGCGATCGACGGTCATGACGCACTCCTCGTAAGCGGCTCGAGGTAGGCACCCATGCACGTGCGCAGCTTGCTCATCGCATAGCGCAGCCGCGTCTTTGCGGTCTCGAAGCCGACCTCGAGGGCGCGCGCCACCTCGTCGAGGCCGAGGCCGTCGTCGTGATGGAGCAGGAAAGCGCTGCGCTGCGCCACCGGCAGTTGTTCGAGGCAGTGCAGCAGGCGCTCGCCGGCGCGGCGCCAGAAGGCGAGCTCGTCGCCCTGCGGCGCCGCGGAGGGCGGAGGCGGCCAGTGCTGCCAGGCAGTCGCGTCGGGTTCCCAGGGCGCCTCGTCGTCGTCGCCGGCGTCGAGCGAGACCTCGCGGCCGCTGCGTCGAAGCACGTCGATGGCGCGGTGATGCGCCAGGGTGAAGAGCCAGGTGCGAAAGGTGGCGGCGCGGTCGGCGCGCCAGCTCTCGCGCGCGCCGACGACGCGCATCCAGGTGTCCTGGAACACCTCGTCGACGTGCGCGGCGAGCGTCGTGCCGAGCAGACGGCGGACGAAGCGGTAGAGCGCCACCTGGTGGCGCGCGTAAAGGCACTCGAACGCCGTCGCGTCGCCTTCGACCCACGCCACCATGAGGGCGTCGTCGGCGCGGGGGTCGTCGGGGCGAGAGGCCATGGGCGTCGGTCGGGCGGGGCTCACGAGTCGGGCGGGGCTCACGATACTGATACGTGCGTGCCGGCGCGAAGGGGTGATCTCCGGATTCGCCGTCGCCCGGCCGTGAGGATGTCTCGGCAGATGGCGCAACGTGCGCCGTCCCGTCACCGTGGACCGAGCCGAGGTCAGGCCGAGGCCGCGATGACGTCCAGCAGGGCGGCGCCGTAGGCCTCGAGCTTTTTCGCGCCGACACCGCTGATCGTGGCGAGATCGTCGAGCGTTGCTGGCCGCGACAGCGCCATCTCGGCCAGCGTGGCGTCGTGGAAGACGACGTAGGCGGGCAGGTTGTGCGAGCGGGCGATCTCGGCCCGCCATGCCTTCAGCGCCGTGAAGCGCTCGAGGCCTGCGGCGTCGAGCGGCACCGGCGGCGGCTTGCCGGCGCTGTTGCCCTTGCCGGCCGAGCGCTTGCGGCTGCGGCCGGTGCTCGGCGCCTGCTCGCGCAGGCGCAGCGTCTCTTCGCCGCGCAGCACCGCCCGCGACGACTCGGTCAGCGCCAGCGTGTTGTAGTCGCCCTCGGTCCGCAGGTGGCCGAGCGCGACGAGCTGGCGCAGCACGGCCCGCCATTGCGCCTCGCCGATCGCGGCGCCGATGCCGAACGTGCTGAGCTGTGCATGGCCGTGCTGGGCGACCTTGTCGGTCGCCTTGCCGCGCAGCACGTCGATCAGGTGGACCGTGCCGAAGCGCAGGTCCGAGTGCTGCTGCATGCGGTAGACGCAGCTGAGCGCCATGCGCGCGGCCTCGGTCGCATCCCACGTGGTGGGGGCCTGCCGGCAGTTGTCGCAGGCGTTGTGCTGCGGCCCGCAGGGCGTGCTCTCCTCCTCGAAGTAGGCGAGCAGGCGGACGCGCCGGCAGTCGTGCGCCTCGGCCAGGGCGAGCAGGGCGTCGAGCTTGGCGCGCTGGTTGCGCTTGAACTCGTCGGCGGCCGGGCTGTCGTCGATCATCCGCCGCTGGTTGACGACGTCGGCCAGGCCGTAGGCCATCCAGGCGTCGGCGGGTCGGCCGTCGCGCCCGGCGCGCCCGGTTTCCTGGTAGTAGCCCTCGATGTTCTTCGGCAGGTCGAGGTGGGCGACGAAGCGCACGTCGGGCTTGTCGATTCCCATGCCGAAGGCGATGGTCGCGATCATGACGACGCCCTCGTCGCGGAGGAACCGGTCCTGGTGGCGGCGCCGAACGGCGGCATCGAGACCGGCGTGGTACGCCAGCGCGTCGACGCCCTCGCTTCGAAGCCACTCGGCGGTCTCGTCGACCTTCTTTCGCGACTGGCAGTACACGATGCCGGCATCGCCGGCGTGCTGGTCGCGGAGGAAGCCGATGAGCTGGGCCCGTGCGTTGTCCTTCCCGACCACGGCGTAGCGGATGTTCGGCCGGTCGAAACTGCTGATGAACACGCGCGCCCGCCCGAGCTCGAGGCGCTCGACGATGTCGACCCGGGTCAGGGCGTCGGCGGTGGCAGTGAGGGCGATTCGCGGCACCCCGGGATAGCGTTCGGCAAGGACCGACAGGCGCAGGTAGTCCTCGCGGAAGTCGTGTCCCCACTGGCTCACGCAGTGCGCTTCGTCGATCGCGAAGAGCGAGAGCAGTCCGCGCTCGTGCAGTGAATCGAGCTGCGCCAGCATGCGCGGCGTCGCCAGTCGCTCGGGCGCGGCATAGAGCAGGACAAGCCGGCCACTCATCATCTCGCGCTCGATGCGGGCGGCCTCCGCGGCCTCCAGCGTCGAGTTGAGGAAGGCGGCGTGGACGCCGGCCTGCTCGAGGGCGCCGACCTGGTCGTGCATCAACGCGATCAGCGGGCTGATGACGACGGTCACGCCGTGGCCGGCACGATGGCGCACGATCGCCGGCACCTGGTAGCACAGGCTCTTGCCTGCACCGGTGGGCATGAGGACGAGGGCGTCGCCGCCATCGATGGCGTTGTCGATGACCGCTTCCTGCTGGCCGCGGAAGTCGGCGTAGCCGAACACTTCGTGCAGCACCCGCGCCGCATCGGCGCCGGGCTCGGCCGGTCGTCTTTCAGCAGGCAGGAGCGTGTCGATCATGGCGGGGCGTCGATCGTACGCGAGCCCCTGGCGCCGACTCGTGCCGGCGGCGGCTCGCGAACGATCCCCCACCGCCGGCAGGCCAACGAGGACGTGCTAACTTGTCGCCCCCGCCGCCGACCGGTCGCCCCCGCCGCCGACCGGTCGGCCACGAGCAGACCGGGAGGCTGTGTCCGCAGCGACCCGCCGCGCCTTCGAAAGACCCCCATGCCCTTTCTTCACCGCTGGACGCGCCGCCTGGCGCCGGCCGCCGTCTTCGCCGCCCTGACTGCCGCCGCCTCAGCGGCGCCACGGCCGGCCGACCTGGCCGCAGCACCGTCGAAAAGCGTCACCGAGTCCTTCTTTGGTACCTCGGTTGTCGATCCCTACCGCAA
>JBBRFB010000148.1:0-7998 GCA_038225015.1 Burkholderiales bacterium
CATGATCGCCAGGATCAGCGACAGCACGAGGATCGCCTCGCGGTTCTTCTCGAGGCGAGGCGGCCGATCGACGAGGCGCCGGTAGAACGCGTACAGCACGGCGGCGATGACGGCGAGCTCGACGGCGTCCTTGCCCGCGGCAAACGGAGCGAGCACGTCCGGAAACGACGCCGACTCGTGGTAGCCGATGGCGATGAGCTGGAGCTTTCGGATCAGTAGCAACATGAATCCGACGAAGATCACTGCGTGCATGACGCCCGGGCGCCATTCGCGCCGGACCATGCGCTGCTGCAGCAAGCCGTTGACGACGACGCTGCGCAGGCGCTCGAGCGGCCGGTCGAACCGCGCGTCCGGCTGCAGCGCCGCGACAATGGCGAGCTTGCGCCAAGCGAGTGCGGCGAAGCCGGCAAACGCCATCAGCATCAAGACGGTGATTCCTGCCGGCCCCATCGGCTCTGGCCCTCCGTACGGCTCGCCGCGCACCCGAGGCGGGCCGCGTGCCCTCCGCGCCGGACTCTAGGCAGGGCCGCGGGTTGGCGGATGATCTATGTCACGCAGCACGCCAAGGGCAAGGTCGATGATCCGGACAGACCCGAGGTCGGAAGGGAACGAGATGCAGATGCAAGACAGCCGTGCGCCGGCGGCGGCGCACCCGGCCGGCCGCGAGCGGTCAGCGCTGCGCGCCTGGGTGATGGCGTCGCGGCCGCATACCTTGACGATCGGTGTCAACCCGGTCCTCGTCGGCGGTGCCCTCGCCTGGCAGCAGACCGGCCGCATCGACGTCGCCGTGATGCTGATATCGATGATGGGTGCGTTTCTTCTTCAGGCCGGCACCAACCTCGACAACGACGTCAGCGACTTCGAGCGCGGCACCGACCGTGCTGGCCGCCTCGGCCTGCCGCGCGCGACTGCGCTCGGCCTTTTGAGCGCACGCCAGGTGCGCACCGCGTCGCGCGGCTGCTTCCTGCTCGCCACCGTGCTCGGCCTGATGCTGGCATGGCGCGGCGGCTGGCCGATCCTCGTCGCCGGTCTCGCCTCGGCGGCCGCGGCGATGTCGTACTCGGGCGGGCCGCGGCCGATCTCGTACACGCCGTTCGGCGACTTCGTCGTCTGGCTGTTCTTCGGCCTGGTCGCGGTGTGCGGCACCTACTATCTGCAGACCTTCGCGCTGACGCCCGGCGTCGTCGTCGCGGCGACGATGGTCGGCCTGCCGGCGACCGCGGTGCTGGTCGTCAACAACTACCGCGATCTCGATCCCGACCGTGCCGTCGGCAAACGCACCCTGGCCGTCTGCCTGGGGCGGGCCTTCAGCCGCGGCGAATACGCCGTGCTGCTGCTCGCCCCGTTCGCCCTCCTCGCCGTGCTGGCGATGCTGACCGGCATCGGTGCGACCCTGCTCGTCCCACTGCTCGCGCTGCCGACAGCGATCGGGCTGGTGCGTCGGTTCTGGCGCGAGACACCCGGACCGGCGTTCAATGCCCTGCTCGCGCAGACGGCGCGCCTGCAGGTGCTGTTCTCGGTGCTGCTCTGCGTCGGCATCCTGCTGCACTGACGCGCGGGTCCGTGCGGCCGGTGCCGGGAGAAGGCGCAGCCTCAGTAGCGTCCGTGCTGCTTGTAGACGTAGTTCGTCAGCTCCGCGGCCTGGACCGACAGGCGCGTCTGCACCCGGTGAACGGCGCGCACGATCGCGCGCATCACGGCATACAGGATGCGCGGATGGCTGTCGATCAGGCTCTCGAGGTCGGCGCGTCGGATCTCGAGCACGCGCGAGCTCTCGGCGGCGATGAGCGACGCATAGCGCGGCGTGCCGTCGAGAAAGCCGAGCTCGTGCGCGAACTCGCCCGCGCGCAGCGTCGTCAGCACCGTTTCGTCGGCGGTGCCGGCGTGCTTGACGACGCCGAGCCCGCCGTCGACGACGACGAAGAGGCGATCGTCAGCCTCGCCCTCGCGGCCGATCACCTGCTGCGGCGAATAGCTGCGCAGCGTCATCAGCCCGGCGAGGGCGGCGCGTTCTTCGGCAGCGAGATCGGCGCCGATCGGGCTGCCCTGGAGGGCTTCGAGAAGGGGGGGCGGTGCGGTCATGGCGGTCTCGATCAGGAGGGACAGTGGGAAAAGGGTGGTGCCGGTCAGGAGGGAAAGGCCGGGTCGGTCGGAGCGGCAAGCGGCGCGGCGTCCGGCGCCGGGCGAGGCGCCGGCGGGCCGCTGCCTGCGCCGGCCATGGCGAGCGTCGTGTCCGCGCGCTTGACGAACGCGTCGACCATCGTCCGCGCCACGTACTCGATCGCCGGCGCGGCGAGCCGGTCGAGGACGCCGGCGGCGATCTCGTAGGACACGTCGAAGGTGACGCGGCAGCCGATGTCGGCGAGCGGTGTCAGCCGCCAGTCGCCCTGGAAGCGCCGAAACGGCCCTTCGACAAGGCGGACCTGCAGCCACTCGGGGCGTTGCTTCGGATTACGGGTCTGAAAGCCGAAGCGTGCCTTCATGTAGCAGAAGTCGAGACGCGCCGCGACCCAGTCGTCGCTGCGCTCGAGGATCGTCGCACCGGTGCACCAGGGCAGGAACTGCGGGTACGCCTCGGCCTGCTCGATCAGGTCGAACATCGCCTCGACGGCGTAGGGAACGAGGACCGAATGACTGAGCTCCACAGACCGACCTCGCGAACACGCCCCTTGACCTAGATCAGACCCGTGTGTCTTCGACCGCCGACACTGCCGGCATCGCCACCTTGCCCCGGCCGTAATCGCGGCTGGTGATCCAGGTCAAGGAAGCGCCAGATTCACTCTCGAGGAACCGACATGAAGCACATTCTCACGCTCGCCGCCGCGGCGGCGACCCTCGCTTTCGCCGGCACCGCCTTCGCCAGCCCGGCCGAAGACATCATCGCTGCGCAGAAGTGCTCGAAGTGCCATACCGCAACGACCACCAAGAAAGCGCCGTCGTGGGCCTCGCTGGCGCAGAAGTACAAGGGCGACCCGGCGGCCGAGGCCAGGCTCGTCTCGATGCTCAAGACCGGCGGCAAGACCGCCGACGGCGACGACCACAAGAAGGTCGAGGCGAGCGACGCCGACCTGAAGGCGATCGTCGCCATCGTGCTGTCGTCGAAGTAGCGTGCCGTCGGTGCGCCGGGGAGCGGTTTCATGAGCGAAGGCGATCGGCCGGGATTCATCGGCCGGGTGCGTCGCGCCCTGTTCTCGCCGTCGCTGCGCTGGTCGGTGGCGGCGCTACTCGGCCTGGGCCTGGTCGTCGGCGCGGGCGCGGTGATCTCGACGCAGGTCGCGCTGGAGGTCACCGGCACCGACGAGTTCTGCGGAACGGCCTGTCATTCGCACGAGAAGTTCGTCTTCCCCGAGCACAAGCTGTCGGCGCATTACACCGGTCGCACCGGCGTGCGGGCGATGTGCGTCGACTGTCACGTGCCGCATTCCTACCCGGCCAAGATCTTCTACAAGGCCCGGGTCGGCATGGAAGACGTCTACGCCGAACTGCGTGGGACGATCTCGACGCAGGCCAAGTTCGATGCGGCGCGCTGGCGCCTGGCCAATGTCGTCTGGGACGAGATGCGCGCCAACAACTCGGCCAACTGCCGCACCTGCCACAACCCGGCGGCGTGGGATTCGAAGAAGCAGTCCGAGGACGCGACCTCGCAGCACAAGAAGTTCTTCTCCGGCAAGGCGACATGCATCGATTGCCACACCGGCGTCGCGCACAAGGACCCCGAGGAACCGAAGGCGCCGGAGACGGCGGCCTCCGCACCCGTCTAGAGCCCTCTTGCCGTCGCCACGCGGGCGACCCATGGAGAAGATTCGCTGACCGCAGGCCAGCCGCGCGGCATCGATGCGACGCGTCCACCGAAGTCGAAGTTTGTCTGCTCTGTGTCTGATCTGTGTCAAGTCGCGGTGTCGAGCCCGCCGTAGATTCGTCGGTCCGAAAGCGCCGACGACGGCCGTCCACCCGAGGAGTACAGATCATGACTTTGAACACTTGGACGCGGTTGGCCCTGACAGGATTGATGGCTGCGGCGCTGGCCGCTTGCGGCGGCGGCGGCGGGAGCGACGGTGCCGCCGGACCGGCAGGCCCCGCTGGCCCCGCGGGGCCAGGCGGGCCGGCGGGAACGCCCGGGACGAGCGGCCCGATCGTCGCCGGGGCGACGATCGTCGGCAGCAACACGCTCACCAACACCAGCGCGATCAATGCCAACGCAGCCGCCTGGGCCGCGCTCGAACCGACGATCACGGTGACGAACGTGACCATCGCCAGCCCGCCGGTGGTCAAGTTCTCGGTCGCCGACGGCTTCGGCAAGCCGGTCGTCGGGCTGGGCAACGCCACGAAGAAGAGCACGGACACCGTCGCCAGCCTGCCCAACCTCGCCTTCTCGCTCGCCAAGCTCGTGCCGGCGAGTGCCGGCAGCCCGAGCAAGTGGGTGAGCTACATCGTGACCACGGTGCCGACGACGACCGTCGCGGCGGCGCCGTCGCGTCCCGGCACCGACAACACGGGCACCCTGGTCGACAACGGAGACGGCAACTACCAGTACACCTTTTATCGCGACATCACGAAGATCGACGCGCAGGTCGCGACGATGACGGTCTCGGCACCGAACAGCCTCGCCGACCTCGGCGACCTGAGCTACAACGCCGCGCTGACCCATCGCCTGACGATCCAGCTCTCCGGCAACGCGCCCGGAACGGGAACGAACACGCCGACCGGGGCGACGTCGAGCATCGCCTCGGTGCCGATGAAAGTGCCCTTCGACGCGATCTACGACTTCATCCCCGCCACCGGCAAGGCGGTGACGGCGAGCGACCCCAACCGCATCATCGTCGCCAACGCCAAGTGCCAGGAATGCCACCAGAAGCTCGGCGGCATTCCCGGCCTCGATCCCTCCGCCGACTCGGCGGGCTTTCACGGCGGCAGCCGCAACAACGTCTCGTACTGCGTCGTCTGCCACACCGACCAGCGCAAGTACGGGCGCACCGAGGCCGTTGCCGGCAGCGTGACCGGCGCCGTGCGCACGTTCAGTGCCGCCGGCACCTACGTCGTCGACGGCAGGGCAGTCGGCAACCTGCCCAACCTCGTCCACAAGATCCATGCCGGCCCGCTGCTCGCGCAGCAGAACTACAACTTCGCCGGCGTCACGTTCAACGAGACCACGTATCCGCAGGATCTGCGCAACTGCACCAAGTGCCACGACGGCTCGGCGACCTCGACGGCGCCGACGCCGCAGGGCGACAACTGGAAGTCGGCACCGAGCCGGCTCGCCTGCGGCGCGTGCCACGACGGCATCAACTTCGCCACCGGCACCGGCGTGACGATCGCCGACGCCGCGGCGGGCCTGACCTCGACCACCCTCGGCTCGACCGGCCTGGCTCACCCCGCGGGTCCGCAGTCCGACGACTCGAACTGCGCGCTCTGCCACAAGCCCTCGTTCATCGACACCGATCTCAACCACCTGCCGGTGACGCCGCCCGCACCCGACAATGCCCTGCTCGCCGGCGGCACCAACGTCAACACCAACGCGGCCTGGATCGCTTCCAACCCGGCGCGGCTGCCCACCGGCGCGCTCACGGTCTCGTACGACCTCAAGAGCGTGTCGCGCAATGCGAGCAAGCAGCCGGTGATGGTCTTCAGGATCCTGCAGGGCGGCGTCCGCAAGGACCTCAATGTGTTCGCCAGCGCCGCCGTCAACCCGGCCGACGGGCAGAAGGAGATCTGGGACAACTACATCGGCGCGCCGAGCGTCTACTTCGTCTACGCATTGCCACAGGACGGCATCGCCGCACCCGCCGACTTCAATGCCACGGCGAACAGCTACCTGCGCAGCCTGTGGAACGGCACGGCGAGCGGCTCGGGCGCCGGAACGCTCAGCGGGCCGGACGCGAGCGGCTACTACACCGCCACGCTGACGGGGGTGACCATTCCCGACAGCGCCGTGATGCTGACCGGCGGCCTCGGCTACTCGTACAACAACAAGTCGACCTTGCCGCTGACGCAGACCAACCTGCCCGCGTTCCCGACGGCCGCAGCGACCGGCAGCGGCCTGACCGCCGGCATGCCCAACATCACGGGCGGCCTGATCGTGATCGCGAGCAACGCGCAGAAGGTCGCCGCCGGCTACACCGGCCGGCGCCCGATCGTCGAGGACGCGCGCTGCAATTCGTGTCACCAGCAGCTGGGCGCCTTCACCGAGGACGCGTTCCATGCCGGCCAGCGCAACGACGGCACAACCTGCTCGTGGTGCCATCGGCCGAACCAGACGAGCAGCGGCTGGTCGGCGGACTCGACCAGCTTCATCCACTCGATCCATGCCGCATCGAAGCGGACGGTGCCATACAACTGGCACGCGTCGAGCGCAACCGACGGCTTCTTCAATGTCGGCTACCCGGGCGTGCTCAGTCAGTGCACCGCTTGCCACCTGCCGGGGACGTTCGATCTGAGCGCCCCCACCTCGGTCGCGGCGCTCGACAACCGGTTGTTCCGAACCGTCGCCACCGGCACCCTCGCAGCGTCGCTCACGAACTCGCCGTACATCTCGCTCGGCGTGAACTACGGCAGCGGCTACAGCAGCACCGCGGCCGGCGTGCCGACCGACGCGGCAGCAACGACGCTGGTGACGTCACCGACCGCCACCGCGTGCTTCGCCTGCCACGACAGCACCGACGACATCTCGCACTTCAAGCTCAACGGCGGCGCGGTGTACCAGCCGCGCGGCGTCGCGCTGACGAGCACGAACGAGACCTGCACGATCTGCCACGGCAGCGGCCGGATCGCCGACATCGCCGTGGTGCACAACAAGTAGCCCCGTGGAGGTCACCACGCTGAAGGGTCGATCGAGGTCGAAGCGCCGGCGCGCGGTCGCGTCGACGCTGCTTTTCATCGGACTGGTCGGCGGCGTCGATGCGGCGCCGGCGGCGTCCACGGGCGTCGCCGTGCAGGCTCCGGGGCCACAAGGGCACTCGTGGACGGCGGCGAGAAAGAAGGCCGACCCGGTCAAGCTCGTCGACATCAACAGCGCCAGCCGCGCCGAGCTGAAGACGCTGCCCGGCATCGGCGAAGCCGAAGCCGACCGGATCGTTGCCCACCGCCCGTACTTGTCGAAGACCGAGCTGGCGAGCAAGAACGTCCTGCCGCTCGGGCCATTCGTCTCGCTACGGCGTCGGGTCGTCGCCCTGCAACCCACAACGGCGGCGAGCCACCGCTAGCCATGCCCGGGCACATGCGATCCGGGTTCACTTCCGTGCGAGGCCACGCCGGTCTGATTCTGCGACTCGCTGTCGCGACGCTGCTCGCCGTCACGACCCTCGGCTGGCAGGCACCCGCTCGCGCCCAAGGCGGCGCCGTGCCGGTCGCCGGCGCGGCATCGGCGCCGCCGTCAGCTTCGCCATCGGCCTCGGCGGCAGCGACCACCGCCGCGTCGCTGATCGGGCAATACACCGAGAAGGGTGCCGACACCTGCCTCGAATGCCATGGCGACAACGACGGCAGCTACACGGCGAAGGCGATCTTCCAGGGACGGCACGGTCAGCGCGGCGACGCGCGCGCGCCGTTCGGTCCGCACGGTTTGCAGTGCGAAGCCTGCCACGGGCCGGGCGCAGCGCACGCGCGCAACAAGAAGCCAGCGTCGATCAACACCTTCAAGGCGGACTCGTCACTGCCGCTGGAGGCGCGCAACGCGACCTGCCTCTCGTGCCACCAGGGCGGCGTGCGGACCGCCTGGCACGCCGGCGCGCACGACCGCAGCGGACTCGCCTGCACCGACTGCCACAAGATGCACGTCGATCGTGATGCGGTGCTCACCAAGACCGGCCAGCCCGAGGTCTGCTTCACGTGCCACAAGCAACAGCGCGCCGACTTCCAGAAGACGTCGTCGCACCCGGTCCGCACCGGCCAGATGCGCTGCAGCGACTGCCACAACGCGCACGGCTCGTCGGTCGTCGCGATGCTGAAGAAGCCCACGGTCAACCAGACCTGCTACAGCTGCCACACCGACAAGCGCGGGCC
>JBBRFB010000149.1:0-7985 GCA_038225015.1 Burkholderiales bacterium
GGCCACGGCACGAACGGCTTGACGACGGCGCGGGCGTCGAGCGACTGCGGCGCATGCGCGGCCGACGCGGCGACGCGTGCGGTGGCCGCGACGTTGAGGGCGGCGAGCGGGCCGCTGGCGTCGAGCGTGGCCTGCCACGCCGGCTCGGTGTCGACGCCGGCGAGCTCGAGCCGCGCGGCGACGGTGAACGGCGGGTCGGCGGCGATCGTTGCACTGCCGCTCGCCCGTGCCTTGTCGATGCCGGCCTGCAGCTGCTCGAAGCGATGCATCGCGCCGCCGTCGGCGCCGAGGTGCAGCCGGGCGTGCAGGTCGCGCACCGGCGTCGCCTTCTCGCCGCCGATGCGCAACTCGCCGATGCTGGCGTCGTCGATCACCACCTCGACCGGCAGGCGCAGGCTCGTCGGCACCGCGAGCGGCCCGTTGGTGACCGGCTTCTTCGCGACAGGCTCGAAGACGACGCGGTCGACGCGCAGCGCGGCGATCGTCAGGCGCAGCCAGCGGCCCTGGTCGCCGCGGGCGATCGCCAGGCCCTGCCAGCGCGGTGCGTCCAGCGCCACGCGTCCTGTGCCCGGCACCACGGCCTCGAGGTGCGCGGCCGAGAAGTCGCCGATGAACGCGCCTTGCGGCGCGCTGACCGTCACGCCAGGCGCGAGCGAGAGCACCCAGGCGGTTCCCGACGGCGTCGTCAGCGCCCAGACGACGAGGCCGATGCCGGCTGCGACGGCGACCAGCAGCACGACGACCCCGGCGGCGAGCCAGCGCCAGAGGGATCGCCGCCGCTGCGGCGGTTCGGGCGGTGGCGGCGGCATCGAGTCCGTGACCGGCGTTTCGGCCGGCGTCGAGGTGTCGTCGCTCATCGCCCGGCCCGCATCAGAAGGCGACGCCGACGCTCAGGTGCAGGCGCAGTTTCCTGACGTCCTGGCCGTACGCGAGATCGAGACGCAGGACGCCGACCGGGCTTCGGTAGTGCACGCCGACGCCGTAGCCGACCACCGGGCTCAGCTTGCCCCAGCTGTCGGCGGCATTGCCGGCGTCGACGAACACCGCGCCGAGCAGCGCCGGCAGCCGGCTCGTGAACGGATGCTCGGCCTCCAGGCTGCCGGTGAGCAGCACGCGGCCGCCGACGACGGCACCGTTCACCTCGGGGCCGAGGGTGCGGTAGGCGTAGCCGCGCACCGAGTTCTCGCCGCCGGCGCGAAAGAGCAGCGGGTCGGGCACGCCGATGCGGTTGTTCACGAACACCTGCCCCGCCTCGAGGCGTCCGTTCAGGAACCACGAGCCGAGCGGGTGGTAGGCATTGACGCGCGCGTAGGTGCGCACGAAGGGGCCCTTGGCCTTCTCCTCGATACCGGGCCGGTCCGAGCGCGTCTCGGTGCCGGTGCCGTAACCGACGCCGCCCTGTAGCGCCAGCACCGCGCCGCGCGTCGGCAGCAGCACGTCGTCGACGTCGCGACGCAGCCAGTGGTAGTGCACGGCGGCGGCGCTGCTCGCCGTATCGAGCAGCGCGCTGCTGACCCGGCTGTGCGAGAGCTCGCCGAAATAGAGCCGCTCGAATCGCCCGGTGTCCTGCGAGCGGCCGACTCGCAGTGCCGCCGAGTCGCGCGTCTCGTCGGCGCCCTTCAGTTGCTCGAGATTGACGCCGACCAGGTTGTGTTTCAGGTTCTCGAGCGGATACGAGGTGAGCTCGGTGCCGATCGTCTTCAGGTTGGGGCCGAAGACGAGGTTGCTGTGCGCGATCCAGGGCTGGCCGAACACCTTGCGGTCGTAGTGGTCGACCGAGACCCGCGGCCCGGTGTTGGCGCTGTAGCCGACGCCGAAGGTCGCCTGGTGCTGCGGCAGCTCCTTCACCTTGACGAGCACCGGCGCGCCTTCGGGCGGCCCGGTCTCGGCATCGATCTCGACCGAGGCGCCCTCGAAGAGGCCGGACTTGACGAGGCGCTCCTGGTAGTCGAGCAGTGCCTTCTCGGAGTACACGTCGCCCTGGCCGAAAGCGGCGAGCCGGCGCACCGCGCCCTCGTCGTAGCGTTCGATGCCCACGACCTCGATCGGGCCGAGACGGAAGAGCGGCCCGGGCATGACCTGCAGGGCGAGCGCCGCCGTCTCGGCGGTGGCGTCGATGCGCGCGTGCGTCGATTGCCACGTCGCCGTCGGGTAGCCGTCGCCGCGCAGCTCGCCCAGCGCCGCCGTCTTGGCCCCGCTCCAATCCGACTGGCGGAACGGCTCCCCGGGCTTGAGCTTCCAGTCGTCGCGCATGCGCTCGAGGCGGTCGGTCGTGGCGTCGTCGCGAGTCGGCGTGCGCGGCGCGAGCGGTGTCGCCGAGCCGATCGCGACGCTCTCGATCTTCACGCGCGGCCCCGGCTCGACACTCATCACGATGCGCGGGATGCCGTTCCCGCCCGGGCTTTGCTCGATCTTGACGGTGGCGTCGAAGTAGCCCTCGGTCTCGAGCAGCGACTGGGCCTGCGCCGGCGCTGCCGCGACCAGGCGGTCGAGCTCGCGGCCGCTGAAGCCGTCGTCCTTCGGCGCCTTCTGGAAGCGCGACAGGTCGAGGAAGTCGAGCAGCAGCTTCTGCAGCGGCGCCGGGGCCTCGACGTCGAACGCGTAGAGCGCGACGTCGGGCGTGGCCGCCGGTTTCGCCTTCGCGGCGTCGTCATCGCTGGAGAAGAACGGCAGGCTGGAGCAGCCGCCCAGCAGCGCCGCCGCGAGAAGACATGCCAGCGCCCGGAGCGCTGCCGTCATTTCACGAGCAGTCGCATGGCTCCTTCGAGCCCGGGCAGGGTGAGCGGGAACATGCGCTGGTTCACCAGCTGCTGGATCACCGAGATGCTCTGCCGGTAACCCCAGACGCCCTGCGGCTCCGGGTTGATCCAGGCGAACTTCGGGAAGGCGTTGGTCAGGCGCTGCAGCCACTCGGCGCCCGGCTCCTCGTTGTTGTATTCGACGCTGCCGCCGGGCTGCAGGATCTCGTACGGGCTCATCGTCGCGTCGCCGACGAAGATGAGCTTGTAGTCCTTGTTGTACTTCCTGATGATGTCCCAGGTGCTGAACTTCTCGCTGTAGCGGCGCCGGTTGTTCTTCCACATGAAGTCGTAGACGCAGTTGTGGAAGTAGTAGAACTCGAGGTGCTTGAACTCGGTCTTCGCTGCGCTGAAAAGCTCCTCGACGCGGTGGATGTGCTCGTCCATCGTGCCGCCGACGTCCATCAGCAGCAGCACCTTCACCTTGTTGTGCCGCTCCGGCACCATCCTGATGTCGAGCCAGCCAGCGTTCGACGCCGTGGCCCGAATGGTGTCGTCGAGGTCGAGCTCTTCCTCGGAGCCTTCGCGCGCGAAGCGGCGCAGCCGCCGCAACGCCACCTTGATGTTGCGCGTGCCGAGCTCGAGGTTGTCGTCGTAGTCCTTGAACTGGCGCTGGTCCCAGACCTTCACCGCGCTCTTGTTGCGGCCCTTGTCCTGACCGATGCGAATGCCCTGCGGGTTGTAGCCGTACGCACCGAAGGGGGAGGTGCCGCCGGTGCCGATCATCTTGCTGCCGCCCTCGTGGCGCTTCTTCTGCTCCTCGAAGCGCTTCTTCAGCGTCTCCATCAGCTCGTCCCAGCCCATCTTCTCGATCGCCGCCTTCTCCTCGGCGCTGAGCTCGAGCTCGAGCTTCTTCTGCAGCCAGTCGAGCGGGATCTCCTGCGTGAAGTCGGTGAGCATCTCGACGCCCTTGAAGTAGGCGGCGAAGGCGCGGTCGAACTTGTCGAACTGGGCTTCGTCCTTGACCAGCGAAGCGCGTGCGAGGTAATAGAAGTTGTCGACGCTCGGGCCCGTCTCCGGATCGTCGAGCACGCCGCCCTTGATCGCCTCGAGCAAGGTCAGGTACTCCTTGACGGAGACCTTGAGCTTGGCGGCGCGCAGCGTGAAGAAGAAGTCGATCAGCATGGGGTCCGTCTCGTCGCCGACACCTCTCGGGCCGGGTCGAGCAGACAGGATAGCGCCTCGGGGGCGGCGGCCGCCGCCGAGGGCTTTTGACCGCCGCGCCCGGGCCGTGGCGCGAGTTGCAGCCCGCGTTCGGGGCCGCTCAGGCGTCGTCGGCCTGGCGCACCGCGAAGCGGTCGCGGCCGCGCCGCTTCGCTTCGTAGAGGGCCTCGTCGGAGCGGCGCAGCAACGCGGCGGCATCGGTCTCGCCGGGGCGCATGAAGGCAATGCCGACACTGGTCGAGCCGGTGATCGTGGCACCGTCGATCACGGCCGGCAGGCGCATCGCCTCGACGATCTTGCCGGCGATCACCTCGGCGTCGGCGAACGAGGCCAGGCCTTCGAGGACGACGGTGAACTCGTCGCCACCGAGCCGGGCAACGGTGTCGCTCGCGCGCACGCAGCCGGCCACCCGCTCGGCGGTGATCCTGAGCAGCGTGTCGCCCGTCTGGTGGCCGTGGGTGTCGTTGACGCGCTTGAAGTGATCGAGATCGAGGAAGAGCAGCCCGAGCATCCGGCCGCTGCGCTCGGCGCGGGTCATCGCGACCGCGAGGCGGTCGTTGAAGAGGGCGCGGTTCGGCAGGCCGGTGAGGACGTCGCACTCGGCACGCTGGCGCAGCTCGTCTTCGGCGGCCTTGCGCCGCGAGATGTCGGCCTCGGTGCCGACGAGGCGAAGGGATCGGCCGTCGGCGTCGCGCTCGACGACCCGCCCGCGGCTGCGCACCCACAGCCACGTGCCGTCGTTGTGCAGGAGCCGGAACTCGGCCTCGAACACCGGCACCAGGCCGCGCACGGCGGCGTTCAGGCGCTTGCCGAGCTCGTCGAGGTCGTCGGGGTGGACGAACTCGCGCCGCTGCTGCGGGGTAAGTTCCGTCTCCTCGTCGGGTCCGCCGCGCAGCATCGAGGCGCGGCCGCTGTAGTGGATGCGGTTGGTGACCAGGTCCCAGTCGAAGAGGGCCTGCTCCGAGCCCTCGAGGGCCAGACCCAGGCGCTCGGCGCTGCGCCGGGCCGCGACGATGCGTTCCTGCAGGGCGGCGGCCATCCGGTTCAGCGTCTGCGCCAGCAGGCCGACCTCGCCGGTGGTCGCGACCTCGCTGCGGTGCTCGAAGTGGCCCTCGCCCAGGCGTCGCGCGTCGTCGCTCAGCTGGCGCAGCGGCCGGGCGATCCGGCCGGCGACCCAGGC
Organism: Burkholderiales bacterium; assembly: GCA_038225015.1. Lineage (GTDB taxonomy): Bacteria > Pseudomonadota > Gammaproteobacteria > Burkholderiales > Burkholderiaceae_C > Schlegelella_A. The sequence continues at coordinate 5,143 of JBBRFB010000149.1, forward strand.
CGAGATGAAGAGGCCCAGGCCGAGCATGCCGAGCCCCAGCGCGAGGCTCTCGCGCAGGTTCGCCTGCGAGCGAGCCAGCGCGGCATCGACCGGGATGCCGACGAAGACATACCAGGGTACCGAGCGCGCCGCCGCGAAGCCGAAGATGCGCGGGATGCCGTCGAGCCCGGTCGCCTCGCCGTCGCCCCGACCTTCGGCCAGCGGGCGCAGCCGCGCGGTGCGATCGACCGGCACGACCCGGCCGATCCAGTGTTCGCCGTCGAGCGAGCGGGCGATGATCCGGTCGTCGTCGTTGGCGAGGGCGATCACGGCGCGCGCCGGCAGGGTCTTCTTCGGATCGAGCAGGCGGGGCAGGGTCAGGAGCCGCAGCGCGACCGAGACGACCGCGATCGTCTGCCCTTCGCGCACGAGAGGCAGGGCGAACACGGCAGTCCACTCGCCGCCCTTCTGCAGCCGCACCGGCGCCTCGTTCACGAGACCGGTGCCGCGGCGCGCGGCGCTGAAGAACTCGTGGTCGATGGCGCTCGGCCGCGGCCCTTCGCCCGGCGGATCGGACGAGCCGATGTTGCTGCCGTCGGCGGCCCAGATCGACACCGTGACATTGGCCGGCAACTGCGGCCGCAGGCCGCTCAGCAGCGCGTCGTTGTGCGCGGTGTCGTTGCGCTCGACCGGAAGGGTGCCGGCGAGCGCGTAGAGAAGCTGGGTGATGTCGCCGATGTGGTCGTCGAGGCGCGAGCCGGCGAGCTCGGCGACCAGCCGCATCTGCTCGCGGACGCTCTCGCGGTCGCGCGTCGCCTGGCGCGTGGTGTTGAAGGCGATGTAGAGGACGAACAGCGATCCGATCGCGAACGTGACGAGCATGAGCCGCGACTGGATGCCCAGTTGCAACGGTCGCAGGCGCAGGAAGGGCGGCAAGGGAGTTCGGCCTCGGGAACAGAGCATCGGCGTCGGAGCCTTCGATCGTGCCCGAAAAGGCCGGCCCTGCCGCCGCCCGGCGCCGGCCTGCGTGGCGCAGTTCTCGGCCGCGCCCGCTGCACCACAATCGCCGGGCGATGCCGCGATTCGCCGCCAACGTCTCGACCCTGTTCACCGAGGTGCCGTTCCTCGAGCGCTTCGAGCGCGCCCGCAGCGCCGGCTTTCGGGCCGTGGAGTGCCAGTTCCCGTACGCGCACGACGCCCGCCAGGTGAAGGCCCGGCTCGACGACCACGGCCTCGAGGCCGTGCTCATCAATGCGCCGGCCGGCGACCTGGCCAGCGGCGAGCGCGGCCTGGGCTGCCTGCCGGGCCGCGAGGCGGCGTTCCGCGATGCCATCGGCCGCGGCGTCGACTACGCGGCGACCCTCGGCGTGCCGCGCCTGCACTGCATGTCCGGCATGGCCCCGCCCGGCATCGACGACGCGGTGTTGCGGCGCACGCTGGTCGCCAACCTGCGCTTTGCCGCCGACGCGTTCGCGAAGGCCGGGCTTGTGCTCCTGCTCGAGCCGATCAACGCCCTCGACGTGCCCGGCTACTACCTCGGCCGGATCGCGCAGGCGCTCGACCTGATCGACGAGGTCGGCGCGCCGAACGTGCGCTTGCAGTACGACATCTACCACGCCCAGCGCAGCGAAGGCGAGCTGGCGGCCACGATCGAGCGGCTCCTGCCGCGCATCGGCCACATGCAGCTCGCCGACAACCCGGGCCGGCACGAGCCGGGCAGCGGCGAGATCCATTTCCCCTTCCTGTTCGCCCACATCGACCGCCTCGGCTACGACGGCTGGGTCGGTTGCGAATACCAGCCCCTCGGCGCCACCGAAGCGGGTCTCGGCTGGTTCGAGCAGGCGGCGCGCGAGGGTCACGTCCGGTGAGCGCGCCGACGCCAGCCGCACCCACACCCGCGCTCGTGTCGACGACCGCCGCCGCCTCTGCGGAGCCGCACGCCTTTCTCCGCGCGCTGCTCGACCGGGCCATCGCCGAGGCGTTGCCGGGGCCGTCGATCGCCCGCTTCCTGCCACCGCCGCCGCGCGGCCGCACGGTTGTCGTCGGTGCCGGCAAGGCCGGCGGCGCGATGGCCGCGGCCGTCGACGCGCTCTGGCCGAAGGAGGCGCCGCTGACCGGCCTCGTCGTCACCCGCTACGACTACGTGCCGCCGGCCTTCGTCGCCGCGGCCCGTCGCGGCCAGACGCGCATCGAGGTGGTCGAGGCGGCGCACCCGGTGCCCGACGAGGCCGGCCGGCGCGCCGCCGCGCGCATCGCCGCGCTGGTGCAGGGCCTGGGCGCCGACGACCTCGTCCTCTGCCTCGTCTCGGGCGGTGCCTCGGCGCTGCTGACGCTGCCGGCCGACGGCGTCTCGCTCGACGAGAAGCGCGCCGTCAACCAGGCGCTGTTGCGCAGCGGCGCGGCGATCGACGAGATGAACTGCGTGCGCAAGCACCTGTCGGCGATCAAGGGCGGTCGCCTGGCGGCGCTGGCCGCGCCGGCGCAGGTCGTCACCCTGCTGGTGAGCGACGTGCCCGGCGACTCGCCCTCGGTCATCGGCAGCGGCCCGACCTTGCCCGACCCGACCACCTGCGCCGACGCCCTCGCCGTGCTCGGGCGCTACGGCATCGCGGTGTCGCCGGCGGTCCGCGCCGGCCTCGAGCGCGGCACCTTCGAAACGCCGAAGCCCGGCGACGCTGCGTTCGCCGGCAACACCGTGGCCATGATCGCGACGCCGCAACAGTCGCTCGACGCTGCCGCGGCGCTGGCGCGTTCCGCTGGCGTCGAGGCGCACATTCTGAGCGACGCGATCGAGGGCGAGTCGCGCGAGGTCGGCAAGGTGCACGCGGCGCTGGCCCGCCAGATCGCCCGTCGAGGCCAGCCTT
>JBBRFB010000150.1:0-7873 GCA_038225015.1 Burkholderiales bacterium
ACCAGCCCGACCGCCTGGTGCAGCCACGGCGCCGGCGCAGCGGTGCCGGCTTCGAGGCCGACGAGGATGCTGTTGCGAACGACGTTGCCGACGAGGACGATCGCACCGACGCCGGCCACGCGGACAAGGAAGCGGCGGTCAGGCAGGCCGGCCCACCAGGCGACCGTGCAGGCACAGAAGTAGGCCATCCACACCATCTGCACGCCCGAACAGGGCGCATCGACGATGACGAGCCGGCCGTCGACCACCATGGCGCTGCCGCTGCGCGCGGCGTCGAAGCCCAACACGCCGAGCAGCCAGGTGCTGGCCTCGGCGGTGACGACACGCAGCGGAAAGCCGGCGTAGAACTGCATCGACGAGACGATCGGCAGGGCAAGCGCCGCCAGGCCCGCGAGGGCGAGCGTCGGCGTGCGCGCCGGGACGAAAGCGCGCAGCGCGGCGGCCATGGCCAGCGCCGCGAGCAAGGCGGCGGCGAGGGGCGGCGCGGCGAGCGTGGCGAGCGCCGCCACGAACGCGAGTGCGGTCGCGGCGGCGAGCCAGCGCGGCGACGGCTCCTCGGCCAGCCGCGGCGCGAGGCGGACGACCGCGACGGCGAGCACGGCCAGCGCCGCGAGCCCGAGCGGATCGTCGGAGCCATCGGCCAGGCGCGCCGCCGCCCAGCGCCAGTGCGGCCAGAGCGCGGCAGCGAAGGCCACGAGCCACGCCAGCGGAGCCCACCCGCCAGCGGGACGCGAGGCCGCAGCGGGCGCCGCCGCGAGAAGTCTTGCGCGGCTCACGAGCGGCTCCGGGCGTGGCGGCGGCGGAGAGGCAGCGCGGCGCCGACGATCGCCAGCGTCACCGCGAGCGCCAGCCACGCTTCGGGCTCGGGCGTGCTCGGCACCTCGGCGCCGATCGCCAGGTTGCTGACGCCGGCCGGCATCGGCAGCGGCTGCTTGACGCTCGCCATCAGCGCCGGGTTCGAGTTGCGGACCACCTGGTCGACCGCGATGAAGCTCGTGTATTGCGTGAGCAGGCTGTAGTTCAGGCCGAGCGCAGTGATCGCGTCCTTCTGCGCGCCGCCACCTTCGAGCCCTTCCTGGTCGGCCAGCATCGCGATCCGCTGGCGCGCCCAGAGCTGGCGCAGCGCCGACGAAGTCGCGTCCTCATGGTCGCGCGCGGAGACCTCGTTCATGTAGGCCCCTTCGGCCGTGCGACCTTCGACGACCAGCCGCGCGCCGGCCACCTGCGCCGGGTCGCCGCGCCACTTGCCGAAGACGACGACGGGCCGGCCGGCGAGTACGTCGGGCAGGTGCCGGGGCTCGACGTCGTAGGCGTCGAGCCCTTCCAGGCGGGCCGTCACCTTCGTCAGCACGGGGCTGTCGATGACCCGGCGCAGCCGCTCGGCCGTCGCCGTCGCGTCCTCGGGGCGGGTGACGATGAACGCCTCGCCCTGGCCGGCGCGGGCGATGCCTTCGATCAGGTGCCGGTTCACGCTCGAGCCGATGCCGAAGGCGAAGACGTTGGCCTGGTCAAGGTTGTCGCGAACGAGGCGGAACACCTCGCTCTCGACGCTCACGTAGCCGTCGGTGACGACGATGACGGTGCGCGAGACGTCGGCCGCCTTCGGCATCGCCGCGACGCGCTTGAGTGCCGGAACGATCTCGGTGCTGCCGCTACCGCCCATCTCGCGGATCGTCTGCAGCGCACGGTCGATGTTGGCGCGGGTCGCCGGCACCGACTGCGGCGCCAGCAGGCGATTCGAGCCGGAGAACAGCATCACGTTGAAGGTGTCGCTGGCGCGCAGCGAACCGATCAGCTTGTCGAGCAGGGCCTTCGCCGTCTCCAGCGGGTAGCCGTGCATCGAGCCGGAGATGTCGACCACGAAGATGTAGTCGCGTGGGTTGATCTGTGCCGTCGGCACGGCCTTCGGCGGCTCGACCATCGCCAGGAAGAAGTTCTCGGTCTCGCCGCGAAAGAGCATCAGCCCCGACTCGATGCGGTCGCCCGCGAGCCGGTACGAGAGGATGAAGTCGCGGTCGTTGCCCGGCCCCGAGCCATCGTCGCGCGGGGCGAGCGCGACGCTCGCATGGCCGGTGCCCAGGCCCTCGACTTCGATCCGGTGCGAGCTCGACGCGATCTCCTTCAGCGCCATCGGCGTGTCGAGCGTGACGTGCAGGTCGAACGCCGTCGCGCTGGCCTCGCCGCTCTTCAGATGCGGCGTCGACAGCCACTTCTCGCCCGCCGCCGCGCCCTGCGGCGAGTTGTAGCGGGGACCGACGACGGTGGGATAGACAAAACCGTATTCGGCATCGCGCGGCGTCAGCAGCTCGGTGTAGTGCAGCTCGACGGCGACGTCGTCGCCGGGCAGGATGTTGGCGACGTTCATCTCGAAGACGTTCGGCCGGTGCTGCTCCAGCAGAGCGGTTGTCTTGCCCTCGCCCTTGGCCGTCTCGTACTCGATGCGCGCCTGCTGCTTCTCGCGGATCTTCGCCGTCAGCAGGCGATCGCCGAGACGAACGTTCATGGCGTGGACGGCGGCCGCGGTGCCGCCGGGGAAGACGTAGCGCGCCTCGATCGCGCGCTGGCCTTCGTTGCGGTAGTGCTGCGTCACGGTGACGTCGGCGATGACGCCGGCGATGCGCACGTCGACCCGGGTCGATTTCAGAGGCAGGCGGTCCGTGGTCGGATCGTCGCTGCGGACGAAGAAGTACGGGCTCTCGACCTTGTTCGACGTGCCCGGCGGCTCGTCCCGGGCCTCGGCCGGCGACCAGGCCAGGAGGGCCAGGGTCGCCAGCACGGCGACGACGACGCACGCCGCCGTGCGGCCGGCGCCGCTCAGCGGGACCCAGGGATGTTTCGGCAATCGCATCGCGCTTTCTCCGGTCGACGCCGCCAACGTGGCGGCATGGAGGAGGAGGATCGGCAGTCCTGGCGAAGGCGATTCGAAGGCCGCGCGAAGCCGTCATGAACGCGGCGTGAAGCAGGCTCGCGACGCGGCTATGCTGCGGCCATGAGCCCCCACTCCACCTTCGTTGTCCACGGTCCGGCCGCTCCCGCCACCCCGCTCGTCCTCGATTCGCCGCACTCCGGCCACGACTTTCCGGCCGACTTCGGCGCCGTGGTGAGCGAGTTCGAGCTGCGCGACGGCGAGGACTGCTTCGTCGACGAGCTGTATCTGCCGGCGACGGAGCGCGGCGTCGTGCTGCTCGCGGCGCTGGCGCCGCGAACCTACGTCGACCTGAACCGCCATCACGGCGATGTCGACCTGGCGCTTGTCGAAGGCGGCGCCTGGCCTGACGAGTTCGCGCCGAGCGGCAAGGCGGGGCTCGGCAAGGCGCTCGTGTGGCGCACGCTCGACGACGGCCGGCCGATCTACGGCCGCCGCCTCGCGGTCGACGAGGTGCGCGGGCGAATCGAGCGTTTCCACCGTCCCTACCACCGCGCACTCAGCGAGCGCATCGAGGCGACGCATGCGCGCTTCGGCGCGAGCTGGCACATCAACTGCCATTCCATGAACGCCGTGGGCGGCGCCCAGGGCGAAGGCGGCGCCGGCAAGGCGCGCGCCGACTTCGTTCTCGGCGACCGCGACGGCACGACCTGCGATCAGGCCTTCACCGAGCTCGTGCGCGGCGTCCTCGCCGGCCTGGGCTACGACGTCAAGGTGAACGACCCGTACAAGGGCGTCGAGCTGGTGCGCGCCTACTCCGACCCGTCGAAGGGGCGCATGAGCCTGCAGGTCGAGATCAACAAGCGCCTCTACATGGACGAGGCGGGGCGAACGAAGAGCGCCGGCTTCGCGCCGCTTCAGGCCCACCTCATGACGCTGGTCGACGCCGTGCTCGACTACGCGAAGGGCAGCGTCTGAGCGTGCCGCAGCGGGTGCAGCTGGAGCGGCGCAAGGGCTGGATGCGGGCTCACGACGACCGCTGGCCGAGCGGCAGCGACAGGGTCGCGACGGCGCCGCCGTCGGCCGCGTTCTTCAGCATGACGCGGCCGCGGTGCAGCTCGGCGATCTCGCGCACGAAGGCGAGGCCCAGCCCGGTGCTCTTCTTGGCCGTCGCCGGCCGCGCCAGCGAATAGAACTTCTCGAACACCTTGGCCTCGGCGTATTCGGGAATGCCGGGGCCGCGGTCGCGAACGACGACGTCGCAGGTGCGCCGGTGCTCGGCCAGGGCGATCGTCACCGTGCCGCCTGCCGGCGAGAAGTCGAGCGCGTTGTCGACCAGGTTGGCGACCGCCCGCTGCAGCAGGAAGGCATCGCCGTCGACCACCGGCGCGGCGCTGCCGGCGACGACCTCGACCGCGAGGCCGCGCGCCAGCGCCGACGGCCTGGCGCTCGCAGCGACCTCGCCGATCAGCGTGCGCATCGGCACCGGCGCGGCGTGGTCGAGGCTGCGCCGCGACTCGAGCTCGGTGAGCTCCATCATGCGGTCGACGAGTTCCTGGATGCGCTGCCCTTCGCGCGCGATGTTGGCGACGAAGCGGCGCCGGTCGGCGTCGGCCATCGGCTCCTGCAGCAGCTCGGCCGCGCCGCGGATCGCCGACAGCGGCCCCTTCACCTCGTGCGTCAGCGTCTGCACGTAGTCGGCGACGTAGTTGCGCCCGGCCAGGGCATCGCGCATCTCGTCGTACGCGGCACCGATGGCGCCGAGCGCGCGCCGGCCGAGGCGCGGCAGGGAGAAGCTGCGCTGCGCGCGCACGTAGCCGATGTAGTCGACGATGACGCCGAAGGGCCGCACCAGCCAGACCGAGAGGATCACGACCAGCAGCAGCACGGCGACCACCGAGGTGGCGCCGAGGAGCAGTGTCTTGCGGCGCGCGGCCTCGACGAACTGGCCGAAGCTCTGCACCGGCTTGCCCAGGCTCACTGCGCCGACCACGGCGCCGCCGCCGGCGCTCGAGGTGTCGCGGATCGGGACCGCCACGTACATCACCGACGTCCGCGGGTCGCCCTCGATGTCGGCCGTGGTGCGGGCGCCGTACTGCCCTCGCAGGGCGAGAAAGACGTCGTGCCATTTCGAGAAGTCCTGACCGAGGGAGGCCGAGCGCGAATCGAAGACCACCGTGCCGCGCCGGTCGACGATGGTCATTCGCAGCTCGACGCGCGTCTTCTCGACGCCGTAGATGTCGGCGCTGAAGCGGCGGGCGTAGAGCGAGCGGAACACCGGCTCGAGCGCCTCGACGCGCAAGGCGCCGTCGCGCGACGACTCCTCGACCAGCGAGGCCATCAGCTGCGCCGTCTCGACCAGCGACTCCTCGGCCGATTCGCGGTAGCGCGGGTCGATGTCGCCGAGCTGGCGGAACATCAGGAACGCGACGCCGAGCGCGTACGCGACGAGGATGCCGATGAAGATGCGGGTGCGCTGCGTCAATGACGCCTCCCGGGCAGGCTCACGCGACGAAGGAACTCACGGCGTGCGAGGCGGCCCCAGGTCGTCGGCCAGCGAATAGCCGCTGCCACGGTGGGTGCGGATCGGCTCGGCCTCGGGCGCGACCGCCTTCATCTTGGCGCGCAGCGTCTTCACATGGGCATCGACCGTGCGGTCCATGCTTTCGGTGTCGCTTCCCCAGACCCGGTCGAGCAGGTGCTCGCGCGAGAAGACATGGCCCGGTCGTGCGGCCAGCGTCTTCAGGAGGCCGAACTCGTAGCGCGACAGCTCGAGAAGGTGGCCGTGGAAGCGGGCCTGCATGCGGCCCTCGTCGACGCTCAGGGCCGTCGAGGCGGCCGGCAGCGGAGGTGCCGGCGGCCGGCCGGCCCGGCGCAGGATCGAGCGCACGCGGGCGACCAGCTCGCGCGGCGAGAACGGCTTGGCGACATAGTCGTCGGCGCCGAGCTCGAGGCCGACGACGCGGTCGATCTCGTCGCTGCGGGCGGTGAGGAAGACGACCGGCACGTCGCTGGTGGCGCGCAGCCGCTTGAAGATCTCGAAGCCGCTGGCGTCGGGCAGACCGACGTCGAGGATGACAAGCGCCGGCGGCTCGGCGGCGATGCGCGCCAGCGCCTCCTCGCCGGTGGCGCACCACGCCGGCTCGAAGCCCTCGGTGCGCAGGGCGTACTGCAGCGTGTCGGCGATGCCGGGCTCGTCCTCGACGATCAGGACCTTCTGCTTCACGAAAGACTTCGCTGCACGGCGCGAGCGGCCACGATGGCGGCCAGTGGGTGTCGACCGACGGCGATTATCGGCGCCGCTCGCGGCGACCGCGGACGCCGCCGGGCCCGCACAGGCGCAGCACCCGACCGCCGACAATCGCGGCATGCCCCAAACCGCCCTTCGCAACGACGTCTTCCTCCGCGCCTGTCTTTCGCAGCCGACCGACCGCACGCCCGTCTGGCTCATGCGCCAGGCCGGGCGCTACCTGCCGGAATACCGGGCGACGCGGGCGCGCGCCGGCAGCTTCATGGCGCTGGCGACGAACCCGCAGTGGGCGACCGAGGTGACGCTGCAACCGCTCGACCGTTACGCGCTCGATGCGGCGATCCTCTTCAGCGACATCCTCACCGTGCCCGACGCGATGGGCCTGGGCCTCGGCTTCGTCGAGGGCGAGGGCCCGCGCTTCACCCACCCGGTGCGCGACGAAGACGCGGTCGCCCGCCTCGCCGTGCCCGACATGGCGCGCCTTCGCTACGTGTTCGACGCCGTCACCTCCATCCGCCGCGCGCTGGACGGCCGCGTACCGCTGATCGGCTTTGCCGGCAGCCCGTGGACGCTCGCCTGCTACATGGTCGAAGGCGGCGGCTCCGACGACTACCGGCTGGTCAAGACGATGCTCTACGCGCGGCCCGACCTGATGCACCGAATGCTCGCCGTCAACGCCGACGCCGTCGCGCTCTACCTCAACGCGCAGATCGACGCCGGCGCGCAGGCGGTGATGCTCTTCGACAGCTGGGGCGGCGTGCTCGCCGACGGCGCCTTCCAGACCTTCAGCCTGGCCTACACCGCGCGCGTGCTGCGCCAGCTGCGCCGTGACGCCGAGGGCCGGCGCGTGCCGCACATCGTCTTCACCAAGGGCGGCGGGCCGTGGCTGGAGGCCATCGCCGGCCTCGGCGCCGACGTCGTCGGCGTCGACTGGACGGTCCACCTCGGCCAGGCGCGCCAGCGGGTCGGGCCGGGCACCGCCGTACAGGGCAACCTCGACCCGTGCGCCCTGTTCGCCGGCGAGGCGGCGATACGTGCCGAGGTGGGCTCGGCGCTGGCCGCCTTCGGCCCGGCCGGCGAGGCCGCGACCGCTCAGGGCCACGTCTTCAATCTCGGCCACGGCATCAGCCAGCACACGCCGCCCGATGGCGTCGGCATCCTGGTCGACGCGGTCCACGAGCTGTCCCCGGCGTTTCATCGGCGACAGGCACCGTGACCAAAGTCACGATTTCGTCATACGGGCCTGATTCGCCGTGAGTGAGCACTCAGGGCTTGACTTATCCCCAAAATTTTGATTTGCCCCGCAACGACGCGTGCGTGTTGCGGCGCATCAATCAAATTTCCAACGATTGCTCTAAGTCGTTGATTTCATTGAGATCATTTTCATGCCGCGAAAGCGTGCAGCGCGCCCGCAAGCGAGGCGCAGCAAGGATCTGCGGGCTCGCGGGGCGGTTTCTCCACAAAGTTACCCACAGAGGCGGTGGAGAAAATCAAAAGCCTCGCCAAATCATGAACTTAAGGCGTGAAGTTGAAGCTGGCCGGCACATCGGGCCCGCGCCGTGAGTGCGATCGCCGGACCGTCGTCCGCGGCCGTGACGTCGATCGCCGTCGAATCACCTCAGCACGCCGGCCTCGCCTCGACGCTGACTTACCGAAGTCAACGCCCGCTCGCACCCGGCACGTTGGTGCGCGTCCCTCTCGGCGCAAGAGAAGTCGCCGGGGTGGTGTGGGGAGCCGCGACCGATGACGGTTCGACG
>JBBRFB010000151.1:0-7756 GCA_038225015.1 Burkholderiales bacterium
TCCGACCTTGCGCGACGACGGCGGGTCACGGCCGCACGCCGCAAAGCGCCACCCTTGCAAGAAGTTGCGGCAGTTGTAAGCGAGTGCGTTGCAGCCAGGGACGCAGCGGTGACGGGCCTCCCGGGCTCAACCGCCGACCGCACGCGGCTCCTGCTTCTCGTACCAGTGCGTGATCTCGGTGCCGTCCCAGTGCAAGGCGATGTGCGTCGCCACCTTGGCGTGGCGCAAGGCCCGCGGCCGGAAGATCGCCACGCACTCCCCCTCCGGATGGCGAACGCTGGGGTAGCGGATGCCGTGGCTGCCCGCCGCGCGCAAGCCGGCGCCGAGACGCTGCGAGGGGCCGTAGTCGTCGGCCGTCAGTGCCGCGTCGAAGCGGTGCGGATCACCGCCAGGCAGCGCCGAGAGGTCGTGCAGCTCGGCCTCGACGTTGGCGGTGATGAGGCGCAGGTCGAGATCGATCGCCGCCTCGGCGGTACGACGCAGGAACACCGCGCGGTGAAAGCTGACTTCGGCAAGGGCGGTCGCGAGAGCGTGGGCTGCGTAGTAGACGCCGTAGCTGCCGTCGGAAAAACGCGAGCCTTCCGGATTCAGGTGGGTGAAGGCGGCCATGATCGGCGTCGAGCCGGCACCGCTGACGCGCTCGTCGGGCGGCACCAGTTGCAGCTCGCCGAGTTCGTCGCGAATGCGTGGATTGGCGAGCGCCTCGATGGCGAAGACGACGTCGAGATCGGCTGGATCGGCGATGGCGTCGTAGAGGCCGACGGTCGGAAAGCGCGACGGGATCAGCCGGTACGACGGCCGCCAGGTCGTGCGCGCGACGGGCACGCGGGACGGATCGATCGCCGCCATGGGACTTCCGGATCCGGAGAAAAGGTCGGTCGGCGCCGCCCGTCCTCAGGCCTTGCCGCCGCGCTGGGCGTCGAGGTACTGGCGAACGACGAAGAGATCGGCGACCTGGCCTGCGAGCATGCGGTCGAGCGCCGAGCGGCCTCCGAACAGCGGCGCGGTATTGGCCGCGCGGATCCAGGCGTTGGCCCGCTCGGCGATCGGCAGCAGGATCTGCAGCGCGGCGTAGATCGCGAACAGGTGCGACAGCCGCTCCAGATGGTGGCGATCGAGCGGCCCGACCTTGCCCTGCTTCCACTGGTAGAGCGTGGCCCGGGCGACGCCGAGCACCGCGCACTGCTCGGCCGCCGAGAGCTGCCACGCCTCGGCGAGGCGAAAGAAGGTACGCAGTGCCGCCGCGGCCGAGGCGGCGGAGCCGAGGTCGACGATCGGGTTGACGGGCCTGGGAAGAGCGCTCATGCGGAAGATCGATGGCACCGCAGAACCGCTGCGGCGCTGCGAGTCTAGTCTGCTATCAGACAAATATCAAGATATTGTCCGCTCGCAGACAAACGTCTTTCAGCGCCGGTCAGCGCCCGTGGATGACCCCGCCGTCGACCACCAGCGTCGTCCCGACGACGTAGTCGCCGGCCCGTGAGGCGAGGTAGATGGCAGCGCCGGCCATGTCGTCGTCGCGGCCGATGCGGCGGGCCGGGATGCGCCTGGCGACCTCGTCGCCGTGGTCGCGGGCGGCGCGGTTCATTGCCGACGCGAAGGCGCCGGGCGCGATGGCACTGACGACGATGCGGTCCTCGATCAGGCGCATCGCCATCCGCCGCGTCAGCTGGATCAGGCCGGCCTTGCTGGCCGCGTACGAGTAGGTCTCGAGCGGGTTGACGGCGATGCCGTCGATCGACGCGACGTTGATCACCTTGGCTGGATGCTCCTCGCTCGCGCCGGCCTTCAGCAGCGCGTGCAGGGCCTGGGTCAGGAAGAACGGCGTCTTCAGGTTGAGATCGACCACCTTGTCCCAGCCCTTCTCGGAGAAGGTGTCGAACGGTTCGCCCCAGGCAGCGCCGGCGTTGTTGACGAGGATGTCGAGCCGGCTCTCGCGCGCGCCATAGGCGGCGGCGAGCGCCTGCACGCCCTCGAGCGTCGAGACGTCGGCCGGCAGGCAGAGGCACTCGCCGAGCGCCGACAGCTCCCCAGCGGTCGCCTCGCAGTCAGCGGCCTAGCGCGACGAGATGTAGACGCGGGCGCCCGCCTGCAGGAAGCCGCTGGCGATCATCCGGCCGATGCCGCGCGAGCCCCCGGTGACGAGGGCGGTGCGGCCGGCGAGGGAAAAGAGGTCTGTCATGGGCAGCACGGTAGCAGGTGGAGCGAGACTTGCCTCGACAGGCCATGTGCCTTGTGCGTCGGCATGATGCTTGCCGAAGGGAGAACCATGGCAGAAGCGCTCAAGCCCTACCTCGGGAAACGCGATTTCAGCGTCACGAGCGAGCCGCGCGGCGGCAAGCCGTCGGCCGGCGGAGGGCTCTCGTTCGTCGTCCAGAAGCACGCCGCCAGCCATCTGCACTACGACTTTCGCCTCGAGCTCGACGGCACGCTGAAGAGCTGGGCCGTGCCCAAGGGGCCGAGCCTCGACCCGGCCGACAAGCGCATGGCCGTGCATGTCGAGGACCACCCGATCGACTACGGCGGCTTCGAGGGCGAGATCCCGAAGGGACAGTACGGCGCCGGCTCGGTGATCGTCTGGGACAACGGCACCTGGGAACCCGTCGGCGACGCCCACGCCGGCTACCGCGCCGGCAAGCTCAAGTTCCGTCTGCACGGCCACAAGCTCTCGGGCGGCTGGACACTGGTGCGCATGCACGGCCGCAGCGGTGAGCGTCAGGAGCCGTGGCTGCTGATCAAGGAGCGCGACGACGCGGCGCGACCCGTGGCCGACTACAGCGTCGTCGCCGCCGAGCCGGGCAGCGTACTCTCGAGCCGCACGATTGCCGATCTGCCTGCCGCGTCGACCAAGAAGGCGGCCTCGAGAAAGTCGGCGTCAGCCAAGGCGGCGACGAAGGCGGGGACGAAGACGAAGATCAAGCCTGCGACGGCAACGGCAACGGCGACAAAAGCAACGAAAGCAACGAAGGTGGCGAGGGTGGCGAAGTACGCCGCGAAGGTGCCAGCGCGCCCGGCGGCAGCCCGGACCGGTGCCGGCGCCGCACCATCGCCGCCGTCCTTGCCAGCCGCCGCGAAACGCGCCGCGCTGCCGGCCGCGCTCTCGCCGCAGCTCGCCACCCTCGTCGCGCAGCCGCCGGCCGACGCCGGCTGGATCTTCGAGATCAAGTTCGACGGCTACCGGCTGCTTGCCCGCGTCGACGGCGACGCGGTGCAGCTCTTCACGCGCAACGGCAACGACTGGTCGTCGCGGCTGCCCGGCCTCGTCGCCGCGGTGCGCGCGCTCGGGATCAGCTCGGGCTGGCTCGACGGCGAGATCGTCGTCGCCGGCGCCCGGGGCGCGCCCGACTTCAACCTGCTGCAGAACGCCTTCGACTCGGCCCGCACCGACTCGATCCAGTACTACCTCTTCGACGTGCCCTACCTGGCCGGCCACGACCTGCGCGCGGTGCCGCTGGTCGAGCGCCGCGCCGTGCTGCGCGCCCTGCTCGACGCGGCGCCCGGCGGCGGCGACGAGGGCCGCATCCGCTTCAGCGAGGACTTCGACTCGAGCCCGGCCGAGCTGCTGCACAACGCTTGCCGGATGCGCCTCGAGGGCGTCATCGGCAAGCGTGCCGATTCGCCCTACGTCTCGCGCCGCAGCCCGAGCTGGATCAAGCTCAAGTGCACGCTGCGGCAGGAGTTCGTGATCGGCGGCTACACCGACCCGAAAGGCTCGCGCACCGGCATCGGCTCGCTCCTGCTCGGCATCCACGACGAGGCCGGCGCCCTGCGCTTTGCCGGCGGCGTCGGCAGCGGCTTCGACCAGGCGTCGCTGAAGGCGGTGAAGCAGGCGCTCGACGCCGTCGCCAGCCGGACGATGCCGTTCACCGAGAAGCCGCCCGGCAAGGCGCACTGGGTCGCGCCGCGCCTCGTCGCCGAGGTCTCGTTCGGCGAGTGGACGACCGACGGCCGGATCCGCCACGCCGTCTTCCACGGCCTGCGCGACGACAAGCCGGCCGGGCGCATCGTGCGCGAGCAGCCGGTGGCCATGGCGACGGTCGTGGCCAAGGCGAGCGCCGGCAAGGCGAAGCCGCGAACGAAGGCGAAACGACCCGCGAAGGCGAAGGGCACGGCGTCAGGGCCGGCAGTCCGCGCGTCCGGCGACGCGACCGTCGAAGGCGTGCGCATCAGCCACCCCGACCGCGTCGTCGACGCGTCGAGCGGCCTCACCAAGCTCGACGTCGTCAACCACTACCTGCATGTCGCCCGGCTGATCCTGCCGCACCTCGCCCGGCGCCCGGTGTCGATGGTGCGGGCACCCTCGGGCATCGGCGGGCCGATCGTCTTCCAGCGCCACGCGGGGACGCTGCGCATTCCCGAGCTGAAGCAGCTCGACGCCGCGATCTCGCCCGACCACGAGCCGATGATCGAGGTCGATTCGTTCGCCGCGCTGATCGGCGCGGCGCAGGCCAACGTCGTCGAGTTCCACACCTGGAACGCGACGACGAAGGACATCGGCCATCCCGACCGCATCGTCTTCGACCTCGACCCCGGCGAAGGCCTCGCCTGGGCCCGAGTGCAGGAGGCGGCCGAGCTCACCCGCTCGCTGCTCGAGCAGCTCGGGCTCGCGAGCTTCCTGAAGACGAGCGGCGGCAAGGGCCTGCACGTCGACGTGCCGGTCACGCCGAAGCACGACTGGGACACCGTCAAGGCCTTCGCCAAGGCGGTGGTCGAGCACATGGCCACGGTGATCCCCGAGCGCTTCGTCGCCAAGAGCGGGCCGAAGAACCGCGTCGGCAAGGTGTTCGTCGACTACCTCAGGAACGGCTTCGGTGCCACGACGGCATGCGCCTGGTCGGCCCGGGCACGGCCGGGCCTCGGCGTCTCGGTGCCCTGCGCGTGGGACGAGCTCGGGTCGCTGACGGGCGGCGCGCACTGGACGATCGCCAGCGTGCACGATCGACTCGAAGACAAGGCCGACCCTTGGCGCGCCTATGCGACGACGCGGCAGACACTGGCCAAGGCCATGAAGACCCTGGGCGTCGACCCCGACGCCTGAGCGCTCCGCCTACTCCTTCGGTCGCTGGTTCGAAGGGGTCGTGGCCATCGGCGCGCCGGCGAGCAACGTCTGCATCAGCTCGCGCATGTGCGCAAAGTCGACCGGCTTGTCGACGTGGGCCTGAAAGCCCGCGGCCACTGCCTGCTGAACGTCCTGCGGCCGGCCGTAGCCGGTGAGCGCGATCGCCGGCACGGCGGCAGTGCCCGGCCGCCGACGCAGCTCGGCGATCAGCTCGTAGCCGTCCATCACCGGCATGCCGACGTCGGAGACGATGAGGTCGAAGGCTTTGCTTTCGGCCAGCGCCAGCGCGAGCTGCCCCGACAGCGCCGTCGAGACCACGGCACCCTCGCTCTCGAGCAGGTAGGCAAACGTCTCGAGGGTATCGGGCGTGTCGTCGACGAGGAGCACGCGGGCGCCGGCGATCGAGCGTCGGGCATCGGCATCGGGGTCGGGAAGCCGCGCGAAATCGGTTCGCCGGTGCAGCGGTCGCTGGATCGGTGCGCGGCGACCCTCTGGTTCCTGCTCGGGTTCCGGTTCGGTAGTCAACTTGTCCACGGGTCAGCATACCCCCGCCTGGCCGCGATCGGCCGGCGGCCCGCCACTGGGGTTTCGCGACGCGCTGCGGTCAGCGCGACGCGGTGGCCGGGCCCGGCTCCGCTTCGGTGCGTCGATCGCCGCAGGCCATGAGGACGAAAAGCGTGGCGAGCACCGCGAAGGCCAGCGGCAACGTGTGGCGAACGAGGCGCGAAGCGAGCAGGCGCACGTTCGATCTCCGGCGTGTGTCGGGAGCGTTCGTTCCAGCAAGCCATATGCCCGTGGCGCCGCACCGGGCTCTGTCACACTGGCCGTCTCCGCCTCCTGTCGTTGCACCATGGCCTCCAGCCGAAAACCCAGCCCCAGGTCGACGACGCACGCCACGTCGGACGGCCACGCCGCGCCGCGCCTGCCGCACGAGCGCGACGAATCGTCCGACAGCGGCACGAGCGAGCCACGGGCGGTGATGCGCCAGGCTCACGACGACATCGAGAGCGGCAAGCAGGCGACCGATCGCGGCGAGGCGACCGATGCCGCCTACCAGCGGCAGAAGACGCCGGCGGCTGCGTCTCCCGCGAAGCGGGTTGCGGCCAAGCCTGCCGGCAAGCGCTAGCGCCGGCATCGACACCGACGCCGAAGCGCGCCTGTCGATGCGCCACGGGATCCACGTCGTCGACGCGACGATGTTCTGGAGCGCCACCGGGGGCGGCGTCGGCCGCTACCTTCGAGCCAAGCACGAGTGGCTGGCCAGCCGTCCCGGCTGGCGGCACACGATCGCCGTGCCGACGCCGCCTGGGGCCATCGACGGCGAGGGCATCGCCCGGCTGCCGTCGATCGCCCTGCCCGGCAGCGGTGGCTACCGGCTGCCGTTGCGCCGCGGCGCCGTCGCGCGCGTGCTCCTCGGTCTGCAGCCCGACCTGATCGAGGCCGGCGATCCCTACCGCGTCGCCTGGAGCGCCCTCGACGCCGCACGCCAGGGCGGCGTGCCCGCCGTCGCCTACTGCCACTCGAACCTGGTGGCCATGGCCCGGCTCGTCGCCGGCCCGCTGCTCGGCGCCGCGGCCGCAACCGAGGCCCGCCGCTATGCCCGCCACCTCTACCGGCGATTCGACCTCGTGCTCGCGCCGAGCGCGGCGATGGCGTCGCATCTGCGCGACTGGGGCGTCGAGCGTGTCGCAACGGCGCCGCTCGGCGTCGACAGCGCCGTGTTCCATCCGCGCCGTGCCGACGCCCGCTGGCGCCAGGCCCTCGGCTTCGATGCGGGCACGCGCGTGCTCGTCTACGCCGGCCGCTTCGCCCGCGAGAAGCATCTCGGGCTGCTCGCCGAGGCGGTGGCGCGGCTCGGCGCGCCGTATGCGCTCGTCGCCATCGGCGCCGGGCCGGCGCCGCCACCACCGGGCGACCGGGTCATCGTGCTGCCCGTCGCCCGCGGGGCCGAGGCGGTGGCGACGGCGCTGGCCAGCGCCGACCTGTTCGTCCACGCCGGTGACCAGGAGACCTTCGGCCTCTCGGTGCTCGAGGCCCTGGCCTGCGCCACGCCGGCCGTCGTGCGCGCTGCCGACGGCCTGGCCGAATGGGTCGACGGCCACGCCTGCCTCGGCGTCGAGATGCCCGGGGCCACCACCTTCGCCGAGGCGATCGCCGCCGCCTTCGAGGGCGACCGGCAGGCCCGGCGACGAGCGGCCCGTGCACACGCTGCCGGGCACGACTGGGCCGACGCCTTCGCCGGCCTCATCGATCACTACGGCCGCGTCCTCGGCGTCGCCGGAGCGCAGCACGCGGCGCCAGGCACGGCAGGCGCCGTCGGGCCGGCAGTCGGGCCGGCAGTCGGGCCGCCCGCCGGTGCCGGCCTACGGCGATGACGGCGCGCCGCGTCTGCGTCGTGTTGCACGACGTCACCACGAGCACGCAGGCGGCCTGCGAGCGGGCGCTGGCGGCCGTGGCCACGGTGGCGCCGCTGCCGGTCACGCTGCTCGCCGTGCCGCACTACCACGGCGAGACGCCCGCGGCCGGATTCGAAGCCTGGCTCGGCGAGCGCAGCCGCGGCGGCGACGAGTTGGCGCTGCACGGCTACACCCACCGCGACGACAGCGCCGCGGCCGCTGGCGGCTTCGACCGCCTGCGGCGCTCGCACTACACGCGCGGCGAGGGCGAGTTCTGGGCCCTGCCGCAGGCCGAGGCCCG
>JBBRFB010000152.1:0-7676 GCA_038225015.1 Burkholderiales bacterium
GCAGATCTCCTTGACCTCGCGCAGGTTCTTCTCGATGTGGGCGCGGCCGAGCTGGGTGATGTCGAGCCAGAGGTGCTCGCCGAAGCGCGACTGCGCGCCCTTGCCCTTCCTGATGTGCGTCTCCATCCGCCGCGAGACGACATCGCGCGACGCGAGCTCCTTCTTCTCTGGCTCGTAGTCGGGCATGAAGCGGTGGCCGTCGACATCCTTGAGCAGGCCGCCGTCGCCGCGACAGCCCTCGGTCACGAGGATTCCGGCCGGGAAAATGGCGGTCGGGTGGAACTGGACCGCCTCCATGTTGCCGAGCCTGGCGACGCCGGTCTCGAGCGCGATCGCGGTGCCGATGCCTTCGCAGATCACCGCGTTGGTCGTGACGCGATAGACCCGCCCGGCGCCGCCGGTGGCGATCGTCGTCGCCTTGGCGACGTAGGCGCTGAGCTCGCCGGTGACAAGATTGCGGACGACGGCGCCGTGGCAGCGGCCGCCGTCGTGGATCAGCGCGATCGCTTCCATCCGCTCGTGCACCGTGATCGACTCGGCGATGGCCCGGTCGCTCACCGCGAACAACATGGCGTGGCCGGTGCCGTCGGAGACATAGCAGGTGCGCCACTTCTTGGTGCCGCCGAAGTCGCGCTGCGCGAGCAGGCCGTGGGCCTCGTCGCGCTCCGTGATCGTGACCTTCTGACCGTTGATGACGACCTGGCGATCGCCGCGCGCAACCCGGCTCCACGGCACCCCCCACGCCGCGAGCTCACGCACCGCCTTCGGCGCCGTGTCGACGAACATCCGTACGACGCGCTGGTCGGCGCCCCAGTCGCTGCCGCGGACGGTGTCCTCGAAGTGGACGTCCTCGTTGTCGCCCTGGCCCTTGACGACGTTGCCGAGCGAGGCCTGCATGCCGCCCTGCGCCGCCGCCGAGTGCGAGCGCTTCGGCGGCACGAGCGAAAGGATGATCGCGTCGTGGCCGCGCCGCTTGGCGCCGATGGCGACGCGCAGGCCGGCGAGGCCGCCGCCGATGACGAGTACGTCGGTGTAGACGATCTTCATGGCGTTAATGTCACGGCGCCGCCTTCTGCCCATGCGCGGCCCACGCGGGCGTCGGGTACGGCTCACCGACGTGGGACGCGTGCTCGATGCCGATCTTCACGTAGGCGGCGAGCGTCATCAGGCCGAGGACGAGGAAGAAGCCGGTCAGCGCCCACTTGAGCGTCTTCAGGCGGTGTCGCGTTGCGTCGGCGTTCTTGCCCGCGAACCAGCCCCACTTGACGGCGAGGCGATAGAGACCGATACCGCCGTGCAACTCGACCACGAAGAGCAGCACGAGGTAGAGCGGCCAGTAGTGATCGCTCCAGACCCGGTCGGCGCTCTCGAACGGGCCGATGCGTTCGGGGCGCGTCAGCATGACGTAGAGATGGATCGTGACGAGGAAGAACATCGCGAAGCCGGTGACGACCTGCCACCACCAGAGCGTGGTGTCGGCGTGCTTCATGGTGCCGACGTGGCTGCGAAACGCCCGGTACTGGCCGTAGTCGATCGGAAACTTGCGAACCGCGAGCATCGCGTGCATGACGAACAGCGTCAGCACGCCGGCGACGACACACGAGACGATCCACGGGTACGAGCGGCCGAGGACGAAATAGCCCTCGAAGAACCGGGTGACAGCCCACATCGCGTCCTTGCCGAGCAGAATCGACGAGACGAAGAACATGTGGCCCCACATGAAGAGCGCGAGCAGCAGGCCGCTGACGCTCTGCAGCCAGTCGAGCCGCGCCGGCCACCGGCTCTTGCGCCCGGCACGAGCGCGGGCGATACCCGGGGCAACGGCCGAGCCGGTGTTCATGGGGAGGTCGCGGTGGCTCGGCGCACGGCGCATCTTCGGCACAAGGCCAGTGGCGGCACTTGACGCAGGTCAACGCATCCCGGCATCGGCATCGGTACAAACCACAGGTCGCGTTGGCGGCCCCGGCGAGGAATGGCAGCGCCGTTCGCAGCGATCTCGCGATCGTTTGTTCTGCGACAAGTGCGGCCCGATCGCCGGCCGCTACCGTGTCCCATCGCCGCAAGGTGCTCACTTAGGAAGATCGGTTCATGCAAAGCGCAATTCCCTCACCGAGCACCACGCCGCTGTCGCCCTGGTTCCCGCGTGGCGTCGCGTTGCTGCACGACCCGGAGCTCAACAAGGGCACGGCCTTCAGCGATGCCGAGCGCGACGTGCTCGGCCTCAAGGGCCTGCTGCCGCCGCACGTCTGCAATCAGGACGAGCAGGTCGCGCGCGTCCTCGGCAACTTCCACCGGCTGGAGAGCCCGCTTCAGAAATACATCTTCATGGCCTCGCTGCACGATCGCAATGAGGCGCTCTTCTTTCGCATCGTGATGGAAAACCCCGACGAGATGATGCCGATCATCTATACGCCGACGGTCGGTCTCGCGTGCCAGAAGTTCGGCCACATCTTCCAGCGCCCGCGCGGCATCTTCGTCACCGCCAAGGATCGCGGCCAGGTCAAGTCGCTGCTGCGCAACTGGCCGCACCGCGACGTCGCCATGATCGTCGTCACCGACGGCGAGCGCATCCTCGGCCTTGGAGACCTCGGCTCGAGCGGGATGGGAATCCCGGTCGGCAAGCTCTCCCTCTACACCGCCTGTGCCGGCGTCCAGCCGACGCAGTGCCTTCCGGTGATGCTCGACGTCGGCACCGGCAACCAGGCGCTGCTCGACGACCCGCTCTATCTCGGCCTGGCGCAGCCTCGCCTGACGGGCGACGCCTACGACGAGCTGGTCGACGAGTTCGTCGTCGCGGCGGGCGAGATCTTCCCCGGCGTCGTCATCCAGTTCGAGGATTTCGCCAACCACAACGCGTTTCGCCTGTTGAAGAAATACCGCGACCGCATCTGCACCTTCAACGACGACATCCAGGGAACGGCGGCGGTCGCGCTCGCCGGCGTCTATTCGGCGCTGCGCGTCACCGGCGGCACGCTCGACCGGCAGCGCCTGCTTTTCCTCGGCGCCGGCGAGGCCGCGACCGGGATCGCCGATCTGGTGGTCGCGGCGATGGTCGCCGAAGGTGCCGATCCGGTACAGGCACGTCGGTCGTGCTGGCTGTTCGACTCCAAGGGCCTGGTCGTCGCCGGCCGCAGCGGCGAGCTGGCCGAGCACAAGATTCCCTACGCCCACACGCACGCCGCCGAGGCCGACCTCGTCGGCGCGATCCGATCGCTGGAGCCCACCGGGCTGATCGGCGTCTCGGCAAGCGCCGGCGCCTTCACCCGAGAGGTCGTGCAGGCGATGGCGAAGCTGAATACGCGGCCGATGGTCTTCGCCCTGTCGAATCCGACATCGAAGGCGGAGTGCACCGCGCAGCAGGCCTACGAATGGAGCGACGGCCAGGCGCTGTTCGCCTCCGGGAGCCCGTTCGATCCGGTGACGATCGGCGACCGCACGTGGGTCTCGCGCCAGGGCAACAACTCGTACATCTTTCCGGGCATCGGCCTCGGCGCGATCGCGGTCCGCTCACGTCGCGTCACCGACGAGATGTTTCTCGCCGCCGCGCGCGCGCTTGCCGACCAGGTCAGCGCCGAGGACCTCGCGCAGGGCAGCCTCTACCCGCCGCTCTCGTCCGTACGCGCCGTGTCGGCGCGGATCGCCGCAGCTGTCGCCGCGGTGGCGTACGCCCAGGGCCACGCCGGCCTCGAGCGGCCGGCCGATCTTCTCGCGCACGTGCGCTCGTGCATGTACGACCCCGCCTATCCGCAATACGTTTGAGGGTCCCCGAGGCGCCGCGTTGATGTGGCGCAAGCCGGGCCGCTGTCCGCGCCCTAGGCTCGACGATCGCGGTGCACACCGCAAGGGAAGACGATGCTGCAGATTCGAATCCATGGTCGAGGCGGTCAGGGCGTCGTCACTGCGGCGGAGATGCTTTCGATCGCCGCCTTCCGGCAAGGCCGCCACGCGCAGGCGTTCCCGAGCTTCGGCTCCGAGCGCACCGGTGCGCCGGTGGTCGCGTTCTGCCGCATCGACGATGCCGAGATCCGCCTGCGCGAGCCGATCCTCGCCCCCGACGTGCTGATCGTCCAGGATCCGACGTTGCTTAACCAGGTCGACGTCTTCCAGGGCTTGCAACCCGACGGCTACGTCCTGATCAACAGCAAGCGCAGCTTCGACATGCTCGGCCTGGCGGAGATCTCGGCGCGGTTCCGGCCGGAGCGCCTGCTGACGGTTCCGGCGACCGAGATCGCACTCAAGCATCTGGGCCGGCCTTTGCCGAATGCCGTGCTGCTCGGCGGCTTCGCAGCCTTCTCCGGCCTCATCACCCTTGACGCGGTCGCCCACGCGATCCGCACCAAGTTCGGCGGAAAGGTCGCCGAAGGCAACGTCGCGGCGGCGACCGAAGCCCACGAAGTCGTCCGCCGGGAGCTGGAAGAGATCGCTCATGCTGAGACAGATTGAGGGCTCGCGCGCAGTCGCCGAGGCGGTCGCTCTGAGCCGCCCCGACGTCATCTGCGCCTATCCGATCTCGCCGCAGACGCACATCGTCGAGGGGCTCGGCGAACTGGTCAAGAGCGGCACGCTCGCGCCCTGCGAGTTCATCAACGTCGAAAGCGAGTTCGCGGCGATGAGCGTGGCGATCGGCTCCTCGGCGACCGGCGCGCGCACGTACACGGCCACCGCGAGCCAGGGCCTGCTGTACATGGCCGAGGCCGTCTACAACGCCTCGGGCCTCGGCCTGCCGATCGTCATGACGATTGCGAACCGGGCGATCGGCGCGCCGATCAACATCTGGAACGACCACAGCGACTCGATGAGCCAGCGCGACAGCGGCTGGCTTCAGCTGTTCGCCGAGACCAACCAGGAGGCGCTCGACCTGCACATCCAGGCGTTCCGGATCGCCGAGGAACTGTCGATGCCGGTGATGGTCTGCATGGACGGATTCATCCTGACCCACGCCTACGAGCGAGTCGACATGCCTTCGCAGTCCGACGTCGATGCCTTCCTGCCGCCCTACGAGCCGCGCCAGGTCCTCGATCCGGCCGACCCGGTGTCGATCGGCGCGATGGTCGGCCCGGAAGCATTCATGGAGGTTCGCTATCTGGCGCACGCCAAGCAGACCTCCGCGCTCGACCTCATCCCGGTGATCGCCGCCGAGTTCGAGGCGCGCTTCGGGCGCCGTTCCGGTGGCCTGGTGCGTGGCTACCGTTGCGACGACGCCGAGACGATCGTCGTCGCCCTCGGCTCGGTGATCGGCACGCTGAAGGAGACCGTCGACGCGCTGCGCGACGACGGCGTCGCGATCGGCGTCCTCGGCATCCAGTCGTATCGCCCGTTCCCTCTCGCCGCCGTGCGCGCGTCGCTGCAGAACGCCAAGCGCGTCGTCGTGCTCGAGAAGAGCTTCTCGGTCGGCCTCGGTGGCGTCGTCTCGACCGACGTGCGGCTCGCGCTCTCGGGATTGCATCTGCACGGCTACACCGTGGTCGCCGGGCTCGGCGGGCGCGCGATCACGAAAGCGTCGCTCGAGCGGATGCTGCACGACGCCATTGCCGACCGGCTCGAGCCGCTAACGTTTCTCGATCTCGACTGGCGCATCGTCGAGCGCCAGCTCGAGCGCGAGGCACAGACGAGAAAGAGCGGGCCGATCGCCGAGAACCTGCTGCGCGACGTCGGCGCGGTGGCAGCCAGGGTGGCATGACATGAACCCGGCGCAGCAAGTCAAGTTCTACCAGACCGGCACCTTCACCGTCGGCAACCGACTGCTCTCGCCCGAGCAGCGGACGGTGCAGGCTTCGATCGAGCGCAGCAACTCGCTCGACTCTGGCCACCGCGCGTGTCAGGGTTGCGGCGAGGCGCTCGGCGCGCGCTATGCGATCGACGCGGCGATGCGCGCAACGTCGCGCCGGCTGATCGCTGCCAACGCGACCGGCTGCCTCGAGGTCTTCTCGACGCCGTATCCCGAGTCGTCGTGGCAGCTGCCGTGGATCCATTCGCCGGTGCGGACGAAGACGCTGACGTTGACGCTCTCCAGGTGCGGCACGTCGATGGCGAGGATGCGAACGCCGTTGGCGAGCCGGACGACGGTGCTGTCGCCATCTTCGACCGTCGCGCTCACTGATGCACCCTTGTATCTTTGTTGTTCTTGTTCTTATGACGAAGATAGTCGTAGCCGGCTGTGGGGTTGTGGGCGAAGGTCGCGGTGCGACCGGTGCGCGAAGCGCATCGTCCACAAGTCCACAGCCTCGTGCGGCGGCTGTCGGCGTCGATTCGGCAGTGACGTGCAGCCCGATGGCACCCTGGGCGTTCGAGCCCGCGGCCGAGCAAGGGGCGCACGT
Source organism: Burkholderiales bacterium (assembly GCA_038225015.1). Lineage (GTDB taxonomy): Bacteria > Pseudomonadota > Gammaproteobacteria > Burkholderiales > Burkholderiaceae_C > Schlegelella_A. The sequence continues at coordinate 6,318 of JBBRFB010000152.1, forward strand.
TGCTGTCACTGGTCCTCAGCCCGAACGGTTGCAGGAAGTTTGAACTTCGTATTTGCAAGGAGGGGCGATGACGAGTCTGCCGGAGCGAACGCAAGATGGCGCCGCCGTGATCACGGTCGGCATCGATGTAGCCAAGGCTACGCTGGAGATCGCGCTGAGCGATCGGGATGAGACGCTCTCGCTTGCCAACGACGCGCAGGCTCATGCGTTGCTGCTCGCCAAGCTGCAGCCCCTCGGAATCAGTCTGGTCCTCTTGGAGGCAAGCGGTGGCTACGAGCTCGCCTGCGCGGTCGAGTTGCAGCGCGCCGGTTTGACTGTCGCGGTGATCAACCCGCGGCAGGCGCGGGACTTCGCCAGAGCAATGGGCCGGCTCGCCAAGACCGACCGCATCGATGCGCATGTCCTGGCCGAGCTCGCTCAGACGCTCTTGAGGCAGCCAGGCAAGCTGCACAAGATCGTCAAGCCGCTGCCCGACCAAGCCCGGCTTCAGCTCCAAGATCTCGTCACCCGGCGACGCCAGCTGCAGGCGATGCTGCTTGCGGAGCAAAACCGCTTCACCTGCGCAGCCAGGCCCTCTCGGCGCAGCCTCAACACCATCATCAAGGCTCTCGAGCGAGAGCTGGTGCGACTCGATGGCGAGCTGCAGGAGGTGGTTCGAAGTCAGTACGCCGAGCTGTCCGAGCTGCTCGACAGCGCCAAAGGCGTCGGCAAGGCAACCATCGCCACATTGCTTGCCGAGGTGCCCGAGCTTGGAAAGCTGACTGGCCGCCAGGTGAGCGCCCTCGTCGGCGTCGCCCCGATGAACCGTGACTCGGGCACGATGCGTGGCAAGCGCACCATCCACGGCGGCCGTCGGGCGGTCAGAAAAGCGCTGTACATGGCGGCACTCGTGGCGACACGGTTCAACCCAGTCATCAAGACGTTCTACGCACGGCTGCTGGCCGCCGGCAAACCCAAAAAACTCGCCCTCGTCGCTTGCATGCGCAAGCTTCTGACGATCCTCAACGCCATGGTCCGAACCGGTCAACACTGGAACGCCGACCTTCATCACGCTTGACATCAAAGACGGTTGCTCGGCCTGCGGCCGGTCCCGCCAGGCGGGACGGAGCGTTCCCTTCGGAGCGGCCGTGCGGGAACGCTCATGCGCTGCCGATGCGGCCGAAGGTCGCGATCTTCACGCGCCGACGCTCGTTCCGCTGGTCGCAAAGACGGCCAGGCGTCCCACTTTGTCGCGCAACCGCGACCTCGCTCGCGGCCGCTGTCGCTCGCGGCCGATAGACTGCGACCCGGGTCGCCGTTCGCACGCGATCCGGTTTCGCACGACCAATCCACGGGTCATGGAATCACAGGCGAAATGGG
>JBBRFB010000153.1:0-7541 GCA_038225015.1 Burkholderiales bacterium
CGATGGCGTGCTGGTTTTCGAACACCAGCCCGGCATGCTCGAAAGCGCGCTTCTTGCTGGTGGCGTCGACGTCGACCAGCACATTGCTGGCTGGCAGGATGGCAGCGAGGCGGTTCATCAGGGGCGCGCGTGCAGGCCCGCGACCCGAAGCAGCGGGCCGGACTCCTGCATCAGGAAGATGACGATGGCATGAATTATGGAGCGCCTGCCCGCATCAGGGGCAAAGCGAGGCCGGCCCGGGTGATCGATTGTGTCGCGCTGCGGCATTGCCGCAACGGATCGGTCGCGAGGCCGCCGGCCCAGGGCGCGCCGGCCGGGCGTCCGCCCGGCGGCACGCCCGCCGCGTCACAGCGGCGCCGCGTCGATGCGCTTGGACGCCGGGTGGTGGTGGTCCTGCACCTTGTCCGTGTGGCGGCAGACCTGGCGGTCGAGCTTGTCCATCAGCTGGTCGATCGCCGCGTAGAGATCTTCGGACGCGCATTCGGCGAAGATGTCCTTGCCCTTGACGTGCAGGGTCACCTCTGCCTTCTGACGACGCTCCTTCTCGCTCAGCTTCTCGACCGACAGCAGCACGGTGATGTCGACGACCTGATCGAAGTGGCGCGTCACGCGATCCAGCTTCGTACGCACGTATTCGCGCAGGGCCGGGGACACGTCGAGGTGATGACCGCTGATCGTCAGATTCATGAAACATCCTTTGCGAAGGGCGTGGCAAGACACGGTATCAGAGCCGACCATGCCTGATCCGCGATGAGGGGCGTTCGCGGGCAGGTGGCCGAAGCAGTCTATCGCTCGCGGGTCGCGGCGCGCCGATTCGATCGTTCAGGCCCGGCCCCGATGCGATAATTTCTTCACTGCTGCACCCTCGCCAGCGTCGAGCCGGCCGCATGCCCCGGGAGCCTTCATGCTCAACGTGTTCACGCTGGCCAACGGCCGGCTCTTCCAGGAAGAGATCGAGTCGCACGCGGGGCTGGCCCACGTGCAGCCGGTCTGGGTCGACCTCGACGCTCCGACCGACGAGGAGAAGAGCTGGATCGCGGCGCATTTCGAGCTGACCATCCCGACCGATGCGGTCGACGACGACCTCGAGGAATCGGCCCGCTTCTACGAGGAAGACAACGGCGAATTGCATATCCGCTCCGACTTCCTGATCGACGACGGCGAGGATTCGCGCAACGTCCGCGTCGCCTTCATCCTCCATCGCAACGTGCTGTTCTCGGTGCACGCCGAAGACCTGCCGGTGTTTCGCCTGCTGCGCCTGCGGGCGCGCCGGATCCCGGCCCTCATCGGTGACGCGAAAGACGTGCTGCTCAAGCTCTACGACGCCGATGCCGAGTACTCGGCCGATGCCCTCGAGGGCGTCTACGACCGGCTCGAGGCCGTGAGCGCGCGGGTGCTGCGCCAGGAAGTGAACGACCAGGCGGCCGGCGAGGCGCTTTCGTCGATTGCGCGCGAGGAAGACCTGAACGGCCGCATCCGCCGCAACGTCATGGATACCCGCCGGGCCATCAGCTTCATGATGCGAAGCCGCATGCTCGGCGCCGAGCAGTTCGAGGAGGCGCGCCAGATCATGCGCGACATCGATTCGCTCGACAGCCACAGCACGTTCCTGTTCGACAAGATCAACTTCCTGATGAACGCGACGGTCGGTTTCATCAACATCAACCAGAACAAGATCATCAAGATCTTCTCGGTCGCCAGCGTGGGACTGCTGCCGCCGACGCTGATCGCCAGCATCTACGGCATGAACTTCCGCAGCATGCCCGAGCTCAACTGGCAGTTCGGCTACCCCTACGCGATCGGCCTGATGGTCGCCTCGGTGGCGGCGCCGTTCATCTACTTCCGGCGCAAGGGCTGGCTGCGCTGACGCGGCGGCTCGGCGGTGGCCGAGCCCCTCAGGCGTGTTGCAGCGTGAACTGGACGACGTCGGTATTGCCGGTCGCGAACGCGGCCTCGCAATACGCGAGGTAGAACTCCCAGATGCGCATGAAGCGGGTGTCGAAGCCGAGCGCACGCACGTCGGCCTCGTGGTCGACGAATCGCTGACGCCAGCGCTTCAGCGTCTCCGCGTAGTCGGCGCCGAAGCCGAATTCGCAAGTGACCACGAGCCCGGCAGCGCGAGCGGCGGCGCGGAACTCGGTACGGCTCGGCAACAGCCCGCCGGGAAAGATGTACTGCTGGATGAAATCGGTCGACCGGGCGTAGCGCTCGAACAGGTCGTCGCGGATAGTGATCGACTGCAGGCAGGCCCGCCCGCCGGCCTTCAGTCGCGACTTGATCGTCGCGAAGAAGGTCGGCCAGTAGGCGCGGCCCACCGCCTCGAACATCTCGATCGAGCAGATGGCGTCGAACGGTGCATCGCCGATGTCGCGGTAGTCCTGCAAGCGCAGGTCGGCGGCACGGCCGGTGGCGGCGAGCCTTGCTTTCGCCCAGCCGAGCTGTTCGGCCGAAAGGGTCACGCCGGTGACGCGGGCGTCGAAAGCCGTCGTTGCCAGCTCGGCCAGCGCGCCCCAGCCGCAGCCGATCTCGAGCAGGCGTTCGCCGGGCCGGATGCCGCACTCGGCGAGTGCGCGGAGCGTTTTCGCCTGCTGGGCGGCGGCGAGGTCGCCACCGTGGTCGCCCTCGAACCAGGCGCTGCTGTAGTGCATCGACGGGTCGAGCCAGAGCCGGTAGAAGTCGTTGCCGAGGTCGTAGTGGGCGTGAATGTTCTTCTTCGAGCCAGCGCGCGAGTTGCGGTGCACGAGATGGCGAAGGCGATGCAGGAGCGAGCCCCACCACGTGCCGTAGACGACGCGCTCGACCTCGTCGCGGTTGGCGACGAAGACCTTCAGCAAGGCGGCCAGATCGGGCGTCGTCCAGTCGCCAGCGATGTAGCACTCGGCGAAGCCGATGTCGCCCGAGCGCAGCGCGGCGGTGCAGGCGTTCCAGTTGCGAAGCGTCAGCGCCGCGCGCGGCTCGCCGTCGGCGAAGGAGCCGAAGTGAAGCATCGATCCGTCGGGCACGCGAACGTCGAGCGTGCCCCAGGTCAGTTTCTTCAGCAGGCCGAGCACGGCGCGCGCCGCCGGCGGTGCGGCGTCGATGGAAAAGTCGGCAGGGGTACGGGTCAGCGCGGTCACGGGGTGCGGTCCTCGGCGGTCACGAACGAACGGGGCGGAGCGGGTTTACGCTGGAACGGCACGCGCCTGGCCCACAGCCGCAGCGCCTGCCAGTGGATCCGTACGACGATGCCGAGCGTCAGCCACGGCACGGCGACGAAGGCGCGGCGCGCGCTGGCTTTGGTGAGCGGCTCGAGGGCGCCCGACAGGCTAGTGCGCAGCAGCAGGCCGGCTTCGTCGTGGTGGTCGATCCGGGCCAGCGCACGCGCCGGGCGATCGGCCGGGCCGGCCGCGCCGCGCAGGAAGCGGAACCGGTAGTCGCCGGCGACGCGGCAGAACGGCGAGACGTGGAACGCCTTGGTGGCCCGAATCTCGCGGCCGAAGGCCAGCGATGGACCGTGCAGCAGGTAGCAGTGCCGCTCGCCGAAGGTGTTGTTGACCTCGACCACGATGGCCGCGAGCTCGCCGTCGTCGCGATGGCAATACCAGAAGCTCACCGGCTTGAAGACGAAGCCCAGTACCCGCGGGTAGCACTGCAGCCAGATCTCGCCGGTCGCGCCGCAGACGCCTTCGCCGGCGAGCAAGCCCTCGAGCCAGGCCAGGCTGTCGTCGCCGCCGGCGCCGTGATCGGCGTCGTGGAAGCTGACGATGCCGAAGCGGTTGCGGCGCAGCTGCGCCGACGGACGGTCGCGAAGGGTGCGCATCGGCAGGAAGAGGAAATAGGTCGGGTAGACGAAGCGGTTGGCCACCGGGCGCGTACGCGCGTGGCGGACCTCGCCGATGCCGATCAGCGGCACGGCCGGCGTGTTGGACTCGCCGTTCGCCGTCCAGGCGGACGGTCGGCTCATGCGGCCTCCGGTAGTGCGGAAGCGAGCGAACGCGCCGCGTCGCGGGCGAGCAGGGCGTCGGCGGCGTCGAGGCCGGACGCCAGGCCGTCCTCGTGGAAACCGTGGCGGGTCCAGGCGCCGCAGAACCAGGTGTCGGCGTGGCCCTGGAGCTGCGGCAGCCGCGCCTGCGCCGCGATCGCCGCCGCGTCGAACACCGGGTGCTCGTAGACGAAGTCGCCCTGCACGGTGCCGGCCGCCGGCTCGGAGAGCGGGTTCAGCGACACGATGACCGGCGTCGTGAACGGCAGCGGCTGCAGGCGGTTGATCAGGTAATGCAGGCAGACCGCACCGTCTTCGAGCTCGGCCGTCGGCGCGCGCTCGTAGTTCCATGCCGCCCAGGCCCGCCGGCGTTGCGGCAGCACCGTGGCGTCGGTGTGCAGGACGGCGCGATTGCGCTGGGTGCCGATGGCGCCGAGCACCTCGCGCTCGAGCGCGGTCGGGTCGGCGAGGAGGGCCAGCGACTGGCCGCTGTGGCAGGCCATCACCACCGCGTCGAAGCGCTCGGTGCCGGCGTCGGTGACAACGTCGATGCCGCCGCCGGCGCGCCGCTGCACGGTTCGCACCGGCGTCGCCAGCCGCCGCTCGGCGATAGGTTCGAGCATCTTTCTCACGTAGTGGCGGGCGCCGCCGCGCACGGTTCGCCAGGGTGGCCGGCCGGTCACCTGGAGCAGGCCGTGGTTGTGACAGAAGCGGATCATCGTTGCCAACGGGAACTTCAGCATCTGGCCAGTCGAGCACGACCAGATGCAGCCGATCATCGGCAGGAAGTAGTGGTCGCGAAAGGACGCCGAGAAGCGGTGCGCGTCGAGGAACTCGCCGATGCTCTGCCCGGCAGGCGCTTGCAATGGCCCTGCCCGGCCTTCGGCGATCGCCGTCGTCAGGCGATTGAAGCGGCCGATGTCGATCAGCATTTGCCAGAAGGCGGGCCGGACCAGGTTGCGGCGTTGGGCGAACAGGGCGTCGAGATCGCGGCCGCTCCACTCGAGTTCGCTGGCCCGCGCCTGCACCGAGAACGACATCTCGGCCGGCGCGGTGGCGACCCCGAGCTCGTCGAACAGGCGGATGAGGCGGGGGTAGGTCCGCTCGTTGAAGACCAGAAAGCCGGTGTCGACGCCGTGCGTCACGCCGCCGAGCGTGACATCGACGGTGTGCGAGTGGCCGCCGAACCAGCTGGCCGATTCGAACAGGGTGACCCGGGCGCTGCCAGCCAGGCGCCACGCCGCCGCGAGGCCGGCGATTCCCGAGCCGACCACGGCCACGCGCTTCACCGCAGGCCCCGGGGCGCGACGCGGCCCCGTGACGAACGCGAGCCGCCGGCGGCGGCCCGCGTCGGGCAGAAGAATGTCGCCGAGCGCCCCCGGGGGAAGGAGGGGGGGAGGAGGGAGGAGGAGATGCCCCCGGGGATTTCAGCCGGCAGGGCCGGCCGGCTCCGCGACAGAAACCGGTTCGCCGCGCCGGCTCGAGGGGCCGCGCCGGCCCATCCCGGCGACGGCGGCTGCGGGCCGACGCATCGAGCCGGTATGACGCCCCGGGGCAGCCGGAGTTCCCCACCCGCGTGCGAAAGCTTTCTGTCGATCATCCGGACCCCCTCCGGGGCCTATACGGCGCCGCGGCCCGGTCGGATGCCGGCAGGCCGAGGCCCGTGAATCCGACGCGGGCGGCTCTGCGTAAAGTCGGCCTTGGCCGGCCGCTGTCGCGACGGCCGTCACGCCATGGCGGCTCGCGCGCACCGGCGGGGCCGGTCGGCGTCGCGGCGTCGTGGATCAGCCACTTAAAATCAACCGATTTCCAGGCACGCCATGCTTTACCCGGAACTCTTCAAGCAGCTCGAAGCGGTACGCTGGAACATGGACCACGACATTCCGTGGGGCCGGTTCGATGCGTCGCGCCTGTCCGACGAGCAGGCGCAGACGGTTCGGATGAACGCGATCACCGAGTGGGCGGCGTTGCCGGCCACCGAGATGTTCCTGCGCGACAACCGCGACGACAGCGATTTCTCGGCCTTCATGAGCGTCTGGTTCTTCGAGGAACAGAAGCACTCGCTGGTGCTCATGGAGTACCTGCGGCGCTTTCGCCCCGAGCTGGTGCCGACCGAGGCCGAGCTGCACGAGGTGCGCTTCGACTTCGATCCGGCGCCGGCTCTCGAGACGCTGATGCTGCATTTTTGCGGCGAGATCCGGCTCAACCACTGGTACCGCCGCGCCGCCGAGTGGCATACCGAGCCGGTGATCCGCGTCATCTACGAGACGCTGGCCCGCGACGAGGCCCGCCACGGCGGCGCCTACCTGCGCTACATGAAGCGGGCGATGACGAAGTTCGGCGACGAGGCGCGGGCGGCCTTCGCCAAGGTCGGCGTCCTCATGGCCAGCGCCCGGCGCACCGCCCAGGCGCTGCACCCGACGAACCTGCATGTCAACACGCGGCTCTTCCCGCGCGACACCGTGCAAAGCCGCCTGCCCGATCCGCAGTGGCTCGAGCAGTGGCTCGACGAGCAGATCCAGTTCGACAGCGTCTGGGAATCGAAGGTGGTCGAGCGCATCCTGCACAACCTGAGCCTGCTGCTCGATCGCAGCTTCGCCAGCGTCCAGGAGCTCAACCGCTACCGCAAGGAAGTCACCGCCCGCCTCGCCGCCGTGACGCTGGCGGCGGCCAGTACGCCGAGCCCGGGCCCGCGACCGACCTGAATTGCCGGCGCGGCCAGCGTCTCAGGTGTGCGCGGCGAGCCGATGCTGTTCGGCCTTGCGGTCGGCGGTCACCTTCTTCGCCGCCGGCCGCTCGCCGATCAAGGCCGCATACGCCTTGCCGTCGATGCCGGCCGAGGCGAGCAGATCCTCGCCGTACACGGCCCGCAGGGCCATCGAGATCACCGGCAGGCTCGCCCAGGCGGCGCAGTCGGCCTGCGTGAACTCAGGCCCGGCGATGTAGGGCGCAAATCGGACCAGCCGCTTGAAACCGACGATGTTCTTCTCGAGCAGTCGCCTGATCCGCGCCGAGTTGCCTTCGCTCAGGCTGCCGCCGAAGAAGGCCTTCGGGTAGAGCTCGCGTGCCACCAGTTCGAGGTGCAGCTCGACGAAGAGCGTGAGCTCGCGCACCTTGGCCGCCGCGAAGGCGTCGCTCGGCAGCAGGGGCGGCTCGGGGTACCGCGCCTCGACGTAGTCCATGATCGCCTGGCTCTCGCAGAGCGTGCCCTGGTCGGTGCGGATGAAGGGGATCTTCGCCAGCGGCGACGCATCGAGCACGTCGTCGCTCGTGCCACCGGTCGCGACGTAGGCCTCGTCGAATTCGACGCCCTTTTCGAGCAGGGCGAGCTTGACCTTGTTGTAGTAGTTCGAGATCGGGCTTCCGCAGAGCACGAGCATGACGGGCCTCCGGCGATGGTTCGGGCGAGCGCAGTCTAGCGGCGGCAGGCGCGCGCGGACTGCCGCGAAGGCGACAATCGAGCCATGCTGCCGCCCTTCGTCGCCAAGCTGTCGCCGCGCGCCGAGCTGCCAGCGCAGCTGCAGCTCCTGCCGCGGCCGATCGTCTTCACCAACGGCGTTTTCGACATCCTGCACCGGGG
>JBBRFB010000154.1:0-7515 GCA_038225015.1 Burkholderiales bacterium
TGGTGACGCACGACCAGGAAGAGGCGCTTTCGGTCGCCGACCGCATCGTCGTGATGAACCACGGCGTGATCGAGCAGGTGGGCACGCCGATGCAGGTCTACCGCGACCCGGCGACGCCGTTCGTCGCCGACTTCGTCGGCAAGATCAACGTCCTTTCGGGCCGCCTGAACCCGGGCCGCAGCCTCGACATCGGCGAGAGCCGCTTCGTCTGCGAGCACGACACCGAGCGTGCGCGCGACGTGAAGGTGTACCTGCGCCCAGAAGACGTGCTGGCGCGGCCCATCGCCGAAGGGGACTCCAACGTCTTCCACGGCGCCATCGACAAGATCGAGTTCCTCGGCTCGTACTGCCTGGTCCGCGTCGACACCGAGGCCATGGGAGCGCAGCCGGTCACCGTCTACCTGTCGCTCAATTTCCTCGCCGAAAAGGGCCTCGAGATCGGCAGCCGCCTGCCGCTTCGCCTCGTGCCGCAGCGCCTGCGACTGTTCTGATCCGTCGTGCCGACCGCCATGACGCTGCCCGCCGCGCGCGCCCTGCGCCAGCGCGCGCACTGGACCGACCGGATCGCTCACGCGCTGCTGCTGGCGATCGTCGTCGCCCTGGTCGTCTTCCTGGCGCTGCCACTGGCCACCATCCTCGCCAAGGCGCTGCAGGATGCCCAGGGCCACTTCGTCGGGCTGGCCAACTTCGCGAGCTACGTGCGCACGCCCGCGCTCCTGCAGTCGTTCGCGAACAGCGTATGGGTATCGGCGCTGGTGACGCTCGTCACCGTGCCGCTCGCCTTCGTGTTCGCGTATGCCCTGGCGCGCAGCACGATCCCGCACAAGGGCACCTTCCGGACGATCGCGCTCATCCCGCTGCTCGCGCCGTCGCTGCTGTCGGCCATCTCGCTCATCTACTGGTTCGGCAACCAGGGCGTCGCCCACCGGTTCGTCACCGCGCTCGGCTTCGAGAACATCTACGGCGCGCCGGGCGTCGTCGTCGCCGAGTGCTTCGCTGTCTTCCCGCACGCGCTCATGATCCTGCTCAGCGCCGTCAGCCTGGCTGACGCCCGCTTGTACGAGGCGGCCGACGCGCTCGGCACCTCGACCCGCCGGCGGTTCTTCACGATCACCTTGCCGGGCACGAAGTACGGCCTCATCTCGGCCGCGCTGGTCACTTTCACGCTGGTCATGACCGACTTCGGCATTCCGAAGGTGATCGGCGGCAACTTCAACATGCTGGCGACCGACGTCTTCAAGCTGGTGATCGGCCAGCAGGACTTCCAGCGCGGTGCCGTCGTCGGCCTGCTGCTGCTGACGCCGGCGATCCTGACGTTCGGCGTCGACTGGCTGGTGCAGCGCAAGCAGACGGCGATGCTCAGCGCCCGCGCCGTACCCGACCGGGCGAAACCGGCTCGCGGCTTCGATGCCGCGATGCTGGCCTACGTGCTCTGCATCAGCGCGCTGATGCTGGCCATGCTGGGCATGGCGGTGTTCGCGTCGTTCGCCACCTACTGGCCCTACAACCTGGCGCCGAGCTGGAAGCACTACGTCACCGGCTTCGTCGATGCGGAGGTCGGCGACGCCTACCTCAACAGCCTGAAGCTGGCGACGGGCACGGCCTTCTTCGGAACCATCGCGGTCTTCGTCGGCGCCTACATGCTCGAGAAGACGCGCGGGGTCGATGCCTTGCGCCCGCTCATGCGCCTCCTTGCCATGCTGCCGATGGCGGTGCCGGGGCTCGTCCTCGGCCTCGGCTACATCTTCTTCTTCAACGCGCCGGGCAATCCGCTGCACGGCCTGTACCAGACGCTGGCGCTTCTGATCGTCTGCACGGTGGTCCACTTCTACACGACCGGGCATCTCACGGCGGTCACCGCGCTGAAGTCGCTCGACATGGAGTTCGAAGCGGTCAGCGCCTCGCTCAAGGTACCGTTCTTCAAGACGCTCTGGCGGGTGACGCTGCCGATCTGCACGCCGACGCTGATCGACATCGCCCGCTACTTCTTCATCAACGCCATGACGACGATCTCGGCCGTGGTGTTCCTGTACTCGCCGGACACGAAGGTCGCCTCGATCGCCATCCTCAACCTCGACGAAGCCGGCGAGGCCGGCGCCGCGGCCGCCTGCGCCGTGCTCATCACCGCCGGTTCGACCGTTGTCACACTGCTCTTCATGGCCGTGGGCGCCTGGGTCGACCGACGCACACAGGCGTGGCGGCGGACGGCGCAGCGCTGACGATCAAGACGCGGGAGACGACACCATGGAACGCGACAGCATCCTCCTCACCCCCGGGCCCCTGACCACGACGGCGCGAACGAAATCGGCCATGCTGCGCGACTGGGGCTCGTGGGACGCCGACTTCATCGCCATGACGAAGGAGGTGCGTCAGGCGCTGCTGGCGATCGTGCACGGCGAGGGCTCGCACGTCGTCGTGCCGTTGCAGGGCAGCGGCACTTTCTCCATCGAAGCCGCTGTTGCCACTGTCGTGCCGCGCGACGGCCATGTGCTGGTGCTCGACAACGGCGCGTATTGCAAGCGCATGGGCCGCTTGTCGACCCTGATGGGTCGGCGCACCACGATCCTCGGCCACGCCGAGGATCAGCCGGTCTCGTCGGCGGCGCTGGAGTCGGCGCTGGCGGGCGACGCGAGCATCACCCACGTCGGCCTCATCCATTGCGAAACGGGGACCGGCGTGATCAACCCGCTCGCGGCAGTCGCCGAGGTGTGTGCGCGTCTGGGCAAGGGCCTGATCGTCGACGCCATGAGCTCCTTCGCCGCGCTGCCCATCGACGCCCGAAAGATCGAGTTCGACGCACTGGTCGCGGCCAGCGGCAAATGCCTGGAGGGTGTCCCGGGCATGGGCTTCGTGGTCCTGCGCAAGACGGCCCTCGACCGCTCGGCCGGCAACTCGCACTCGCTGGCCATGGACCTGCACGACCAGCATGTCTACATGGAGAAGACGGGGCAGTGGCGCTTCACGCCGCCCACCCATGTCCAGGCGGCGCTTCGCGAAGCCCTGCGCCAGTTCGAGGAAGAGGGCGGGCAGCCGGCGCGCGGCGCCCGCTATGCCGAGAACTGCCGGGTGCTGATCGACGGCATGGCCGAACTCGGTTTCGCGTCGTTCCTGTCGCCCGCCGTGCAGGCGCCGGTGATCGTGACGTTTCACGCGCCCGCCGATCCGCGCTACGAGTTCAGGTCGTTCTACGAAGCGGTGAAGGCGCGCGGCTTCATCCTCTACCCCGGCAAGCTGACGGAGGTGGAGACCTTCCGCGTCGGCTGCATCGGTGCCATCGGGCCGGCGGTGATGCGGCAGGCCGTGGCCGCCATGGCCGACGCGATGCGCGAGCTCGGAATCGCCAGCGGCGCCACAGGTGCGATGGCCTCTGGCGCGACAATCGGCGCATGACGACCCCCACTCCCGAGCACCCGGCGCTGACCGCCGTTCGCAAGAGCGGCACCGGCAAGGTCAAGGTGGCACTGAGCGACATCGACGGCGTGCTGCGCGGCAAGTACCTGCACGTCGACAAGTTCATGGGCGCGGCCGAGCCCGGACCCGGCGGCGGCTTCGGCTTCTGCGACGTCGTCTTCGGCTGGGACGTCGCCGACCAGACCTACGACAACGCCAGCCTCACCGGCTGGCAGCACGGCTTTCCCGACGCGCTGGCGCGGATCGACCTGTCGACCCAGCGCAACGTGCCCTGGGATTCCGACGTGCCTTTCTTCCTCGGCGACTTCGTGCTGCCCGACGGCTCGCCCTCGCCGATCTGCCCGCGCCAGACCCTGAAGCGCGTCATCGCGCGAGGCGAGAAGATGGGCTTTTCGGCGATGTGCGGCATGGAGTTCGAGTGGTTCAACTTTCTCGAGACGCCGCAGTCGTGGGCGGCGAAGAAGGGCGTCGGGCCGGAACCCATCACCCCGGGCATGTTCGGCTACTCGTTGCTGCGAATGAACCACCAGCTGGCGTACGTGAACGCGCTGATGGACGAGATGCCGCGCTTCGGCATACCGATCGAGGCGCTGCACACCGAGACGGGCCCCGGTGTCTACGAGGTGGCCCTCGCGTTCGGCGATGCGCTCGAGCAGGCCGACCGTTCCATCCTCTTCAAGACCGGCGCCAAGGAAATCGCCGCCCGCTTCGGCATCATGCCGAGCTTCATGGCGAAGTGGAACGCGCAGTTGCCGGGTTGCAGCGGCCATATCCACCAGAGCCTGAAAGAAGGGCCCGACGGCAAGACCAACCTCTTCCACGACGCGACGTCGCCGCGCCGGATGAGCCCGCTGTTCGAGAGCTACGTCGCCGGCCAGGTCGCCTTCCTGATGGAGTTCGCGCCGATGTTCTGGCCGACCATCAACAGCTACAAGCGACTGGTCGACGGCTTCTGGGCGCCCGTCAAGCCCACCTGGGGCATCGACAACCGCACCGCCAGCTTTCGCGTCCTCGCCGGCAGCCCGAAGTCGACGCGGCTCGAGACACGCTGCCCCGGCGCCGACGTCAATCCCTACGTCGCCATGGCGGCCGTGCTCGCCGCCGGCCTCGAGGGCGTGGCCAAGGGCATGAAGCTGACCGCTCCGCCGATCACGGGCACGAACCAGGGCTCCGAGAACATCGCCCGCGCGCCGCGCACCCTGATCGAGACGACGCGCGTCTTCAAGCAGTCGAAGGTCGCCCGCGACTGGCTCGGCGACGACTTCGTCGACCACTTCGCCGCCACCCGCGAATGGGAATGGCGGCAGTGGCTCGACGGCGTCACCGACTGGGAGTTGAAGCGCTACTTCGAGATCATCTGATGCGGTGGTCGGTTCGTCCTATGTCTGGTGGGAGCGCTGTCATGCCTGGGCAGAGTGCGAGCAGTCGGCGAGGGGACGCGATCAGGCCGGCGTGGCGCGCTGCTGCGTTCATGTCCCCCGCCGACGGCCGGGGGCCGTCGTCTCCTCCTTTACTTCACTTCGCAGCGCGCCCCGCCGGCCTGATCGATCGAGGTCCGTCCTTTTGTGCGCCTGCGACAGCGTGCTGGCCGAGGCCGTCGGGTGGCCGGTGGAGCGAAGTAAAGGGGGGGGCGCGGGCGTTCAGGCCCGCGACGGAGGACATGAGCGCAACCGGCCACCCGGCGGCCTCGGCCCGCGCATGAGCGGAACCAGCCACCCGACGGCCTCGGCCCGTGCGAACGCATGAGCACAAACAGCGACAAGCAGCTTAAAAGCCGTCGAACCCTCGTCCAACCATGACCATCACCCGCTTCTCCTTCCCGACCACGATCCACTTCGGCCCCGGCGCGCGCAAGCTCGCCGGCCCGCATCTGTACGAGCGCGGCCTGCGCCGACCGCTGATCGTCACCGACCGTGGCCTCGCGGCGCTGCCGCTCATCGCCGAACTGCGGGCCGACCTGGCGGCGGCCGGCCTCGAACCGGCGATCCATGGCGGCGTCTTCGGCAATCCGACCGGCAGCCAGGTCATGGCCGCTGCCGCCGCCTGCCGGGCCCACGGCGCCGACGCCGTCGTCGGCGTCGGCGGCGGCGCCGCGCTCGACGTCGCCAAGGTCGTCGGACTTCTGGCCACGCACCCGGGCGACGTGATGGAGTACGTGTGGGACCACCCGCAGGTGCGCCCGATCGGCACCGAGCTGCCGTACTTCATCGCCCTGCCGACGACCTCGGGCACCGGCAGTGAAGTCGGCCGCAGCTCGGTCATCAGCGAGGACGACACGCACGTGAAGCGGGTCATCTTCTCGGCCGCGATCCTGGCCCGCTGCGTCTTCGCCGACCCCGAGCTCACGCTCGGGCTGCCGGCGGCCGTGACCGCCGCCACCGGCATGGACGCGCTGACGCACAACGTCGAGAGCTACCTCTCGCCCGCCTACCACCCGCTTTGCGACGGCATCGCTCTCGAAGGCACGCGGATCGCGGCGCACGCGCTCATCACGGCGGTGCGCGAGCCGGGCAACCTGGCGGCACGCGGCGACATGATGATGAGCTCGATGATGGGCGCCATCGCCTTCCAGAAGGACCTCGGCGCCGTCCACTCCTGCGCGCACGCGCTCGGCACGGTCTGCGACCTGCACCATGGCCTCGCCAACGCGCTGATGATCGACACCGTGCTGGCCTGGAACCTGAGCGCGGCGCCGAAGAAGTTCGACGAGCTCGCCCACGTCGTCGGCGTCAGCGGCGGTGGCGCCGGCTTCATCGCCTGGCTGAAGGCGCTGAAGAAGACCATCGGCATCGCCCCCGGCCTTGAGGCGGCGGGGGTCGAGCGGGCGGCCTTGCCGCGCCTGGTCGCCATCGCGGCGGCCGACATCTGTCACCAGACCAACCCGCAGCCGGTCACCGCCGCCGATTTCGAGCGCCTCTTCATGGAGGCGATGTGAAGATGACCACCCCCACGCTTGCGGCTGGCGCCGCGGCGCTGCCCCCCGAGGGGGCGCGGGCCGGCTTGGGGCGGCCCGGCGCCGGCCCGGATCGACCGAAGATCGGCATTTCGGCCTGCTTCCTCCACGCCGACCCCGAACGGCCGATCTTCACCGGCAAGACGCTGCAGTACGTCGAGCAGTCGGTCGCCCACTGGGTGATGTCGACCGGCGCGCTGGCGGTCATGATCCCGAGCCCGACCGGCGACACGCGGAGGGGCGACGCCACCGTGGCCGACTACGCCGACTGGCTCGATGGCCTCGTCCTCGAGGGCGGTGCCGACATGTGGCCGGGCAGTTATGGCGAGCAGCCGATCGAGGAGCGCTGGAGCGGCGATCGGCTGCGCGACGAGTACGAGATCGGCCTGCTGCGCACCTTCGCCTCCCGCGGCAAGCCGGTCCTCGGCCTGTGTCGTGGCCTGCAGGTGATGAACGTCGCGCACGGCGGTACGCTCTGGCAGGACATCGACAGCCAGCGGCCGGGCGAGGTGCGTCACCGCGATGCGGTGAGCTACGACCGCAACCTCCATCCTGTCGAGTTCGTACCCGGTACGCGCCTGGCCGAACTGTTCGCAGAGACGCCAAGCGCGACGGTCAACAGCGTTCATCACCAGGGCGTTCGCGAGCTTGCGCCAGGCTTCGTCGTCGAGGCGCGTTGCCCGGCCGACGGCATGATCGAAGCGATCCGCCAGCCCGGCGCTCAGTTCATGGCCGCGGTGCAGTGGCATCCGGAATTCCATCGCCGGGGCGAGGGCACGCTCGACGATCGCCCCCTGCTCGAAGCCTTCCTCGACGCGGCCCGCGCCGCTCGCACACCGTGACCGCCACGCTCGCCATCTTCAACCCTGCCGACGGCACACGAATCGCCCAGGTCGCCGCCGACGACGCCATCAGCGTCGGCGCGAAGGCGCGACGCGCCCGCGTGGCGCAGCCGGGCTGGGCAGCGACGCCGCTCGCCGAACGCAAGGCGGCGCTCGAACGCTTTCGCACCGCGCTCGTCGCCGAGGCCGAGACGCTGGCGAGAACGCTCACCAGCGAAGTCGGCAAGCCCATCGCCCAGTCCCGCAGCGAAGTGAAGGGCGTGCTGCCGCGGATCGACTTCTTCATCGAGCAGGTCGAGCGCGCCACGG
>JBBRFB010000155.1:0-7495 GCA_038225015.1 Burkholderiales bacterium
CCGAATGGAAGACGGCGAAGGCCGGCAGATCGACTTCAAGAACACCATCATCCTGCTCACGAGCAACGTCGGTTCCGAGCTGATCATGAACATGTGCAAGGACCCGGAGCTGCTGCCGGATCCGGAATCGCTGGCCACCGCGCTGCAGGAGCCGCTCATGAAGGTGTTCCCGCCGGCGCTGCTCGGTCGCCTGGTGACGATTCCGTACTACCCGCTGTCCGACGAGATGCTCGCTCGCATCGTGCGCCTGCAGCTCGAGCGGATCAGGAAGCGCGTCGAGACCAACCATCGCATTCCGTTTGCCTACACCGACGACGCGGTGGCGCTGATCGTCAAGCGCTGCAACAACGCCGAGGCGGGCGGCCGGATCATCGACTCGATCCTCACCAACACCGTGTTGCCCCGCATCTCGATCGAGTACCTCGGCGGCCTGAGCCGGGGCGATGAGCTGCGCGGCATCGAGCTCGGCGCCGCCGACGGCGACTTCGCCTACCGCTTCGACCGCGCCGGCGGGTCCGCGCCGGCACCCGCCGCCAGCGCCGTCGGGCAGTAGGGGCGAGCGCCATGGCCACGACGCCGGAAGGCTGGTTTCTCTGCACGCTCGGCGACGATGCGCTGCGCTTCAGGCGCATGAAGGGGCGCGAGGAGCTCGGTCGGCTGCCCGAGTACAGCCTCGAGCTCGTGCGTTCGCAGCGGCTCGCCCCGATCGCCGCCACCGACCTGCTGGGCACGCAGGCGACTGCCAAGATCCAGCGTTCGGCCGGGGCGTTTCGCTACATCAACGGCTGGATCACGTCGATCGAGCTCGGCGGCGCGGTCGGCCAGTACGACACCTACCACGTCGTGCTGAGGCCGTGGCTGTGGCACCTGACGCTCGGTGCCGACTCCCGCGTGTTCCAGGAAAAGACCGTGCTGCAGGTCCTCGACGCCGTGTTCGCCGACTACCGCAACGTCCAGCTCGATACGTCGAAGCTGTCGGGCACGCCGCGAACGCGGCCATACTGCGTCCAGTACCGCGAGAGCGACTTCAACTTCATCAGTCGCCTGCTGGAAGAAGAGGGGATCTGGTACTACTTCAGCCACACCGAGAGCCAGCACACGCTGGTGCTCGCGAACAGCGCCAGCGGCCACGAGGCGCTGCCGGAGGGCACGCTGGCGTGGGCGTACCGGCAGACCGAGCAGGTGCGCGAGGACGTGATCTCCGAGTGGCGGCAGACCCAGCAGGTGCGTTCGCTCAAGTTCACGCACGACGACTACGACCACGAATCGCCTTCGACGCAGCTCGAGAAGACCGATCAGCGGACGGTGCCCTATCCGACGCACGCCGACTACGAGATGTACGACTGGCCGGGCACCTACGCCTATCCCGGCGACAGCAACAACGCCACGCAGGGCACGACCAACGCCAAGCTCGAAGTGCGGCGTTTCGAGACGAAGCACCTGGTCGCGACGGCGACGACGCCCTGCCGCTCGGTCGGCGCCGGCATGACGCTCGCCTTCGCCGATCATCCGCACTATGCGGGCAACTATCTCGTGACCGGGGTCGACCTCGAAGCCGACTTCGGCGACGAGGAGGCGACCCAGTCCGAGCGTGGCTTCGGCTTTCGCGTCAAGCTGCAGCTGGTCCCGGGCGCGGCGCCCTTCGCCAGCGAGGCGCTGACGCCGAAATCGATCGTTCGCGGGCCGCAGACGGCGCTCGTCGTCGGCCCATCGGGCGACGAGATCCACGTCGACCGCCTCGGCCGCGTCAAGGTCTGGTTCCGCTGGGCAAGGGCGTCGCCGAAGAACGAGCAAAGCACCTGCTACATCCGCGTCGCCACGCCCTGGGCGAGCAAGAACTACGGCGTGATCACGACGCCGCGGATCGGTGACGAGGTGGTGGTGAGCTTCCTCGAGGGCAACCCCGATCGGCCGCTGATCACCGGCAGCGTCTACAACGGCGACAACAAGCCGGCCTACGCGCTGCCGGCGCAGGCCACCGTGAGCGGCATCCGCTCGCGCTCGAGCAGCGGCGGCGGCGCCGACAACTTCAACGAGCTCCGCTTCGACGACAAGACGGGCAGCGAGTACGTCTGGCTTCAGGCCGAGAAAGACTTCCACCGCTACGTCAAGCACGACGCCACCGACGAAGTCGGCCGCAACCAGCAGGTCGAGATCGGCAAGAACCACACCGCCTCGGTCGGCGAGGCGTTCGACATGAAGATCGGCAAGGCCGCCAGCCTCGAGATCGGCACCGATGCGAGCGCCAAGGTGCTCGGCGACCTGAACCTGGCGGTCGAGGGCGCCATGGGCGTCAAGGTCGGCGCCGCCCTCGACGTCAAGAGCGGCGGCGCGATGGCGGTCACCTCGGGCGCTGCCATGGACGTCGATGCCGGCGGCTCGCTGACGATCAGCTCGGCTGGCGCCGTTCACATCAAGGCCGCCACCGGCGTCGTCATCGACGGCGGCATGTCGCTGACGATCAAGGTCGGCGGCTCCTTCATCGTTCTCGATCCCTCCGGCGTGTCGATCGTCGGCCCGATCGTGAAGAACAACTCCGGGGGTTCGGGCGGCAGCGCCAGCAGCGCCGCCAAGGCCAGCCCCACGGCGCCGCAGGCCCCGGCCCAGATCGTCCACAAGAGCGATCCCTTGCCCTGACGATGCCGGCCGCCGAACCGTCGCCTTCGCCCACGCTCTCGCTGGCCCAGCAGCGCGAATCGCTCTGGTCCGACTCGCGTCAGCACGTCTACGCGCTTCTGGTGGCAGCGAAGGTGCCGGGCCTGCGCGAGCGCCTCGCCCAAGGCGGTGTCGACGACTGGGACGGGCTGTGGACGGGCGAGCTCGACGCCGCCGAGCGCGCTGCCGCGCCGGTGCTCGTCACCCTGAAGCGCGAATCGGCGTTCACCGACTGGCTGCTCGGCGAGGTGGCCCCGAGCGTCGAGGGCTGGGGCGCCGTCGCACAGAGCCGCCTTTCCTTCCTGGCGATGCGCACGCATGGTCGGGCGCTCTGCAAGGGGCAGATGCCCAATGGCCAGGCGATCCGCGTCGACTGGATGGACCCTGCGGTGATGGAGGCGCTGCTGCCGGTGGCGGCGCCCGAGCAGCTGCATCGCGTCTACGCGGGCTTCGACGTCCTGGTGACGATGAACGCCGACCGCTGGACGCGCTGGTCGGTGAGCGCGGGCCGGCTGATGCGCCAGACCGGCGGCGTCGCGTGAGGGTCGCGACACCATGTGGCTGCTGAGTCCGGAGCAGGTCGCGCGGCTGTCGGCGCTGCAGCGGCAACGCGATCTGCATCGCATCGGCGAGGCGCTGGCGGCGGCGTTTCCCGGGGTTCGCGAGCGTCTCGGCGCGCGCTGGGACGACTTCGTCGCGCACGGGGCGCTGCGCGCATCCACCTACGGCCTGGCCCACATGCTGTGCGTGGCCCGCTTCCTGGCCGCCTGGGTCGCATGCGGGGCCGACTTCGAAGCCCGCCAGGCCTGGGCAGCCGCGATCCTCAACGACGGCCGGCGCAGCCAGGGTGCGAAGGCCTACCAGCTCTGCGTCCGCGTGCTCGAGCAGCTGCGCGGCGGCGCCGTGCAGGCCGGCCAGCCCGCTGCAGCCGACTTCGTCGAGGCGCTGCGGCTGCTCGACGAGCAACTCGCCGGGGGCGGCACGCTGGCGAGCCTGCTGCCGCGCGAGCGCATCCGCCTCGGCGACGCCTGCGACGTCGACGCCGTCGAGCTGCGCCTGGTCGACGTCGACTGGCGTCAGCACTACACCGCCCAAGGCGGCGCGTGGCGACGCGAGGGCTGCGCGCCGCAGGCGACGAGCGTGATGCTGGTGCACGACCCGCTGGCCGACGCCGCGCCCCGGCTCCCCGATCAACTCACCTTGCTGAGTCGGCCGCCCTCCGCCGACGCGGCCGCCAGGTTGCGGGTGCGGGTCAAGGCCGAGCACCGCTGCGATCCGCTGCTGCATCCGTTGCTGCAGTGCCTCGAGCCGTCGGGGCAGCGGTCGGTCCGCGGCGACATGGCGAGCGACACGTCGTTCGTCGTTCACTCCCCCGCCGCCGCAGCCGAAGGCGCAGCCCTGCCGCATATCGGCGAGGAAGACTCGCCCGGGTTCTCGGAGCTGACGGTGGCGGGCTGCGGCCTGCGCGCGCGCGGTGCGCCCGTCGGCGAGCTCTCGACCTTGCTCGCTGCGCACGACGCCTCGCAGCACCTGATCGCCTGGCGCCGCGAGTCGTCGCTGGCCTGGCAGCTTCCCGCCGAGCCGCCACCGCCGATCGTTGCGGCGCGCTGCCGGCGCGAGGTCGACGGCGACGTGGTCGATTCGTCGGCCTGGGCGAACGGCTTCGAGGCGCTCGACACCCAGCTCCAGCAAGGCATGGCGCGCCTGCTCACGGCCTGGGAGCGCGAGAGCGGCGTCGTCGACGGCAAGCTGCGGGTCGACGCGGCCTTGCTCGTCGGCAGCGCCGGCATCACCTGGGGCTGGGCCGAACGGCCGCAGGGGATCGCCGTGCCGCCGTACATGCGCCTCGAGGGCCTGTTCGACCTCGTCGCCTGCCGACTCGCGCTGCGCTTCACCGGCGCGTTGGCGCGGGCCGGCTCGCGATCGTTCCTGGAGCTGTCGACCGAGGGCAGCGAGAGCCTGGCCCTGGCCTGGAAACGGGGGCCCGACGACGCGGCGCTGTTCACCGTCGCCGGCCAGGTGCGGGTGGCAGTGGACCAGCGTTTTGTGCTCTCCGTGCAGCCGCTCGCCGATGCCGGGCTCGCCGTGCTCGGCGCCTGCGGGCCGGTGCGGGGCGCGATCACCGGCGCGGTCGGCCTCGAGCAGCGGCCCGACGGCCCGGGCCTGCGCTGGTTCGTTCGTCTCCAGGTCGAACCCGTCGTCGTGCCGCTGCGCGTCTCGGATCCGCTGCTCGGCGTGCAGGTGCTGCAGCAGCCGCTGCTGCCGGCGCAGACCCTGGTCGACTGGAGCCAGGCCTGATGGAACGCCTGATGGTGATCAAGCTCGTCGGTCGCGGCTGCGTTGCCGAGGCCTGGTTCAACGGCCTGCCGATGGCGCGCGTCACCCCGCAGGCGCCGCAGATGGTCGTTCCGGCGCACGAAGCGGCGCTGACCGGGATGAACCGGATCGAGCTGCTGGTGTTGCCCGACCCGGCAGCGGCACCGACGGAGATGGCCACTCATGCGATGACGGCGCAGCTGCATCTGCTCCTTCCGCGGCTGGGCAGCGCCATCGATGAGACCGAGGCGCGCACGCTGGCGCGGCTCGAGTGGGCGTGCGCCGCCGGCGAGGCACTCACCCTGCCGGTGCGGCGGACGCAGGAAGCCGATCTGCCGATCCACTTCCCGCGCTGGCGCTGGCTCGACGCACCGGTCGTCAGCCCGAGCGCGGCGGTCACGCAGCAGGCCCACGCCTTCGTCAGCGGCCTGTCCCGCGACCTCGCGCGCGGGCAGACCGACAGCTTTCTCACGGCGACGCGCCTGCGCACCGAGGAGCTCGCCCTGGCCTATCAGCGCAGCCCCGAAGCGGAGACAGCTCGGCTGCGCGAATGGCTGGAGCAGATGTATGCTGCGTCGCGCCTGGTGTGGCAGCCCGTGCTGCCGGCGGAAATGCAGCTGCGCCCGCTGGCAGGGGGCCGCCTGCTGGAATGCCTCGGTGGGGGTGGCCGCACCGCCCTGACCACCGTGCCCGACGAGGCGGGCGACACCCTGGCGCTGCCGCTGAAGGTCTCCCTGGTCGAAGGCCGCTTCTACGTCTTGAGATGAAAGGCTGCTTCCCGTGATCACGCTCACCGTCGTCGCCTTCAACGACGCACCGGCCGACGGCACGCTGCAGGCTCACTTCGACGAGCTCGGCGGCTCGATCGGCCGGGCCGAGAGCAACCAGCTCGTCCTGCCCGACCCCGAGCGCATGGTGTCGCGCGTCGCTGCCCAGGTGCTCTACCGCAACGGCGCGTTCGCCGTGGTCGATCGGGGCAGCAATCCGATCAGCCTCAACGGCCGGGTCCTCGCCAGCGGCCGCGAGGCGCCGATGGCGCCGGGCGACCGTCTCGGCATCTGCGGCTACGAGTTGCGCGTCGAGGCGGGTGGGGCGGCAGCGGCCGTGGCCAGCGATCCGTTCTCGGGCCTGTTCGGGCCGGCGCCGGCCGCGCCCGCCCCGGGACGGCCGCCGCCCGACCCGCTGGCGCGTCCTGGCGCGGCGGCCTCGTCGCGAGCGCCCGTCTCTGTTCCGGCGCCTGCGGCCGGCGGCATTCCGGTCGACTGGGACCCGTTCGCGGCCCAGCCGCCGGGCGTCGCCGGCCCGGCGCCGCGACAGCGCGACGCCCTCGGGCTCGAGACCGGCGGCGCCGCGCCGGAGTCCCTCATCCCCGATCTGAGCGTGCCTTCGGCCGCGCCGAGCTCGCTCGACCAGCTGTTCGGTCTCGGCCCTTCCGGCGGTGGCGACCCGCTTGCCGACTCGCCGCTGGATGCGCCGATGGCGCAGCCCAACATGGCCGCCGACGTCGACCCGCTGCGTTCGCTCGGCAGTGCGCCGAGGGCCAGCGCCGCCACCGAGGCCGATCAGCTGTCCGACCTGAACCGGCCTTTCATTCCGCCGACGGTGATCAAGGCGGCCGCGCCGCCCCGCGCGACGCCGCCCCGGGCAGCGCCCGCGATGCCGGCGTCCGGTGACGCCACCGTCATCCATGCCAAGGTGCAGCCGGCTCCCGTCGCGGTGCCTGCGGCCGCGCCGCCGCCGGCCACCGCGGCCCCACCACTGGCCGCCGCCAGCCCGGCGCCGGTCCGTCCGCTGCCACCCGGCCGGGCCGCCGACAGCGATGCCTTGCTGGACGCATTCCGGCGCGGTCTCGATGCCCCCTCGCTCGAGCTGCCGGCGTTGACGCCCGCGGTGATGGAGGCGATCGGCCAGATGCTGAACGAGGCCGTGCGCGGCACCATGGCCCTGCTGAACGCTCCTGCGCCGGCCAAGCGCGGCCTCGGCGCCGGTGCGGCGGCATCGACCAGGAGCGACAACCCGCTCCGGTTTTCACCCGATGTCGAAGTCGCGTTGCGCCAGCTGCTTGCGCCGCCCGCCCGGGGCTGCCTCGCTGCGGGCCCGGCCATGCGCCAGGCCCACGACGATCTGCGTCGCCAGCAGTTCGACCTCGTCGCCGGCGTGCAGGCCGCGCTGGAAGACGCCTTGCAGCGCGTCGACCCGGCCACGCTCGCGGTCCAGCTCGGCGACGGCTCGCTCTTGCGAAGCCTGCTGCCGACCAGCCGCAACGCCCAGTTGTGGGAGGCGTTCGTCGCCCTCCAGCCCCGCCTCCGCGAAGACACCGGCGCCGCGTTCCGGCAGCTGTTCAGCCGTGGCTTCCTGACTGCCTACGACGAGCACGTCGGGCGCCAGCAGGCGCCGGGTGGCCGCGGTGCGGCCGCGCCCACGGCGGCGCCCGGCGGCAAGCGGAGGACGTGATGCCGCAGCAAGTCGTCGGGACCGCGGTCACCAATTGCACCTTCTCGCTCGGGGGCGCGCCGTCGACGTT
>JBBRFB010000156.1:0-7443 GCA_038225015.1 Burkholderiales bacterium
CCTGGCTTCAGTCTTTCGCGCCATGGCTTTCGAGCTTGAAGACCAGCGTCGACAGCGCCGGCAAGGTGAGGGTGAGCGAATGCGGCCGGCCGTGCGCCGGCACCGGCGCCGAGCGCGCACCACCGAGGTTGCCCCAGCCGCCGCCGCCGTAAAGCTTCGCATCGCTGTTGAGCACCTCGCGCCAGAGCCCGGCGGCAGGCACGCCGACGACGTAGTTCTGTCTCGGCACCGGCGTCAGGTTGGCAGCGACGAGCAGGACGTCGGCGGAATCGGCGGCGCGGCGGAGGAAGACGACGACGCTTTGCGCCGCGTCGCCGCCGACGATCCAGTCGAAGCCTTCATGGCTGAAGTCGCGCTCGTACAGCGCCGGCTCGGCGCGGTAGAGGCGGTTCAGGTCGGCGACGAAGCGCTGCACGCCGCCGTGCGAGGGCATCTCGGTGACCCACCATTCGAGCTCGCCCTCGTGCGTCCATTCGCGCCGCTGCCCGAACTCGCAACCCATGAAGAGCAGCTTCTTGCCCGGGTGCGCCCACATCAGGCCGTAGAGGGCGCGCAGGTTGGCGAACTGCTGCCATTCGTCGCCCGGCATCTTGCCGACCAGCGAGCCCTTGCCGTGCACGACCTCGTCATGCGAGAACGGCAGGACGAAGTTCTCGTTGAAGGCGTAGACCAGCGAGAACGTCAGCATGTTGTGGTGATGCCGGCGATGCAGCGGGTCTTCCTTCATGTAGGCGAGCGTGTCGTGCATCCAGCCCATGTTCCACTTCATGCCGAAGCCGAGGCCACCCATCGAGGTCGGCCTCGACACCATCGGCCAGGCCGTCGACTCCTCGGCGATCGTCACCGTGTCGGGGTGGTCGCGGTAGGCGGCCTCGTTGAAGCGCTGCAGGAACTCCACCGCGTCGAGGTTCTCGCGGCCGCCGTGCCGGTTCGGGATCCACTCGCCGTGCTTCCTCGCGTAGTCGAGGTAGAGCATCGATGCCACGGCGTCGACGCGCAGGCCGTCGACGTGGTACTTGTCGAGCCAGAACATCCCCGACGAGGTGAGGAAGCTGCGCACCTCGTTGCGGCCGTAGTTGAAGATGGCCGAGTTCCACTCGGGGTGAAAGCCCTGGCGCGGATCGGCATGCTCGTAGAGGTGCGTGCCGTCGAAGAAGGCCAGCCCGTGGGCGTCGGTCGGGAAGTGCGACGGCACCCAGTCGAGCAGCACGCCGATGCCGCGCTGGTGCAGGTGATCGACCAGGGCCATGAAGTCCTGCGGCGTGCCGTAACGCGCCGTCGGCGCGAAGTAGCCCGTCGTCTGGTAGCCCCACGACCCGTAGAACGGGTGCTCGGTGACGGGCATCAGCTCGACGTGCGTGAAGCCGAGCTGGGTCACGTAGTCGGCCAGTGCCCGGCCCAGCTCGCGATAGTCGAGGAAGCGGTCGTCCTTGCGCCGCCACGAGCCGAGATGCACCTCGTAGATGGACATCGGCGCATCGAGCGCATTCCTGGCTGCGCGGGTGGCCATCCAGTCGCCGTCGCCCCACTCGTGCTCGAGCGACCACGCGCGCGAGCCGGTGGCCGGCGGCAGCTCGGCGGCGAAGGCGAACGGATCGGCCTTGTCGGCCACGAAGCCGCCCTCGCGGGACACGATGCGGTACTTGTAGACATCGCCGCGCGCGACGCCCGCGACGTCGGCGCTCCAGACGCCGGAGCCGTCGGCGCTGGCCGCAAGCGGATTCGCCGCGGCGTCCCAGCCGTTCCAGTCGCCGATCACCGACACTTGGGCGGCGTTGGGCGCCCACACCGCGAATGACGCCCCACCCTTCTTGAGGTGGCAACCCATCCTGTCGTACATCCGCGAATGCGTGCCTTCGCGGAAGAAATATGCGTCTTGATCACTCGTCATTCGTGCGGTCACCGTAGCACAGTCAACGCTGAATAACCATGCACGCGATGCGGCGATCGCGCGCGCTCCATGCCCCGCGTCAGTGCAAATCCCATGCCTGGAGGTGCCCATGAAGATCAGAGAACTGGCCAGCGGCCTGCAGTTCCCGGAGGGCCCGATCGCCCTCGACGACGGCTCGGTGCTCCTGGTCGAGATCGCCCGTGGCACGCTGACCCGGGTTCGCCCGGACGGCACCGTGCACGTGGTCGCCGACCTCGGCGGCGGCCCGAACGGTGCCGCCATCGGCCCCGACGGCGCCGTCTACGTCTGCAACAACGGCGGCTTTCGCTGGACGACAGAAGTCGACGGCTGCCATCGCCCCGTCGGCCAGGCCGACGACTACTCGGGTGGCCGCGTCGAACGCGTCGATCTCGCCACCGGGCGCTTCGAACGCCTGGTCGACACCGTCGACGGCCTCGGCCTGCGCGGGCCGAACGACATCGTCTTCGACGCCCACGGTGGCTTCTATTTCACCGACCTCGGCAAGGTCCGGCCGACCGAGCTCGACCGCGGCGGCGTCTTCTACGGCCGCAGCGACGGCGGCGCCGCGCATGTCATCGCGCGTCCGGTGATGACGCCGAACGGCATCGGCCTGTCGCCCGACGGCGCGACCCTCTACTACGCCGAGACCGAAGGCGCGCGCCTCTGGGCGTTCGACGTCACCGGCCCTGGCCAGGTCAGGAAGGACGACTGGCCGTCGCCACACGGCGGCCGGCTGATCGCGGCGTCGCCCGGCGGCCACTGGCAGCGCTTCGACTCGATGGCGCTCGACGCCTTCGGCAACATCTGCGTCGCGACACTGATTCACGGCGGCATCACCGTCATCGCCCCCGATGGCCACAGCGCGAGCCACGTGCCGCTGCCCGATCGCTTCACCACCAACCTGTGCTTCGGCGGCCGCGACCGGCGCACGACGTTCGTGACGCTGTCGGGATCGGGGCGCCTCGTCGCCATCGACGACTGGCCGGTGCCGGGGCTGGCGCTGAACTATCCCGCCTAGCGTCTCGACCGCGAAAAAACAGGTTGTCAGAACGCGCGGTCGCTCACCGCGATGCGTTCAACAAGGCGGCGAACGACGCATCGATCTGACCGGCGTTGCCGCGCTCGACCTCGACGATCGTCATCGCGCCGGCCGTGGGCGCCGGCGCGGCGCGCCCGAGCAGCGCGCGGTCGGTACTGGCATCGACGATGAGAACGACCTGCGCCGGCCGCAGCCGCGCCGCCAGCTGGTGCAGCTCGAACGCGCAGCCGAGCCGACCGGCGGCAAAGCCGCGCAGGTCCATGAGCACGGCGTCGGCACGATCGATCAGTGCGACGACGGTGGCCTGCCAGGTGGTGTCGCGACAGCAGAACTCGCCGACCCGAAAGCGTCCGTCGGGGTCGGGCTGGCTGTCGAACGCCGCCAGCCGCTGCTCGAGATCGGCCTGCGAGTTGACGAAGGCCGCGGCCATCCGGCCCGACGCGAAGCGCAGGAAGTCGCCGGGGTCGACGGTGCGCGCGGCGACGTCCGGGGCAACGATCATCGTCACCGGGCCGATCAGCTGCCAGCGCGAAGCGACGCGGTCGAACAGGGATTCGGTATGCGCGGTGTTGCCGAACACGCGCAGGAGCAGCAGCGTTCGGGCCGCGGGCCGCGCCACGGTGCCCCTGGCCAGGCGCAGCGCGAGCGCGAGCGACGGCGGAAAGAGCAGGTAGGCGAACGTGCTCAGGGCCAGGGTCGTGACCACCGACGCCGGCGCCGGATGCAGGCTGATCAGCTGGACGGCCTGCGAGGTGACCATCAGCAGCCACCATGTGCGGGCGAGCAGTTGTGCCTCGGAAAATCGCTTCGCCTCGAAGTCGCGCGCGAGCCGCTTCAGGCGCCACCACGCAAGCAGGCCGGCCGGCAGAGCGATGAGGAAAAATCCCGTCTCCAGCCCGGCGGCCGTCAACACCCACGTCGCGCCGACCTCGGTGCTCGTCAGCCATTGAGTCAGCTGGGCGCCGAGAAAGGGTGCCAGTCCGAACACCAGCAGGCCGGAGAAGACGAGCGGCGCGACGCCGCGCACGCGCTTGGCACCGATCGCGACGCCGAGCAGGATCGGCAGCCACAGGTCCAGCGCCGCGAGCCGGAAGACGACAACGAAGTTCATCAGCTGATCGAGACCCGGCGTCGCGCCGCGCGCCAGCCTCTGCAGCATCGACATCAGGATGACGGCGACGCCGAGCGCGGCCAGGGCCACGAGCCAGATCCGCACGGCGCGCCAGAAGCTCGTCGCCGTGAGAACGGCGAAGATCGGCACGGCGATGCTGCAGGCGATGCCGGCCTTCAGGAGCAGGAAGGTGGGCGTCAGCGCATAGCCGGAAAGGCGAAGTGCCAGGGCCGCCATCAGCAGCGCCGGAACGGCAATGGCGGCCAGCACGGCAACGAAGACACGGCGGCGATGCCGGCGCTCCCAGGCCGCGGGCTGGGGCAGCGCCTGCGTCGGCGCAGCCGGCGCTGCCGGCTCGGGTCCCCGGGCCTTCACCGGCGGCACCGGCAGCACCGCACCGGAGCCGCCCTGCATGCCGGCGAGCACCGCGCGCCGATAGCGCCAGAGCACGATCGGCGCGACGACGAGCGTCAGCAGCAGCACGTTCAGGAGATGGAATGCGAGTTGACCGCCGAGCACGCGAACCTCCGTGGCTGTCGCGGCTACGATAGCGCCGAACTGCTCGATGACCATGCCCGCCGCTGCTCCCGTGTGGAACGAGATCTGGCGCGTGCTCGCGTACACGCTGGCCATTGCGCTGGCGTTCGTCGCCCTGGCCCGCCTCGAGCGGGTGCTGTTCAGCACCTTCGCCACCCAGGAGCGACTCCAGCGCGCCGGACTCATCGACCGCGACGAGCCGTCGCTCGCGCGCGATGCGGCAGCGATCGATGCGGCCTCGCGCGACGCGCTGCAGCGTCTGCCGCCGGGCCACCGCCTCGCCGCCGTTCGGCTCGGCTACGAGCTCGGCTTCGCGAACGAGTTCACCGGGTCCTACGCGATGTCGGCGCCGGCGGTGCGCGCACGGGCCGAGGTCGTCGCCCGGCCGCACCTCTCCATCGCCCGCGCGCAAGGCGCGCTGCTCGGATTGCAGGCGATCGAACCGCTACCGGTACGAACCCTGCAGGAATTCACCGATCTGGGCCGGCGCTACGAGGACGACGAGAACGGCCTGGCCGGCGTCGTCGAGCGCGACGTCTCGCCGCTTCACCGCGAGCTCTTCCTCCTCGGCGCCCAGCTCGGCCTCGAGTCGGCGCGCGTCGAAGGCAGCGCGGGCGAGCACGCCCTGCCGCCGGCGCGACTCATCCGCCGCCACGCCACGCTGGCCGGCATCGCGCCGGCCCTGTGGCGGCCACTGAGCGAAGAGCCCCGCCCGGGCGAGATGCCCGCCCAGGTGCTCGCCCGCTACCGCGCCGGCCTGCTGGCGCTCGGCAACGCGCTGGCAGGGCCCGACCCGGCATCACCCGCCGCATCGCACTGAACGCCGGCGGCCCGAACGCGTCGTCTCCGCGCGCCGGCTAGCATGGGCCGGTGCGCTTCTTCTCCTACCGCGACCGCCCGGTCGACCTCGGCCCCTACCCGCTCGAACGCCTGACCCGCCAGGACGCGGCAGCCGACCTCACCCTCGTGGCGCCGATGCAGCCGCTCTCGTTCGACGATCCGGACCCGCAGTCGCTCGCGCACGCGATGACCCGCTTCATCGCGATGTTCGACCTCGTTCGCGACGGCGCCGTCAACGCCGAGGCGGCCGAGGTGCCCGCAGATGCCGGCGAGCGGGCCCGGCACCTGAAGGCCGCCGGCTACTACTTCGACGCGTCGATGATGGCGACCGGCACGCTGCCGGCGGCGGCGCTGCTCGCCGAGCCGATCCGCAACCCGCAGGTCGCGGCACTCGGCGCGGAGCTCGAGGCGAGCCAGCCGAGGAGCTTCGCCGCCGGCATGGACATGATCCTCGCCGACGTGCTCGAGTCGGCGCGCGCGGTGCACGGGCC
The DNA here is from genome assembly GCA_038225015.1 of Burkholderiales bacterium. Taxonomy (GTDB): domain Bacteria; phylum Pseudomonadota; class Gammaproteobacteria; order Burkholderiales; family Burkholderiaceae_C; genus Schlegelella_A. The sequence goes on from JBBRFB010000156.1 coordinate 5,931, forward strand.
GATCGCCCACCACACCCATGCCATCGCGATCCTGGTCGAGTACCCGCGCGATCCGCGGCCCGGCGAGCCGGGCTGCGACTGGATCGTCGGCACGCAGGCGCAACGCGCCGCGGTGCTCGCTGCGCAGACCGCGGTGCTCCTCTCGACCTACCTGCGCATGCTCGGCCACGAAGGCCGCGCGCACAGTGCGACCTGCAGCGACGTCGACCTCGGCCGGCTCGCCACAGCCCTCGGCCTCGCCCACGCCGACGGAACGAACCCGTTCGTCGGCCGCCGCTTCGGACTGGCCGCCGTGACCACCACCTTCCCCATGGCGGCCGACCGCCCGCTCGCCCCCGCCGCAGCGCAGCGGCGCTGGCGTTCGCACGGGCCCGCCTGGTGGCTGGGCAAGGGCACGCTGAAGAGCGCCTTCAACCGCGAGGCCTACGCGACGCGCGAGTTCCGCCTCGGCGCCTTCCCGTTCGAGACGCTGACGCGGCGCGACCAGCCGACCACCTTCATCGACCACGACCGGGTGCCGCGCTTTCCCAAGCGCGCCGACTTCTTCGCCCGCGCCCTCTTCGGCGACCTTGGCAAGACCGTCCAGGCCGATGCGAAGAACGCCCACTACGTGATGAAGAGCCCCATCGGCGCCTGTGCGAGGCGCGCGCTCGGGGCGCTGCTGCTGCTGCAGTTCGGCGAAGCGCGCGCCCTGGTCTCGCCGGGCACGCTCGACCCGGCACGGAACGCCGACAACCTGAAAGCCGCCGCCTACTACCTCGGCGTCGACGCGGTCGGCCTCTGCGCCGTGCCGGAATGGGCGTACTACTCGCACGACGCCGGCGGCCACCCGATGCCGGCCTACCACGCCAACGGCGTCAACCTGCTGCTCGACCAGGGGCACGAGACGATGGAAGGCGCCAGCGGCGACGACTGGATCTCGGTGGCGCAGAGCATGCGCGCCTACCTGCGCTTCTCGATGCTCGGCGGCATTCTCGGCGAGCAGATCCGCCGCCTCGGCTGGTCGGCGCGGGTGCATTCGGTGCTCGACGGCGACGTGCTGCAACCGCCCTTGCTGCTGCTCTCCGGCCTCGGCGAAGTGAGCCGGATCGGCGAGGTCATCCTCAACCCCTTCCTCGGGCCGCGGCTGAAGAGCGGCACCGTGACCACCGACATGCCGATGACGGCCGACCGGCCGATCGACTTCGGCCTGCAGACCTTCTGCGAGGGCTGCAACAAGTGCGCCCGCGAATGTCCGTCGGGAGCGATCACCGCCGGGCCGAAGCTCATGTACAACGGCTACGAGATCTGGAAGAGCGACGCCGAGAAGTGCGCGCGCTATCGCATCACCAATGCCGCCGGCGGCATGTGCGGGCGCTGCATGAAGACCTGCCCCTGGAACCTGGAAGGCCTGTTCGCGGAGAGCGGCTTTCGCTGGCTGGCGATGAACGTCCCGCAAAGCGCGCGAGCCCTGGCCGCCCTCGACGACAAGCTCGACCGCGGCACGATCAACCCGGTGAAGGCGTGGTGGTGG
>JBBRFB010000157.1:0-7425 GCA_038225015.1 Burkholderiales bacterium
GGCCGCACGTTGGCGAAGAGCTCGAACTCCTCGCGCAGGCGAACGTTGGACGACCTGAACCCGCCGCCGATGGGTGTCGTCAGCGGCTCCTTCAGCGCGAGCTTGCGCTTCCGGATGCTGGCCGGGGTGGCCGACGGAAGCGGGTCGCCAGCGCCGGCCGTGCCGGCCTGGCGAACGTCCCAGGCGAAGGGCGAGCCAGCGCGTCGAGCAACTGCACGGTGGCCTCGACGACTTCGGGGCCGATGCCGTCGCCGGGAATCAGCGTGGCAGGAATGGCAGCGGTGATTCCATGGCTCATGGGTGCTTCCGGTGGCGATGTGGCGGCGCGACGTGGCGACGCGGGCGCGGTCAGGCGTTGCCGTCGGGAATGCCCGCGCTTCGCAACGCTTGCGCCAGCAGCGCCCGATGCGGCGCCAGCTTGTGTGGAAAGCTGCGCTCGAACACCCGCACCGAATAGCCCGGGTGGTCGCTGCAGGCGCGCCGCGCGTAGGCCTGCGCCTCGGCCCGGCGCCCTGCCAGTGCCAGGCAGGCGGCGGCGACCGCCTGCATGTGGAAGTGGGCGTTCGGCTCGCGCGTGGCGCGCACGCTCCAGGCAGCCGCCTCGTCGTACTGGCCTTCGATCGCCAGCGAGATCGCCCGCGAGCCTTCCATCGCGAAGAGGAGGGGGTCGAACGGGCTCAGGCGCTCGGCGGCCGCGAGCGCAGGCAGCGCCTGCGAGGGCGTGCCTGCGTGAGCGCGGATGAAGCCCAGGGCGTAGTGCCCTTGGGCGAAATTCGGGTTGGCGACAAGGGATCGGCCGACGGACTGCAGCGCCTGGTCGTGCTCGCGCGCGAGAAAGAGCGCGCGGCCGAGCGTCCAGTGTCCCATGGCGTCGCGAGGGTCGAGCTCGACACTCTGCTGCCCATGCGTGAGCGCCAAGTCGATCTCCGCATCGGGCGCCGGCACGGCGTCGAGAAACGCCCGCGAGTAGTGGGTGAACGACAGGCCGGCGTGGGCGCGTGCGAAGCCCGCGTCGAGGGACAGGGCGCGCAGCAGCAACTGGTGCGCCTGCTCGGTGTGCGGCGCGGTGAAGTGAAAGCAGTGCCACATCGCCCGGTGGTAGCACTCCCAGGCGCTGAGGTCCTCGGCTGCCTTCAGGCGCGCCCGGTCGCCCTCGGCGCGCTCGATCTCGGGCTCGATGGCCGAGGCGATAGCGGCCGAGACGTCGTCCTGTACCGCGAACAGGTCGCCGAGCGGGCGATCGAAGTGCTCGCTCCACAGAACCTCGCTGCGCTGCGCGTCGGCCAGCGTGACGTTGATGCGCACGCGGCGGTCGAGCCGCTGCGTCGTGCCGTGCACGACATAGCGCACGCCGAGCATCCGCCCGGCATGGGGCAGGTCGTCAGGCCTTGCCGAAAAGCGCGCCGACGAGGCGCGAGCCGTCACGAAGAGGCCGCGCAGGCGCCCGAGCGTGAGTGTCAGGTCGGCGGCCAGGCCCTCGGCGAGCACCGGGCCGCCCTCGTGGCCGCCGAGATCGGCGAAGCCGAGTACCGCGACCGAGGGCTTGTCGGGAAGCTCGAGCGCGGCGCTCGGGTCGATGCCGCGCCAGCTCGCCACCAGCGCATGGTCGGAGAGGCCCTCGGCGCGGTAGCGCGCGCGCATGCCCTCGAGGGCGGCGCGGGCGCGGCCGTGGCCGTCGACTTCGACCGAGCGTGCCAGGAGCCGCGCGTTCGCCTCCGTATCGAGGGGATCGAGGGCGACGCGCTTGCGCGCCGCGGCCAGGGCGGCGTCGGGGCTGCCGGCGCGGGCGCTCTGCTCATCGAGGACCCGGCGATGCACGCGCCGCAGGGTCTCTCGCTCGCCACCGAGCCAGAGCTGGTAGCCGTCGCCGGCGGCAAGGTCGAGGTCGGGCGGGTAACCGGCCGCGAGCGCTTCTTCCATGGCGCCAAGGCAGGCATCGGTGGCCGTGACGGACGGCTGCTCGAGCAGGGCCTTGGCCTCCAGCGCATCGACGGCGACCAGCTCCGGGTCGAGGGCGATCGAGTGCGCGTCAGCCCGCAGCGCCTGGCCGCGCGGGGTGTCGAGCAGCGGGCGCAGCTTGCTGAGACTCCAGCGCAGGGCGGCCCGCGGGTCGGCGGCCGATTCCCACAGCAGCTCGCACAGCGCGTCGCGTCGAACCGGGCGCGCCTCGATGGCGAGATAGGCCAGCAACGCCCGCGTCTTGCGCGACTTGGGCAGGGTGCGAGGCACGCCCTCGCAGAGCAGGGCGGTCGAACCGAGCAGGCGAAGAAAAAGCGGTCGCGCGGTGATGGCCATGGCCTTTCGCAAATGAACCGGCGCATGCAGGCGCCCGCCCCTGAGACGGCCGCACCGGGTATTCACCGATGCCCACTTCCACTGCCGTTCAAACGCCGATGCACACGCCTGTGCCCGAGTATGGGCGAATCGGCCGACCGGCCTGCCGGCGCCGTGCGACTTGCAGCCCATCTACCTCTTCAGGAGAACCTCATGACCTCATGGAATCTCGATGGAACCTATTTCGAAGCCTGCAACTGCGAGGCCGCGTGCCCGTGCATCTTCACCAGCCCGCCCACCGAAGGAGAGTGCACCGCGCTCGTCGCCTGGCATATCGACAAGGGCCGCTTCGGCGACACGACGCTCGACGGCCTGAACGTGGCGCTGGCCGTGCACGCGCCCGGCACCATGGTGGCGACAAAATGGAAGGTCGCCGCCTATTTCGACGACAAGGCGAGCCCGGCGCAGAACGATGCCCTGCACGCGATCTTCGGCGGCAAGGCGGGCGGCCACCCGGCCGTTCTGGCGTCCTTCATCGGCGAGATGGTGGGCGCGGCGAACGTGCCGATGCATTACCACGCCGACGGCCGCAAGAGCAGCCTGTCGATTCCGAAGGTCGCCGAGGCGTCGATCGAGGCGCTCGAGGGCCAGGGCGGCGAGCCGATCACCATCGAGGGCCACCCGCTCTGCATCGCGCCCGGCAAGGCGGCGACGGTGGCGCGCTCCAGCGACACGACCTACTCGGATCACGGATGGAAGTGGAAGTTTTCCGGGCGCAGCGGCCTGATGTCCGGCTTTGCCTATCGCTCGGAGTAGCCCGATGCGCGCTGCCTCGATCCTGAGGACCGCTGTCGGGACTCGCCGTGCGCCGGTTTGGCTCGGCATGGCGGCGATCGTCGCCCTGAGCTGGCTCTACCTCGGGCGGATGGGCGGGGGCATGGTGGCGATGGGCGGTGTCGTGTCGGCCCATGCGGGCATGGCCATGGGCGGCGCCGACGCGCACGCCCTCGCCCTTGCCTTCGCGATGTGGGCCGTGATGATGATGGCGATGATGCTGCCAACGGTCGCACCGTCGGCCTCGATGTTCTCGACCCTGGAGGCACGGCGCGCCGCCGGCGGGAGCAACACGGCCACCGCGCTCTATGTCGCCGGCTATGCGGCCTCCTGGGTTGCCTTCGCCATTGCCGCCGCCCTCGCGCAGTGGGGCCTGACGCGGGCCTTGCTGCTCGATCCGATGGCTCGCAGCACGAATGCGCTCCTGAGCTCTGGCATCCTGCTCGCCGCGGGGATCTACCAGTGGACGCCGCTCAAGAACGCCTGCCTGGCGAAGTGCCGGACGCCGCTCGCGTTCTTCATGGCCAAGTGGCGAGACGGCGCCGCCGGCGCCTTCGTGCTCGGCTTGCAGCACGGCGGCTACTGCGTCGCCTGCTGCTGGGCCCTGATGGCGGTCATGTTCGTGGTGGGCGCGATGAGCCTCGGCTGGATGGCCGTGTTCATGCTGCTCGTGCTCGGCGAAAAACTCCTCCCGGTGCGCTTGCACTTCGACCGGGCCATCGGCGCGGTGCTCGTCGTTTCGGGGATGTGGGTCGCAGCCGGCGCGTGGCCCGGCCCATGACGAACGGCAAGCCGGCAAGCCATTCGCGCAGCGTGCCGATCGGCCTGACCCCGCGACGCTGGCAGCTGAGTCGTCTGCAGTAGCACGACGACGCTGTCGCGGCGGAGCGATGTGCCGGCGTCGATCCGGCGCCGATCCGGCGGTGCCGTGCCGGCGCCGCATGTGCGTTAGGCTTGCGCGATGCCCTTCGTTCCGAGGCTCGCCGAGGTCAGGCCACTTCCGGCTCACCCGCTGGAAGTTTTCCGGCATCGGTCGCCGCCAGGTCGCTAGCCGATGCCGATCCAGGCAAGGCCTGCCCTCCTCGCACTCAACGCCGGCTCGTCCTCGGTCAAGGTCGGCCTGTTCGACGCCGAGGCCGGCTCCGCCCGGGCCGTCGGCCGCGGCGCGGTCGACCTGCATCCCAGGACGCTGGTCCTGCGCCTCGAGGCCGGCGGCGAGCGCAGCGAGGCGGCGATCGACGCCATGCCCGGCGATCAGCCGGCGCTTCTCGAGGCCATGCTGGCGGCGCTAACGGGGCACTTCGACCTCAACGGGCTGCGCGCCGTCGGCCACCGCGTCGTCCATGGCGGCATGCGCTTCCACGGGCCGGTGCGGATCGATGACGACACCCTGGCCGCGATCGACGCGCTGACGCCGATGGCGCCGCTGCATCAGCCGGAGAGCCTGTCGATGATCAGGGCACTGCGCCGCCTGCGGCCGCAGCTGGCGCAGACGGCGTCGTTCGACACCGCGTTCCACGCCACGCAGGACGACCTGGCCAGCCGCTTCGCGTTGCCGCGGGCGATGCACGACGAGGGCATCCGCCGCTACGGCTTTCACGGCCTCTCGTATGCGTACATCGCCGGCGCGCTCGAGCGCCGGCAGCCGGCGCTCGCCGCCGGCCGCGTCGTCGTCGCTCACCTCGGCAGCGGCGCCAGCGCCTGCGCCATGTTTGGGGGCAGGAGCGTCGACACGAGCATGGGCTTTTCGACGCTCGATGGCCTGCCGATGGCGACGCGGCCGGGCACGCTCGATCCCGGCGTCGTGCTCTACCTGATCGAGAAGCGCCGGATGTCCGTCAAGGAAGTCGAAGACCTCCTCTACCACCGCTCGGGCCTGCTCGGCGTCTCCGGCATCAGTGCCGACATGCGTACGCTCGAGAGCGACGGCGGCACGGCGGCGCGGCAGGCGCTCGACCTGTTCGCCCTGCGCACCGCCGGCGAGATCTCGCGCCTGGCCTGCACCGTCGGCGGCCTCGACGCGATCGTCTTCACCGCCGGCATCGGCGAGCACGACGCCGCCATGCGGGCCGCCATCTGCGGCCGGCTCGGCTGGCTCGGCGTCGAGATCGACGCCGCGGCCAACGCCCGCCATGCCGAGCTGATGCAGGCGCCGTCGAGCCGCGTCGCCGTGCTCGTGATTCCGACCGACGAAGAACAGGTCATTGCCGACGAGACGCTGAAAGTACTGCAGACATGACGACGAACACGCCCCTCGCGCCGCAAGCGCTGGCGACCCTCGACGCCTGGTGGCGCGCCGCCAACTACCTGTCGGTGGGCCAGATCTACCTGCGCGACAACCCGCTGCTGAAGCGGCCCCTCACGCGCGCCGACATCAAGCCGCGCCTGCTCGGCCACTGGGGCACGACGCCGGGCCTCAACTTCGTCTACGTACACATGAACCGCGTCATCAAGGCGCACGGCCTGAACGCAATCTTCATTGCCGGCCCCGGGCACGGCGGCCCGGGCGTGGTGGCCAACACCTACCTCGAAGGCACCTACAGCGAGGTCTATCCGCACATCGACCGCAGCGAGGCGGGCCTGCGTCGGCTGTTCGAGCAGTTCTCTTTCCCTGGCGGCATTCCGAGCCACGTCGCCGCCGAGACGCCGGGCTCGATCCACGAAGGCGGCGAGCTCGGCTACTCGCTGGCGCACGCCTTCGGCGCCGTGTTCGACAACCCCGACCTGCTGGTCGCCTGCGTCGTCGGCGACGGCGAGGCCGAGACCGGGCCGCTCGCCACCGCCTGGCATTCGAACAAGTTCCTCGACCCGGTGCGCGACGGCGCGGTGCTGCCCATCCTGCATCTGAACGGCTACAAGATCGCCGGGCCGACCGTCCTCGCGCGCATCACGCACGAGGAGCTCGACAGCCTGATGCGCGGCTATGGCTACACGCCGATCTTCGTCGAGGGCCACGAGCCCGAGGCCATGCACCAGCGGATGGCCGCCGCGCTCGACGAGGCGGTGGCGCAGATCGGTGCCATCCAGAAGCATGCCCGCGCGACCGGCTCGGCCGAGCGCCCGCGCTGGCCGATGATCGTGCTGCGTTCGCCCAAGGGCTGGACCGGGCCGAAAGTCGTCGACGGCAAGCCGGTCGAGGGCACGTTTCGCGCCCACCAGGTGCCGATGGGCGATATGGACAAGCCCGGGCACGTCGAGATCCTCGCCGAATGGATGCGGAGCTACCGGCCCGAGGAGCTGTTCGACGCCAGCGGGCGCCTGCGCGAGGAGATCGCGGCGCTGGCGCCCACCGGCGAGCGGCGCATGAGCGCCAACCCGCACGCCAATGGCGGCCTGCTCCTGCGTGACCTCGTCCTGCCCGACTTCCGCGCCTACGCGGTCGAGGTGCCGGCCCCCGGTGCCGCCGATGCCGAGGCGACACGCGTGCAGGGCCGCTTCATCCGCGACGTCATGGTCGGCAATGGCCACAACTTCCGCGTCTTCAGCCCCGACGAGACGGCGTCGAATCGCTGGACCGCGGTCTTCGAGGTGACCGACCGCTGCTCCACGGCGCTCGTCGAGCCCGGCGACGATCACGTCGCGCCCGACGGCCGGGTCATGGAAATGCTGAGCGAGCACCAGTGCGAAGGCTGGCTCGAGGGCTACCTGCTGACCGGCCGGCACGGCTTCTTCTCGTGCTACGAGGCCTTCATCCACATCATCGACTCGATGTTCAACCAGCACGCGAAGTGGCTGAAGGTGTGCCGGCAGATCCCGTGGCGGCGACCGATCGCCTCGCTCAACTATCTGCTGACGTCGCACGTCTGGCGCCAGGACCACAACGGCTTCAGCCACCAGGATCCGGGCTTCATCGACCACGTCGTCAACAAGAAGGCCGAGGTCGTGCGCGTCTACCTGCCGCCCGATGCGAACACACTGCTCTCGGTCACCGACCACTGCCTGCGCAGCCGCAACTACGTCAACGTCGTCGTCGCCGGCAAGCAACCGTCGCCGCAATGGCTCGACATGGACGCGGCGTGCCTGCACTGCGCGGCCGGCCTCGGCGTCTGGCGGTGGGCGAGCAACGACGACGGCGGCGAGCCCGACGTCGTCATGGCGTGCTGCGGCGACGTGCCAACGCTCGAGACGCTCGCCGCCGTCGAATTCCTGCGCGGACACTTTCCCGAGCTGCGGATCCGCGTCGTCAACGTCGTCGACCTGATGAAGCTGCAGCCGGGCTCGGAGCACCCGCACGGCCTCGGCGACGACGAGTTCGACGCCATCTTCACGGTCGACCGGCCGATCGTCTTCGCCTTCCACGGCTACCCGACGCTCATC
>JBBRFB010000158.1:0-7308 GCA_038225015.1 Burkholderiales bacterium
GGTTGTCGAGCCCGGCGAGGATCTCGTCGCCGCTGCCGCTTTCGCGGTCGCGGTCCTGGCCGGCCTTGAACACGCGCATCTGCTTCTCGCGCAGGTCCATCACGCCGTGGAAGCGCTTGCCCATGCCGACCGGCCAGGTGAAGGGAACGACTTCCATGCCGAGCTCGCGCTCGATCTCGTCCATGAGGACGAGCGGCTCCTGCACCTCGCGGTCCATCTTGTTGACGAAGGTCAGGATCGGCGTGTTGCGGGCCCGGCACACCTGCAGCAGCCGCCGCGTCTGCGGCTCGACGCCGTTGGCCGCATCGATCACCATCAGCGCCGCGTCGACTGCGGTGAGCACGCGGTAGGTGTCTTCGGAGAAGTCCTGGTGGCCCGGCGTGTCGAGCAGGTTGATGACCGTGCCGCGGTACTCCATCTGCATCACCGACGAGGCGACCGAGATGCCGCGCTGCTTCTCGATCTCCATCCAGTCGGAGGTGGCGTGGCGCGAAGCCTTCCTCGCCTTCACCGAGCCGGCGATCTGGATCGCGCCCGAGAACAGCAGCAGCTTTTCCGTCAGCGTCGTCTTGCCCGCGTCGGGGTGGGAAATGATGGCGAAGGTGCGGCGGCGGCGCACCTCGGAGGCGAGGTCGGACATGGCGGGGCCGCGGGCGGCCGGATCGGGAGGTGATAGGAGGCGGCGATTATCGGCGTCGGGTTCGCGCCGGCGCCGGCACTCGCGCACCGCGTTGTCCTGCTGGCTGAAGGCGTCTCGCCGAAGAACACCGACGAGCCCGGCTGAAGGGCTCGGTCAGTCCGGCGCGTCGATGAACGGGCGGACGACGTCGAGCAGGCGGTCGACGTAGCCGTCCTGCTCGCCGACCGGTGCTGCCCGACGCAGCGCCGCGCTGGCGAGCTCGACGCCGGCGCCGCGCACCATCAGCCAGGCCGCCAGGTACTGCGAGGCCAGGCAGCCGCCGGCCGTCGCGATCGGGCCGCGGGCGTGGAACGACGATCCCTCCACGCGGACGCCGGCTTCCATCAGCCAGGGCCGCGTCGTCTCGTCGGTGCAGGCGGGCATGTCGCCGAGCAGGCCCAGGCGGGCCAGCAACAGGGTGCCGGAGCACTGGGCGCCGATCAGCTGGCGCACCGGGTCGAGCTGGAGCCGGTCGAGCATCGAGCCGGTGCGGCCGACGTCGGCAGCGATCGCCCGCGTGTAGAGACCGCTGCCGAAGAGCACGGCGTCGGCCTCGTTGGCGAACTCGAGTGGCTGCTGCGCCTCGATCGTCACCCCGTTCATCGACGTCAGTCGCGCCGCGGGGCCGGCGATCTCGGCCTTCCAGCCCTGCGCCGAGAGGTGGTTCACGAGGCCGAGGGCGACGAACGAGTCGATCTCGTTGAAGCCGTCGAAGGTGACGATGGCGACGCGCATGGTTCGGCCATGCTACGGCAGCGCCACGCCCGGGCGTGGCGCCAAGCCCCTCATTCGAGCAGGCTGCGAAGCATCCAGGCGGACTGCTCGTGCACCGCGAGGCGCTGGGTGAGGAGGTCGGCCGTCGGCTCGTCGCCGGCCTTTTCCGCCGCCGGAAAGATGGTGCGCGCCGTGCGCGCCACCGCCTCGTGTCCTTCGACGAGGATGGCCACCATCTCGAGTGCCTTCGGCGGCGTCGCCGGCACGTCCTTGATCGAGCTGAGCTTTCCAAACTGCGCGTAGGAGCCGGGCGCCGGGTGGCCGAGCGAGCGGATGCGCTCGGCGATCGGGTCGACGGCGTTCCACAGCTCGGTGTACTGCGCCATGAACATCAGGTGCAGCGTGTTGAACATCGGCCCGGTCACGTTCCAGTGGAAGTTGTGGGTCGTGAGGTAGAGCGTGTACGTGTCGGCGAGCAGCTTCGACAGGCCGCCGACGATGGCGGCGCGGTCCTTTTCGCCGATGCCGATGTTGATGCGCGGGGCGCTGCTGCTGCGCGATACCTTGGCCATGGTCACTCCTTGTCGAAAGGAAGAGCGTAGCGCCGGCCCGCCTGCGCCGCCAATGAAAATTCGCTAGGCCGGCGATAGGAGCGTGGGCTGCGCCACGCCGTGCTCAGGACAAGCGGCGCACGCCCTTCAGCTCGCAGGCGTAGATGGCGTTTCGCAGCGCCGCGATCGCCTCGTAGCGGGTGAAGCTGCGCCGCCAGGCGAGGACGACGCGGCGGGTCGGCACCGGCTTGTCGAACGGCACGTAGGCCACGTGCGCCTGCGGCTCGTCGGGCACCGACAGCTGCGGCACGACGGTGATGCCCATGCCCGACGCCACCATGTACTTGATCGTCTCGAGCGACGAGCCTTCGAATGTCTTTCTCATGCCTTCGGCATCGGTCGATGTGAACTGGGCGTACTCCGGGCAGACCTCGAGCACGTGGTCGCGGAAGCAGTGCCCGGTACCGAGCAGCAGCATCTTCTCCTGCTTGAGCTCCTCGGCCGCGATCGACTTGCGCCGGGCCAGCGGGTGGTTCTTCGGCACGGCCACCTCGAACGGCTCGTCGTAGAGCGGCGCGATCGCCAGGCCGGTGTCGGGAAACGGCTCGGCCATGATCGCGCAGTCGAGCTCGCCGGTGCGCAGCAGCTCGAGCAGCCGGGCGGTGAAATTCTCCTGCAGCATCAGCGGCATCTGCGGCACCCGCTCGATCACCTGCTTCACCAGCTCGGGCAGGAGGTAGGGTCCGATCGTGTAGATGATGCCGAGGCGCAGCGGCCCGACGAGCGGGTCCTTGCGGCGCTTGGCGGTTTCCTTGATCTCGGCCGCGGCCTCGATCACTGCCTGCGCCTGGCGCACGATCTCCTCGCCGAGCGGCGTCACGCTCACTTCGCTGGCGCCGCGCTCGAAGATGCGCACGTCGAGCTCTTCCTCGAGCTTCTTGATCGACACCGACAGCGTCGGCTGCGACACCGAGCAGGCCTCGGCGGCGCGCCCGAAATGCTTCTCGCGGGCGACGGCGACGGCGTAGCGCAGCTCGGTGAGCGTCATGCGCTGGCGCTACTTCGCCGCTCGCTTCATCGCTTCGAGCTTGCCGAGGTCGAGGCCGGCGAGCACCGTCTTCAGGGTCGGCATGTCGACCCGGTTGCCTTCGGCCTCGACGATCACGCCGTTGGCGAGGATGACGGTCATCTCGCCGCGGCTGCCGTCCTTCCTGTATTCCTCGTGGACGGTGCGGGCGCCGTCCTTGTAGACCTTCTCGACCTTGCCGTCGGTCTCCTTGTCCATCGTCATGTTTGCCCAGCCGGCCATCGCTGCCAGGCCGGCGAGGCCGCCGGTGTCGGTGATAGACAAGTGGACCGTGCGATTGCCCTCGCCGTAAGACGCCTTCGCCGACGAGCCGCCGATGCCCATGGCCTGGCCGCTCTGCGCCTCGATCGAGTGGCGCTTCATGTCGCCGAGCGACTCGGGCAGCATGGCCTTCAGTTCGCCAGATGCGATCGGCGTCGCGTTGCCGCCCGCGAGCGCGCCCATCATCTCGCCCATCGCCTTGCCGGCGGCAGCGGAGTCTCCGGACTTCTGCGCCTGCTCCATCCGCTTGCCGGCGTCTTCCATGCGCTTGGCCAGGTCGGACATCGCCGACGGGTTGATCGTGACCGCGGCGCCGTCGGGCGTCTTGACGGTGATGTTGTCGCGGTTGCTCGCCGCCAGACCGCCCATGCCGGCCAGGCCCAGGGGCGACGTCGGCGACAGCATGGCAATGACGCCGAACAGGATGACGCTGACGATGACCGCGCAGACGATGACGACGGCGGTGTAGGCGCCGGCCTTCTCCGGCGGGCAGCGCATCATGACGGCGATGCCGGTGTAAATGAGGTAGATCGAGTAGAGCCCGGCCAGCAGGCCGAGCACGCCGATCGCCGGAATGAGGTTGAAGATGCCGCCCAGGAAGCCCGCGGTGGAGCCGTAGGCGACGAGCTTCAGCGCGGCGACCATGTCCTTGGTGCCGCCGAACGTCGGGGCGAGCGCGTTGACGATGAGCGCGATCACGTAGACCAGGAGCAGCGAGACGACGTAGCCGAGCACCATCGAGACGAGGCCGCTGACGATCGGCACGCGCATGCTGACCCCGGCGACGCCGAAGCCGACGAGCGAAAAGCCGATGAAGCGGGCAAGCGCCGGAATCGCCGCGAGGACGACGAGGTAGCGGCTGTAGATGGACGCGGCGTCCGCTGGCTCGGCGGCGATGACCGGCCAGGTCTGCTTCGGCCGCAGGAGGATGGATTGAACGCGTTCGATCAGCGACATGGCGGTTTCCTCTCGTGGCGGGCGGCCCCGCTCTCGTGCGCGGGCCGGGTCGTTCCCTGCCTCGCGTTCCCTGCCTCGTATGGTACGGCGGTACGACCGGCGAGGGTCGCGTCCTCGTCCGCGCTCAGGCGTTGAGGAAATCGGCGCGGCCGCCGAGCCAGCGTTCGACGTGCCGGCGCGCCGCGTCGCGGTCGTCGGCGAGCAGCCGCTCGGCGAGGCGGCGTGCGGCGTGCAGCAGCGCTTCGTCTTCCTCGGGATCGGCGAAGCGCAGCAGCGCCGCACCCGATTGCCGGGCGCCGAGGAATTCGCCGGGGCCGCGGATCGCCAGGTCGCGGCGCGAGATCTCGAAGCCGTCGGCCGTCTCCATCATCGCCTTGAGGCGTGCCTTGGCGGCGTCGGAGAGCGGCGGCGAATAGAGCAGGACGCAGACGCTGGCGGCGCTGCCTCGGCCGACACGGCCGCGCAGCTGGTGCAGCTGCGCCAGGCCGAAGCGCTCGGCGTGCTCGACGACCATGAGCGAGGCATTGGCGACGTCGACGCCGACCTCGATCACCGTCGTCGCCACCAGCACCGCGATCTGGCCGCCGGCGAAGAGAGCCATCGTCGCCGCCTTGTCGGCCGCCGCCATGCGGCCGTGCAGCAGGCCGACCCGGTGCCCGGGCAGTGCGGCGGCGAGATGCTCGTGGGTGGCGGTCGCGTTCTGCAGGTCGAGGGCGGCCGAGGCTTCGACCAGCGGGCAGACCCAGTACACCTGCCGGCCGGCGGCGGCCTCGTCGCGGATGCGGGCGACGACCTCGTCGCGGCGGCCGTCGGCGAAGAGCTTGGTGACCACCGGCGTGCGGCCCGGCGGCAGGGCGTCGATGGTGCTGACGTCGAGGTCGGCGAACAGCGTCATCGCCAGGGTCCGCGGGATCGGCGTCGCGCTCATCATCAGCATGTGCGGCTCGAGGGCGCCGGCTTCCCGAGTGGCGTTGCCGGGAGGCGGGGCGTCGGCTGGAGCGCTCGCGGCGGCGCACGTTGCTGCCTCGCCAGGCTCGGCCTGCGCCTGCAGCTTGGCGCGCAGGGCCAGCCGCTGGGCGACGCCGAAGCGGTGCTGCTCGTCGATGACGGCCAGGCCGAGCCGGGCGAAACGGACCTGGTCCTCGATCACCGCGTGCGTGCCGACGACGAGGGCGGCCTCGCCGGAGGCGATCTGGGCCAGCTGGCGGTCGCGCGCCTTGCCCTTGCGGCTGCCGCTCAGCCAGGCGAGCGTGACGCCGAGCGGCGCCAGCCAGCCGACCAGCTTCCGCAGATGCTGCTCGGCCAGGATCTCGGTGGGCGCCATCAGCGCGCATTGCCAGCCGGCGTCGATGACGGCGGCGGCGGCGAGTGCCGCGACCACCGTCTTGCCGGAGCCGACGTCGCCCTGGAGCAGGCGGTGCATGGGCACCTCGCGGCCGAGATCGGCGGCGATCTCGTCGGCGACCCGGCGCTGCGCCGGCGTCAGCGAGAAGGGCAGCTGCGCGAGCAGGGCGGCCGGCAAACCCTCGGCGGGGCGGGCGAAGCGTGGCGCCCGCTGCCGCTCGCGCTCGCGCTTGGCCTCGAGCTGCGACAGCTGCTGGGCGAGCAGCTCGTCGAACTTCAGGCGCTGCCAGGCCGGATGGCTGCGGTCCTCGAGCGCCGCCGCCTCGGCGCCGGGGCGCGGCCGGTGCAGGTGCAGGAGCGCCTCGCGCAGGCTCGGCAGGTGCGCCGGCACGAGCCCCGGCGCGAACAGCTCGGCGAGGTCGGCGCGCCCGAGGGCTGTCTCGACGGCCTGGCGCAGCACCGATTGCGACAGCTGTGCCGTGGTCGGGTAGACGGGGGTCAGCGCCTCGGGCAACGGCGTGTCGGTGCCGACCACCCTGACCACCGGGTGGACCATCTCCATGCCGAAGAAGCCGCCGCGTGCCTCGCCGCGCGCGCGCACCCGCTTGCCGGCGGCCAGCGTCTTCTGCTGCGATGGGTAGAAGTGAAGGAAGCGAAGGACGAGGTCGCCGCTCGCGTCCTTCAGCGTGACGACGAGCTGGCGGCGCGGCCGGAACTGGACCCGCGACTCGCTGACCACGGCCTCGACCTGCGCGGTGATGCCGTCGCGCAGCTCGCCGATGGGCACGATGCGGGTCTCGTCTTCGTAGCGCAGCGGCAGGTGCAGCGCGAGGTCGATGTCGCGCACCAGGCCGAGCTTGGCGAGCGCGCGCTCCCGCGTCGGCGCCTCGCGTTTCGGCTCGGCCGCCTTGCGGGCACGCGAAGAAGGGCGCATGGGAGAATTTTGCCCTTCGATGCCGAACGATCGCCTGCTGCTCGACGACTTCGACTTCGCGCTGCCGCCGGAGCTGATCGCCCAGCGTCCGGCCGCCGAGCGGAGCGGCTCGCGGCTGCTCGACGGCCGTGGCCCGCAGCCGGTGGATCGCGCCTTTCGCGACCTGCCGTCGCTGCTTCGCCCTGGCGACCTGCTCGTCGTCAACGACACCCGGGTGGTGAAGGCGCGCTTGCTCGGCAGCAAGGCGAGCGGCGGCCGCGTCGAGGCGCTGGTCGAGCGCGTCGAGTCGGACCACACGGTGCTGGCGCAGCTGCGGGCCAGCAAGTCGCCGAAGGCCGGCTCGACCCTCCGCTTCGCAGGCGCCTTCGATGCCGAGGTCGTCGGCCGCGCCGGCCGCGACGGTTCGCTTTTCGCGCTGCGCTTTCCGGCCGATCCCTACGAATTGCTCGAGCAGCACGGCCACGTGCCGCTGCCGCCCTATATCGAGCACGCCGACGGAGCCGACGACGTAGCCCGCTACCAGACGGTGTTCGCCGCGGTGCCTGGCGCCGTCGCCGCGCCGACGGCGGCGCTGCACTTCGACGACGCGCTGCTCGCCGAGCTGGCGGCGCGCGGCGTCGAGCGCACCGCGGTGACGCTGCACGTCGGCGCCGGCACGTTCCAGCCGGTGCGCGCCGAGGTCGTCGCCGAGCACGTGATGCACAGCGAGCGCTACGAGGTGCCGCGCGCGACCGCCGAAGCCATCGAGCGCACGCGCGCCGCCGGCGGCCGCGTCGTCGCC
>JBBRFB010000159.1:0-7078 GCA_038225015.1 Burkholderiales bacterium
AAGAAGACGCTGGCCGCCGAGCAGCTGCAGCTGCGCGCGGCGGTGCTCGCGGTGCTCGACGCGGTGCGCGACGAGTCGACCCGCGACGCGCCGGTGCGCCTCGTCTTCGAGCCGAAGACGGGCCGGACGCCGCAGGCCGAACTGGTGACGACGTTGCTCGCGCACACCAGCCTCGAAGGCACGTCGCCGATCAACCTGACGATGGTCGGCGTCGATGGCCGGCCGACGCAGAAGAGCCTCGCCCGCCTGCTCGTCGAGTGGGTGCGCTTCCGGCTGGAGACGGTTCGTCGCCGCTCGCGGCATCGCCTCGACCGCGTCGCCGAGCGCGTCCACGTGCTCGAGGGCCGCCAGCTGGTGCTCCTCAACATCGACGAGGTGATCGCCATCATCCGCGGCGCCGACGAGCCGAAGCCGGCGCTCGTCGCCCGTTTTGCCCTCAGCGAGCGCCAGGCCGACGACATTCTCGACCTGCGGCTGCGCCAGCTGGCGCGGCTGGAAGCGCTGCGCATCGAGCAGGAGCTGCAGGCGCTGCGCGGCGAAGCCGGGCGCCTGGAAGATATCCTCGGCAGCCCGGCGACGCTCAGGCGCACCGTGATCCGGGAGATCGAGGCCGACGCCAAGGCGCATGGCGACGATCGACGCACACTGATCGAAGCGCAGCGCCGCGCCGTCGCCGAAGTCCGCGTCGTCGACGAGCCGGTGACCGTCGTCGTCAGCCTGAAGGGTTGGGTGCGCGCACTGAAGGGGCACGAGGTCGAGCCGGGGCAACTCGGCTTCAAGGCCGGCGACGGGCTCTACGGCACGTTCGCCTGCCGCAGCGTCGAGGCCCTGCTCGTCTTCGGCAGCAACGGCCGCGTCTACTCGGTGCCGGTGAGCACCTTGCCGAGCGGGCGCGGCGACGGCCAGCCGATCACGTCGCTGATCGACCTCGAAGCCGGCAGCCAGCCGGCGCACTATTTCGCCGGCGCCGGGTCGACCCGCCTGCTTCTCGCCGGCACCGGCGGCTTCGGGCTGATCGCGCACGCCAGCGACCTCGTCGCCAGGCAGCGCGGCGGCAAGGCCTTCCTCGCTCTCGAGGGCGAGGAAAAGCCGCTGCCGCCGTCGATCGTCGTCGAGGGCGCCTCGTCGCGTGTCGCCTGCCTGACGCTGCTCGGACGGCTGCTCGTCTTCGGCCTCGACGAACTCAAGGTGCAGGGCAACGGCGGTCGCGGACTGACGCTCGTCGATCTCGACGAGAAAGACGCCCTGGTCAGCGTCGCCGCCTTCGGTGATTCGCTGCGTGTGCTCGGCAGCGGCCGCGGCGGCAAGCTGCGCGACGAGGTGGTCCGCGGTGCGGCGCTGCAGGCCTACGAGGGCCGGCGCGCCCGCAAAGGAAGGCGACAGGACACGATGCCCAAGGCGACCCGGGTCGTCGCCGCCGGGTCGGCCTGAGCGCGGCCGGGCCGGGCGCCGCCGGCTCGCCCTATCGCCGCGCCTGCAGCAGGGCCGTGAGCATGGCGGCGCCGGCCAGCAGGAAGAGCGCCAGACTCCAGAAGGGGTAGGGCACGCCGAACAGGTCGACGGCGGCGTCAGCGCAACTCGCCTTTGCCTCGAACACCGCGGGCAGCCAGGTGTCGAGTCCGGTCATCGACATCAGCCGGTCGGCCAGCGTCAGGTTGCACGACTGCGAGCGCGAGGCGACGAAATGCTGCCACAGCGCCGTCACGGCGCCGGTGCCGGCGACGAGCATGGCCAGGACAGCGCAGATGCGCGTGCCCCAGAGGCTCCGCCAGGCGAGGCCGATGAAGGCGAGAACGCCGAGCTTGAGAAACAACAGGCGCTGGAGCACGCACCACGGACAGGGCATCATGCCGAAGCGATGCTGCGACACGAGCGCCGCGGCGATCGCGGCGAACGAGATGAAGGCGACCAGCGCGAACAGCGTCGTGGCCGCCGGGCCGCGGCGCGCCGGGGCTAGCCTGGGCTGCGCACCGGTGTTCACTCCGCGGCCTGGACGACCAGCTCGATCTCGACGCAGGCGCCGAGCGGCAACTGGGCGACGCCGAAGGCACTGCGCGCGTGCGCGCCCTTTTCCGCGAAGACCTCGCCGAACAATTCCGAGCAGCCGTTGGTCACGAGGTGGTGCTCGGTGAAGTCGGGGGCGCTGTTGACGAGGCTGGTGACGCGCACGATGCGCTCGATCCTGTCGAGATCGCCGACGGCCGCGTGCAGCGTGCCGAGGAGGTCGATCGCGACGGCGCGCGCCGCCTTCTTCCCGGTGGCGGTGGTCATGTCGCGGCCGAGCTGCCCGACCCACGCCTTGCCGTCGCGCTTGGCGATGTGACCGGAAAGGAACACGAGGTTGCCGCTGCGAACGAAGGGCACGTAGGCACCGGCCGGGATGGCCAGCGGTGGCAGGGAGATGTCGAGGTCGGTCAGGCGGTCGTAGATCGAGGACATGGGGTCAGTCGCGGCAGTCGGGCGCAAATCGTACACCCCTGCCATCGGTGAAACTTCGCGGTTGCCGCCCGCGGCCCCTCGGTCGGGGTGCTTGATCTTCTGCTGCGACTGCCCCGACACTCGCAGGCTCGACCTTGGTTGAACGGAGAGTCCCTTGGCAAATTCCAACGCAGGCAAGGACAGCGGCGACCGCGGTCCGCGCGCCGGCCTGACCCGGCGGACCTTCTTCGACTGGTGCGGCGGCTTCGGGCTCGGGCTCCTTCCGGGGGGCACGGCGATGACGCTGGTCGCCTGCGGCGGCTCGGGCGACTCGGCCTCCACGCCGGTCAGCGTGCCCGTATCGGCTGCCGAGGTCACCGTGATCGAGGGCCCGACGACGCTCGGC
Organism: Burkholderiales bacterium; assembly: GCA_038225015.1. GTDB lineage: Bacteria > Pseudomonadota > Gammaproteobacteria > Burkholderiales > Burkholderiaceae_C > Schlegelella_A. Next base: position 2,825 of record JBBRFB010000159.1, read on the forward strand.
ATGTCGATCCAGGCGAGGCAGGTGCAGTGGGTCGTCGGCAAGAGTCCGGCGCAGGCCAACGCGTGGGTGTACGCCGCCGACGGCGTCACTGCGGCGGACGGCGTTCTCGGCAACGTCCTCGGCCCGTTCATCAACGTGCGCCGCGATGCCGCCTGCACGGTGACCTGGCGCAACACGATCGGTCATTCCGAGATCCAGCCGACCCGTCTCGCCTCGCCTCCGATCAACGTGCCGCTCGATCTCGGCACCTGCGGGCGGGTCATCACGCAGGGCCCGGTCGGACTGTCGGCGCACCTGCACGGGGCCCGCGTGCAGCCCGATTCCGACGGCTGGCCGCTGACGCCGGTCAGCTTCGCCGGCAACCCCTACGGCTTTTCGGAAAGCCACCAGATGCACTACCCGAACGCGCAGCGCGGCGCGATGCTCTGGTACCACGACCATGCGATGGATCGCGTCGGCCGACATGTCCATGCCGGGCTTGCCGGCGCGTACTGCATTCGCGACGCTGCCGACGACGCCCTCCTCGCGCTCGTCGGCGGCCGGACGCAGGAGCTCCTGTGCGTCGTCCAGGACAGGATTCTCACCGCCGACGGCATGGGCATCGACTACAACGCCGGCATTCCGCACGATCCGTTGCTGGTTCGCATCCCCGGTTCCGACGACGCCTTCGGGCGTCCGGAGTTCCTGGGCAGCGCGATCTTCGTCAATGGCCATCCGGTGGCCGAGCAGATGCTGGCCCGGCGCGCGTGGCGGGTGCGCCTGCTCAATCTCTCGAACGCGCGCACCTATGCGCTGGCCCTGTGCGATCCCGATGCCATCGCCACCGGGACCGGCCGCGTCTGGTACACGCAGTGCCTGCGTCTGATCGGCGCCGACGGCGGCCTCGCCAGCCGCTCGGTTCCCCTGCAGGACACCGATGCGCTGGTGATCTCCACGGCGCAGCGCCGCGACGTCGTCGTCGATCTCTCGTCGGTGCCGGCCTCGGTGACGCGGCTGCACCTGGTCAACGTGTCGCTTCGCTACCTGCTCGCCGTCGACAGCGTGACCGTCGAGGCGATCTACACGACCTTCGAGGATTCCGTGCTGGCGCCGACGAGCGTGCAGTTCAGTGCCGGCGACAAGACGCTGTACGACGCGCTCGCCGGCCCACTGGCCATCGTCGGCCGCTGGAACCTCGGCACCGGTGCGCCGCTTCCCGGCCCTTCTGCAGCCGCCATCGACAGCGTCCTCGCCGGCGCTGCCGATGAAGACGACTTCGTCTGGGACGGCACGCAGCTCGGCCCGTTGCCCGGCGCGACCGTGGGGCCGAACCGGCTCGTCCTGCTCGTCAGCAACACGCTCCGGCTCGAGGTCGGAGGCAACGTCAACGGTATCTCGGGATTCGGCGATGTCCAGATCTTCGAGCTCGACGCGGGCGGTTCCGACTGGCAGTTCCCCTTCGCGGTCGATCTCGTCACGGCGTCGTCGCCGCCCGTCGGCGGGCCCGCTGCGACGCAGCAGGGCTACAAGCTCGCCCGGCGCAGCTTCTTCGCCCAGGAGCTCAACCCCGACATCACGCTGGTCAAGAAGTACCCGGAGCTGCACGCCGCGACGATCACCGCGAAGGCCGGCACCTACGAACGCTGGTACGTGGGCAACGTCAATAACAGCCAGCCGCTGGACGGCAACGCCGGCTCGCCCGACATGCATCCGTTCCACATCCACCTCGTGAACTTCATCGTCCTGCGACGCTGGGGGCTGGGTGCCGACGGCCTGTTCGTGGAAACGCCACCGTCCGACCTCGATCTCGACCGGATCGGCCGCCAGGACACGGTCACGATCCCGTCGAACGAGGTGGTCGAGCTGCTCGTCCACTACCCGGCGGGCTACACCGGCGACTTCGTGTACCACTGCCACATCGTCGAGCACGAAGACAACTGCATGATGCTGCACTACCGCGTCGAAGCGTAGGCCATGGGTAGCGCCGCGCGCCGCGACTCCACCGCCGGTGGCGCCGCGCGGCATCGAGCGGTCTGACGGTGTAGCGGCCCGCCCCGGCCGGCCGCAATTCGACGATGTCTGCCCCGTCTGCCGGCACCCGCCTGGCCGCGACGCTGCTGGCCTGGCTGGCGGGCATCGCGATCCAGCTGCGCGAGGCCGCGCTCGAGTCCGGGTCGACCTACCTCGTGCTCGCCGCGGCCGGAGCGTTGGCGATCGTCGCCAGCGTAGTCTGGCGCCGTCGTGCCGGTGGCGTCAGCCTGCTCGTGCTCGGTGCGCTGCTGGCGGGATTCGCGGTCTCGGGCGAGCGCGCGACGTTGCGCCTGGCCGATCGTCTTTCGCCGGCGCTCGAAGGACGCGATTTGGTGCTGAACGGCGTCGTCGCGACGATGCCGCAGCGCGGCCCGAGCGGGGTGCGCTTTCGCTTCGACGTCGACGAATCGTCGCGCTGGCAGCCCGAGGGCCCGATCCCGCGGAGCCTCGCCCTCGGCTGGTACGACGGTCCGCACGAAGACGCCGCGGCCCCGCAGCCGCGGCGCGAGCTGCGCGCCGGCCAGCGCTGGCGCTTCACGGTGCGGCTGCGGCAGCCGCACGGGAACCTGAATCCGCACGGCTTCGACTACGAGCTCGCCCTGATCGAACGCGGCGTGCGCGCCACCGGCTACGTGCGCGACGCGCCACCGCCGACGCTGCTCGCCGAAGCGGTGGGTGCGCCGATCGAGCGCGCGCGCCAGCGCGTGCGCGACGCCATCGTCGCCGCCGTCGCCGACCGCGGCAGCACCGGCGTGCTGGCAGCGCTCGCAGTCGGTGACCAGGGCGCGATCGAGCGCGACGACTGGGACCTGTTCCGCAATACCGGGATCGCCCACCTGATGTCGATCAGCGGTCTGCATGTCACCATGTTCGCGTGGCTGGCCGGCCTGGGTGTCGGCGCCCTCTGGCGCCAGAGCAGCCGGGCGATGCTGGTCCTGCCCGCGCCGTTGGCGGCGCGCTGGGGCGGCGTCGCGGCGGCGACGGCCTACGCCCTCTTCTCCGGCTGGGGCGTGCCCTCGCAGCGCACCGTCTGGATGCTGGCCACGGTCACGCTGCTGCAGGCCGGCGGCGTGCGCTGGCCGTGGCTTCTCGTCCTGCTCGCGGCCGCGGCGGTGGTGACGGCGATCGATCCCTGGGCCCTCATGCAGGCCGGCTTCTGGCTGTCGTTCACGGCGGTCGGTCTGCTGATGATGTCGGCGCCGGTCGGCGTCGCGGCGGCATCGGCGGCGCAGCGCGGGGCTCCGGCGTGGCGGCGCTGGTCGAATCGTCTGGCCGCGGCTGGCGGCGGCGTGCTGCGCACGCAGGTCATCGCCACCGTCGGCCTGGCGCCGCTGACGCTGGTCTTCTTCCAGCAGGTGTCCCTGGTCGGGTTCTTCGCCAACCTGGTCGCCATCCCGGTGGTGACGCTCGTCGTCACGCCGCTGGCGCTCCTCGGCGTACTGGCCGAGCCGCTGTGGTCGCTCGGCGCGGTCGTCGTCGCCCGCCTCGACGATCTGCTGCGCCTCCTGGCTTCGATCCCCGGGGCCGTCTGGGTCGTACCAGTGGCGCCGGTGTGGGCGCGGCTGGCGGGCTTGCTCGGCGCCGTCCTCGTCGTCTCGCCGTTGCCCTGGCGCGTCCGGCTGCTTGCCGCGCCGCTCGTCCTGGCGCTGCTCGTGCCGCCGCGCGAGCTGCCGCCGGTGGGCAGCTTCGATCTCGTCGCCGCCGACGTCGGCCAGGGCACCGCCGTCATCGTCCGCACTCGCGGCCATGTGCTCCTTTTCGACACCGGCGCCCAGTATTCGCGCGAGAGCGATGCCGGCCAGCGCGTCCTCGTGCCGTTGCTGCGCGCCCGGGGCGACGGCGACATCGACCTCCTGATGCTCAGCCATCGCGACAGCGACCACGTCGGTGGCGCTCGCGCCGTGCTCGGTGCGCTCCGGGTCGCGGCCATCAGCAGCTCGCTCGAGCCCGACCACGCCGCCCTCGACGGCCGGCCCGACGCCGGCCGCTGCATGGCCGGCCAGCACTGGGTCTGGGACGGCGTCGACTTCACGGTTCTCCATCCGGCGCCCGCCGACTACGACCGCCCGCTGAGGCCGAATGCCATGTCGTGCGTGCTGCGCGTCGCCGGCACCGGCCGCAGCGCGCTGCTCACGGGCGACATCGAGCGCGCCCAGGAGGCGGCGCTGGTGGCCGCCGATGCCGACGCCTTGCGCAGCGACGTGCTCGTCGTTCCGCATCACGGCAGCCGGACGTCGTCGTCGA
>JBBRFB010000160.1:0-6836 GCA_038225015.1 Burkholderiales bacterium
CTCGAGCGTCAGGCCGCTGAGCAGGCCCTTGATGCGATAGCGTTCGGGCGCATCGAGCGGGCCTTCCCAGCGGGTCGCCAGGCCGGTGAGGATGCCTTGCGGACGGACGTCGGCGAGCAGCTCGCGCAGCGACGCCCCGAGCGGCAGCCGGGTCGCGACGCCGGCGATGACGCCGAGATCGAGCCGATCGGCATCGAGCTCGCCGCCGCTGACTTCGCCGCCCTCGCGCTGGCGCCAGGCGACGTCGACGTTGCCGAGAGGCCAGCGGACGCCATCGCCGGTGACGAATCCGAACCGGCGCGCCGCGACGCTGATGCGGTCGTCTCGCCTGTCGACGCTGAATCGGCCCTCGACCTGCTCGAACGACAGCGGATCGACCTTCGGGTCGAGCCGCAGGGTGACAGCGCGCAGGGCGAGATCGACGGTGGCGCTGCGAGGCTGGCCGGCATCTACGTCGAACCAGCCGCGCAGCGCACCGTCGCCCTCGCTCAGCTCGAACGGCAGGTCGACGTGCTGGCGCAGCGCATGCACGTCGGCACGCGGCAGCTCCGCATAGGCGGTACCGCTCCAGCGCCGCCAGTCGCCGCGCCGAGCCAGGAGCGGCTGGGTGAAGCGGCCGCGCACGCTGAAGCGATCGCCCCACCCCGGTGGCGGCGTCGCGTCGAAGCGCACCGCATGCTCGCGCAGGCCATTGCGAACGACCAGCTCGACGTCGCCCAGTACCAGCGGTGGCGCCTGGCGGACCTCGTCGATCCAGCGCACGCTGCCGCCACGAATGACGAACTCGTGCTGCTTGAAGAACCAGTCGGCGACGCGCCCGCCATCGTCGCCGCCCGCCACGCTGCTGCCGAAGTCGAGCCCGGCGACGCGAATGTGACCGGCGGCGTCGCGACGAACGTCGAGGCTGGCGCCGTCGACCAGCAACTGCTCGAAGCGCAGGTCGAGCGCGAGCAGCGAGCGCGGCGACAGCGCCGCGAACACGTGCGGCAGTCTGAGCGCGACGCGCCGCTCGGCATCGAGCACCTCGACGTCGCGCAGCTCGATCGCCGGCACCCATCCGCTCGAGCGCACGCTGATCGCGCCGACGCGGATCGGCGCGCCGAGCATCGCGCTGGCGCGCGTTTCCAGAGGCACGCGCCACTCGTCGATGTGGGGCAGAATGAGCCAGTGCAGTGACAGCCACGCGATCAACAGCACACCCCAGACGCCGATCACCAGACCGATCAGCGTCCGCGCCAGCCAGCGAAGCGGGCGTCGCCGCATGATGGGTACGGTTCGCGGCCGCAGGCCGGCGTCACCGGGGGATGGGATCAACGACATGAAGCGAGCGTACCGCCGGCAGCCAGGGGGTCGGGCAGACAGCCGACGCGCCAGCGCGCTTTCGCAAGGACGGCGCGTGCAGCATCGACGCCTCGCGCCGTCGGTTTCAATCTAGCACAGACCCTCGGCGACGCGATGGGTTCCGGGCCGGCCAGCGTGACGCTCACACCCGCAGCGACCGCGCCGCGCCGGCCGGAAGCACGCGCCGAACACAGCCGATTCGTCCAGAGGATCCGCCGCCGCTACCCCGACGAGCTGGCCCTGCTCCCGCCCGGCCTGCCGACGCGCGACGTGATCGAGGCGCTCGTGGCCCGGCTCGGGGACGACGGCCGCGACCTGGCGAGCGCCCTTCGCGTGGCCCGGCAGCTCGTGCTCGAGCGGCTCGCCGTGCTTGACGTCGAGGCAGGCGCGACGCTCGCTCACGTGACGCTCGCCATGACCGAGCTCGCCGAGGTGACGCTCGGCATCGCCCTGGCGCGGGCCCGAGCCGACCAGGACGCGCGCCACGGCACACCGCGCAACGAGTCCGGAGAGCGCATCGACTTCTGGATCGTCGGGATGGGCAAGCTCGGCGCGCGTGAGCTGAACGTCTCGTCCGACATCGACCTCGTGTACGTGTACGAGGAAGACGGAAGCACCGACGGCGCCGACCCGGTCAGCGCCCACGAGTATTTCGCGCACGTGGCGCGCGGGCTCTTCGGATTGATCGGCGAGGTCACCGAAGACGGCTTCGTCTTTCGCGTCGACCTCGCGCTCAGGCCGCACGGCACTTCCGGCCCTTCGGCTGTCAGCCTGGCCATGCTCGAGGACTACCTGCAGTCGCACGGCCGCGAATGGGAGCGTTTCGCCTGGCTGAAGAGCCGCGTCGTCGCGCCGCAGGCGAGCATCCTCGACGGTCGCGCCCTTGCGCTGCGTTCGCTGGTCACGCCCTTCGTCTACCGGCGCTACCTCGACTACGGCGTCTTCGAGGGCCTGCGCCAGCTGCACGCGAAAGTCCGCGACGATGCCCAGCGCCGTGCCGCCGGCCGTCCCGAGCGCGCCAACGACGTCAAGCTGTCGCGCGGCGGCATCCGCGAGATCGAGTTCATCGTCCAGCTGCTGCTCGTCGTGCGTGGCGGCCAGTACCCCGAGATCCGCACCCGCTCGACGCTGAAGGCGCTCGACAAGCTGGTCGCGGGCGGCCTGATGAAGCGCGACAGCGCGGCCCGCCTCGCCGAGGCCTACACGCTGCTGCGCCGGGTCGAGCACCGCATCCAGTACCTCGACGACCAGCAGACCCACGTGCTGCCGACCCATGACGGCGACCTGGCATGGATAGCCGGCAGCCTGGGCGACGGCGACGGCGCCTGCGCCCTGCTCGACCGGCTCGGCGAGGCGCGCGAAGTCGTGGCGACGGAGTTCGACGCGCTGCTCCACGACGGCCGTTCGGCGCCCGCCGGCGGCGGTGCACCCTGCCGGACCTGCGGCCCGCCGCCGCAACCGGTCGACAGCGCCGCCTTCCTCGAGGAGCTTCCTGCAGAGCTGGCGGCACGGGTGCGCCCGCTCTGCGAGCTGCCGAAGATCCAGTCGCTGCGCGACGAGAGCAAGCTGCGCCTGGCCCGCCTGGTGACGCGGGCGGCGCACGCCGTCAAGGACGGCCGCTGCACCATGGCGGCCGCCGTCCTCTTCATCGACTGGCTCGAGCCGCTCCTGCGCCGGGAGAGCTACCTCGCCCTGCTCGCCGAGCGGCCGGAGGTGCAGAACCGCCTGTTGCGCCTGCTCGGTCTGGCCCGCTGGCCGATGCGCTACCTGATGATGCATCCCGGCGTGATCGACGAGCTCGCCGACGAGCGCGCGCTGCGCGAGCGATTCGACCCCGTCGCCTACGTCCGCGAGCTCGAGGAGCGCCACGCCGGCTGGGAACGTTCGAGCCAGGCCCAGGAGGAGCTGCTGCTCGACACCTTGCGGCGGGCCCATCACGCCGAGGTCTTCCTTACCCTGGTCCGCGACGTCGAGGGCCACATCACCGTCGAGCAGGTGGCCGACGACCTCTCGGCGCTCGCCGACGCGACGCTCGACTGCACGATGCGCTGGGCCTGGAAGCACCTGAAGCAGGCGCATCGCGCCGACCCCCGCGTCGCCGTCATCGCCTACGGCAAGCTCGGCGGCAAGGAGCTCGGCTACGGCGGCGACCTCGACATCGTCTTCGTCTACGACGACCCCGAGACCGATCCCGACAAGGCCGCCGAGGTCTACGCCGCCTTCGTTCGCAAGCTCATCGCCTGGCTGACGATGCGCACCGCCGCCGGCGAGCTGTTCGACATCGACACCGCGCTGCGTCCGAACGGCCAGTCGGGGTTGCTCGTCACGTCGATCGAGTCGTACGAGAACTACCAGACCGGCCGCGGCAGCAACACCGCCTGGACATGGGAGCACCAGGCGCTCAGCCGGGCCCGTTGGTGCGCCGGGCTGGCCGAGGTGGCCCCTCGCTTCGAGGCGGTGCGACGACAGGTGCTGGCGGCGCCGCGCGACCGGGAGGCGCTGCGCCAGGAAGTCCGGGCGATGCGCGAGAAGGTGCGCGGCGCCCATCCGGTCGCCGAAGGCGCTTTCGACGTCAAGCACAGCCCCGGCGGCATGATGGACGTCGAGTTCGCGGTCCAGTACCTCGTGCTCGCGGAGAGCGGGCGCCATGCCGACCTGCTCGACGACGTCGGCAACATCGCCCTCCTCCGGCGCGCCCAGGAGGCCGGGCTGCTGCCCGACAACATCGGCGCGGCCGCCGCCGATGCCTACCGCGACCTGCGCCGTGCCCAGCACCGCGCCCGCCTCGACGAGCGGCCGACGCAGATGGCCCCGGAGGTGCTGGCCGGCCCGCGCGACGCCGTCCTCGCGCTCTGGGGCACGGTGTTCGATTGAACGCTGCCGGGGCGGCGGCAGGGGGCCGCGCCTGGGTCGCCGTCGCCGCCCTGCTGGCACTGGCCGCGGCTGCGGCAGCTGGCGGCTCGATCGACGCGGCGCTGCTCGACTGGCAGCCGGCACTGGCCTGGCGCCAGCCGTGGCGGGCCTGGAGCGCGGCCTTCGTCCACCTCAGCACCTGGCATCTTGCTGCCAATCTGGCTGGCTGCGTGGTGGTCGGCGCGCTCGGATTCGTGGCCCGGGCGCCGCGACGCAGCGTGCTCGCCTGGCTGGTCACCTGGCCGTTGACGCAGTTCGGCCTCCTCGCGCGCCCCGATCTCCTCCACTACGGCGGCCTCTCGGGCGTCCTCCACGCCGGAGTGGCGATCGTCGGCCTGCATCTCGCGGTGGCGGCGCAGGGCCGGCGCCGGGCGATCGGGGCAGCGCTCCTCGCCGGCACGGCGATCAAGGTGATCGGTGAATCGCCCTGGGGAGCGGCGGTGATCCACCCGGCGGCATGGGACATCGCCGTGGCGCCGTTCGGCCACGCCAGCGGCCTGGTCGCCGGCGTCCTCGTGGCCGCGGCCAGCGAGCTCGGCGCCCGCTGGCGGGCACGCGCCGGCCGAGACCCGGCCGAGGCCACGCGCCCTCGTTTCCCATAGCGTGAACAGACCCTAGCATCGGCGCCGATGAGCGAACGAAAGACCCACCTCGACACGCTGGCGATCGCTTCGCTCGTCGGCTGCTGCTTCCTCTGGGGCCTCAACCAGGTCGCCATCAAGGCAGCACTGCCCGAGGTTGCGCCCCTCTGGCAGGCGGCACTCCGCTCGGCCGGCGGCGGCGCCCTGGTCTGGGCCTGGTCGCGATGGCGCGGCATCGCCCTGTTCGAGCACGACGGGACCCTGGCCGGCGGCATCGTCGCCGGCCTTCTGTTCGCCGCCGAATTCGCCTGCATCTTCGTCGGCCTGCAGTACACCAGCGCGTCGCGAATGGTCGTCTTCATCTACGCCGCGCCTTTCGTCGTCGCCCTCGGCATGCCGCTGATCACGCGCGCCGAGCGACTCGGCGCGCTGCAGCTCGGCGGCCTGGCGATCGCCTTCGCGGGCGTGGCGCTGGCGTTTTCCGAGGGGTTCACGCGGCCCGCCGTCGGCCCGCGCCAATGGCTGGGCGATGGCCTCGGCATCCTCGCCGGCGTGCTCTGGGGCGCGACCACGCTCGCCATCCGCGGCTCGGCGCTGACCCGTGCCTCGGCCGAGAAGGTGCTGCTCTACCAGCTCGCGGCTTCCGCCGCGCTGATGTTCGCCGCCGTCGCCGTCGTCGGGACGCCGATGCCGGCTCACCTCTCGCGGCTCGCTTGGAGCTCGCTGGCGTTCCAGATCGTCGTCGTCACCTTCGCCAGCTACCTGCTCTGGTTCTGGCTGATCCGGCACTACCCGGCGACGCGGCTGGCCTCGTTCACGATGCTGACGCCGCTGTTCGGCCTGATGCTCGGTGCCGGCCTGCTCGCCGAGCCGGTGACGGCGCGGCTGCTGGTGGCGCTGGTCACGGTGGCGGCGGGCATCTGGCTCGTCAACCGCCGTCGACCGTGATCGCCGCCTGCCGCACGATCGCGATACGGCTCGCGCTCTGCCTGTCGATCAGCTGGCTGGTCTGGCGCACGTCCGGGCCGAGCAGCCTGCCGTTGACGCTGGCGCTCTACGGCGTCGCGCTGGCGAGGCCGCTGATCGACTTGGCCAGCGCGATTCGCCACGAGATGCGGCGCGCCACCTGGCACGAGCTCGAAGGCCGCCACTTCGTCTTCAAGGGCCGGCCGGTCCGCGTCGTCGAGGGCGACGACCGGCAGCGCTGGGTGCGGCTCGCCGATGTCCGCGCCGTCGTCGGCACGACCGCCAGCGATGGCGCCCTGCGGATCACCTACCCGGCGGGTTGGAGGCTGCTCGGGCGGCCGTCCGAGCCGTATCTGGCCGACGAGGCGCTGCTCGCGCACCTCGGCAAGGAGCGCTCGCCGGTGGCGGTGCGGTTTCGGCAGTGGGTCGGCCGCGAGATCGTCTTTCCCGCGCGCCGGCGGCGCGAACGAATCGTCGTCGGGCCCCCAGACGCCGACGACCGACCCGCCGCCTGAACGTTCCCCGAGGGCCCGTCAGCGCCGGATGCGCGCCACCAGCGAGGTTGTCGAGTAGCCCTCGACGAACGGCAGCCGCTCGGCACGACCGCCCCAGCTGCGCACCAGTGCCGTCTCGTCAAGCGACTCGATGTCGTAGTCGCCGCCCTTCACGTAGACGTCGGGCCGGACGATCTTCATCAGCGCGACCGGTGTCGGTTCGTCGAACAGGGTCACCAGGCTGACGCTCTCGAGCGCGGCCAGCACGCAGGCGCGGTCGGCCTCGGCGTTGAGCGGCCGGTCCGGCGCCTTGCCGAGCGCCCGTGCCGAGCTGTCGCTGTTGAGCCCGACGACCAGGCTCGCGCCGAGCAGGCGCGCCTGCGCGAGGTAGCTGACGTGGCCCCGGTGCAGGATGTCGAAAACGCCGTTGGTGAAGACGATCGGCCGCGGCAGGAGCTGCAGCTGCGCTGGCAGCTCGGCGCGCGGCGACAGCTTGGCGACGAAGGGCGGCAGCATGGCTCGATTGTCGCCTTCGCGGCAG
>JBBRFB010000161.1:0-6817 GCA_038225015.1 Burkholderiales bacterium
AGGTCGTAGAGCGAAGGCGCCGTGAGCCCGAGGTGGCGCTGCTGCTCGACCGACGCCGGCTCGGTGTCGCCCTGCGTGACGATGATGCGGCGCAGGTTGGCGCGGTGCTCGCCGGGCACGTCCTGCCAGGCCTTCTCGCCCGTGTGGTCGCCGAACTGGATCTGCCGCTCGGCATCGGCCGGGTTGAGGAAGATGCCCCAGCGGTAGTCGCGCATCTTCACGTAGTCGAAGTGGGCCCAACCAGCCGGATCGACGCTGGTGGCGGTGCGCAGGTAAACCTCGTGGTCGGTCGACTCGTCGGGGCCGACGGTGTCCCACCAGTGGATGAAGTTCGGCTGCCACTGCTCGAGCGCACGCTGCAGGGTGCGGTCGTCGGCGAGGTTGACGTTGTTCGGGATCTTCTGCGAGTAATCGATGGCCATGGTGCTGTCTTTCCTTGTTCTTGCGTTCGAGCGTCGTTCAGACGCGATGGAAGTCGAAGCCCGCCTTCTCGCCGGTGCCGTAGACCTTGAGCGCGCCCTTCGGGCCGACCGCGTTCGGGCGCTGGAAGATCCAGTTCTGCCAGGCGGTGAGCCGGCCGAAGATGCGGGTGGCCATGTTCTCCTTGCCGGCGAAGCGCAGGTTCGCTTCCAGGCCGGTGAGCGCGTCGGGGCTCATCGCGGCGCGCTCCTCGAGGGCGATGCGGATCTCGTCGTCCCAGTCGATGTCGTCGGGCGCGGCAGTGACGAGGCCGAGCGCCAGCGCCGCGTCGGCGTCTAGCGCCTGGCCGGTACTGCCGCTCGCCGCGTCGGCAGCCACCGCGCGCGCCGCCGCGAGCGGGCCTTCTTCCTCGTAAAAGCGGCGCTGCAGGCGCGACTGCCCGTTGACCATCGGCAGCGCGCCGAAGTTGAGCTCGTCGAGCTGCAACCGGGGCGTGCGCTCCGGCTCGTCAGGCAGCGCCATCATGTAGGCGCGGTCGGCGGCGAAGGCGAGCTCGGCGAGAACGCCGGCGAAGCACGAGCCGGGCTCGATCAGCGCGAAGAGCGTGCGCGAGGAGACGTCGAGCCGGGCCAGGGTGCGGCGCAGGAGGCCGAGCGTCTCGCGCACCAGCCAGTGGTCGCGGTGCGCGAGCATCGTCCGGTCGACGGCGAGCACGGCGGCGGCGTCGCCCTCGGTCTTCAGGATCCAGGTGCCGATCTCGAGCTCGTTCGTGCGCAGGCCAAGGATGGCGTCGTCGAGCTGGCGCGCCATGGCGAGCGGCCACCAGTCGGCGCCGGCAGCCTCGATCGCGCCGACGTCCTGCGGCTGGGTGCCAACCGGCGCCTTCACGGTGATCGTGGCGGTGCGCTTCGAGCGATCGATGGACACGTCGACATGCTCGTAGCCCACGCCGTCAGCGCTGTCGTTGCGTTCGAGTCGCGTGAGCGCCACCCCTTTCGCCTCGGCCGGGCGCGGGCTGCCCTCGGCCAGCCTGGCGGCACGCGCATGGACGACGGCGGCGAACTGCGCCGGCTTGGCCACCGCGTCGACGAGTCGCCACTCGACGGCGCGCTGGCCGCGCACGCCTTCGACGGAGGTGCAGAAGATGTCGGCCAGGTCGTGCCGGACCTTGCGCTTGTCGGTGACGCGGGTCAGGCCGCCGGTGCCGGGCAGGACGCCGAGCAAGGCGACTTCGGGCAGCGACACGGACGATGAGCGATCGTCGACCAGCACGATCTCGTCGCAGGCCAGGGCGAGCTCGTAGCCGCCGCCTGCACAGGAACCGTTCACGGCGGCCAGGAACTTGATGCCGGAATGGGTCGACGTGTCCTCGATCCCGTTCCTCGTCTCGTTGGTGAACTTGCAGAAGTTCACCTTCCAGGCGTGGCTCGAGACGCCGAGCATGAAGATGTTGGCGCCCGAGCAGAAGACGCGATCCTTGGCGCTGGTGACGATCACCGAGCGCACCTGCGGATGCTCGAAACGGATGCGGTTCAGCGCATCGGCGAGCTCGACGTCGACGCCGAGGTCATAGCTGTTCAGCTTCAGCTTGTAGCCGGGGCGGATGCCCGCGTCTTCGGCGATGTCGAGGTGCAACGTCGCGAGCGTCCCTTCGACAGCCAGCCTCCAGTGGCGATAGCTCGACGGGTCGGTGCGGTAGTCGACGCGGGGCCCGGGGTCGGTCATGGAAACTCCTTGGATGCTTCATGCATCACAATGCATGAGCTATTGGCTAAATGCATTTTCATGCATGTGACTCAACTCGGCGGCGGTTCGCACCAGCGCGTCGAAGCTCTGTGTCGCCGTCTGGCCGCTGGTGTCGAGGGTGGCGTCGGCTTTCGAGTAGAACGCCGCCCGCCCGGCCAGGATCCGGCGCAGGTCGTCCATCGCCTCTCGGCTGGCCGCCATCGGCCGGGTGTCGCCCTGGGCGATGACGCGCCCCATGTGCTCCTCCGGCGAGGCCTGCAGCCAGATCGTCGTGCAGTGGGCGAGAAGCTGGTTGAACGTGGCCGGCTCGGCGACGATGCCGCCCGGCGTCGCGATCACCGCCTCGGCGTGCGCGGCGATCGTTTCGTCGAGGGCACGGCGCTCGTAGCGCCGGTAGGCGGCCGTGCCGTACAAGTCGTGGATTTCGCGCACGCTCGCGCCGGCGACCCGCTCGACCTCCCGGCTCAGCTCGACGAAAGGGACGTCGAGAGCCTCGGCGAGCATGGCCCCCAGGGTCGACTTGCCTGCGCCGCGCAGGCCGACGAGGGCGAGGCGGCGCGAGCGTGCCGGATCGGCGCGGCCGCTGCCGAAGAGGGCGGCCAGCGCGGCGCGGGCCCGGCGCAGGTTGGCCTCGCTGCGGCCGCCCAGAAGCTCGCGCAGCATCAGCCACTCGGGCGAGCTCGTGGTCACGTCGCCGACCAGCTCGGCGAGCGCGCAGTCGAGCGCCGTCGCCACCTGCTGCAAGACCAGGATCGAGGCGTTGCCGGTGCCGTATTCGAGATTGGCCAGGTGGCGCTCCGAGACGCCCGAGGCCCGTGCCACCGCCTTGCGCGTCAGGCCGCGGCGGGCGCGCAGCGTGCGAAGCCGCTCGCCGAGGGCGGCGAGGAAAGGCGACCTGCCGGCGGGCGCCGAAGCATCCGCCGGCTTGGCGGGCACGCCGGACGGCGCCGGCATGATAGGCAATGACTGTTCCATCGCGATGCATTATAATGCCTAAGCCGGCGCCGCGAACCCCATTCCCCATCAGCAGCGTGAGCCGGGCCGCCTGCCCAAGCCGGCGCCGACGGAGACACCGATGACCGTACCCGCGACGTTCAATCTCGCCGCCCACCTCTTCGCGCTCAATGCCGGCCGGGCATCGAAGGTGGCCTACCGCGACGACCATGGCACGCTCACCTACGGCGCGCTCGAGGCGCGCTCGCGGCAGTTGGCTGCGGCGCTGCTTGCGCTCGGCCTGCGCCGCGAGGAACGCGTGCTGTTGCTCATGCTCGACGCCAACGAATGGCCGGTGGCCTTTCTCGGTTGCCTGTACGCCGGCGTCGTGCCGGTCGCTGTCAATACCCTGCTCAATGCCGACGACTACGGCTATATGCTGCGGCAAAGCCGGGCCCAGGCCGCCTTCGTTTCGGGCGATCTGGTGCCGGTGCTGACCGCCGCGCTGGCGAAGGCGCCGCACGAGGTTCGCCACTTGATCGTGGCGCGGCCGCAAGCGCCCCTGCCGGACGGCGGGCACGAGTTCGAATCGCTGATCGCGGCCCAGGCGCCGCTCGCTGAGCCGGCAGCGACGGGCCGCGACGAGGCTGCGTTCTGGCTCTTCTCCTCGGGCTCGACCGGGAGGCCGAAAGGCACAGTACACACCCACGCCAACCTCTGGTGGACGGCGAAGCTGTATGCGCAGCCGGTGCTCGGCCTGACCGAGCGAGACGTCTGCTTTTCCGCCGCCAAGCTCTACTTCGCCTACGGACTCGGAAACGCATTGACGTTCCCGCTCAGCGTCGGCGCCAGCGTCGTCCTGATGGCCGAGCGACCGACGCCCGACGCGGTGTTCAGGCGCTGGACGGCGGCCGACGCGGCGGCACGCCCGAGCGTCTTCTTCGGGGCGCCGACCGGCTTCGCCGGCATGCTCGCCTCGCCGGCGCTGCCGAAGCGCCACGAGGTGTCGCTGCGCATGTGCTCCTCTGCCGGCGAAGCGCTGCCGGGCGAGATCGGGCGCCGCTTCGAGGCGCACTACGGCTGCTCGATCATCGACGGCATCGGCTCGACCGAGATGCTGCACATCTTCCTCTCCAACCGGCCCGGCGACGTGCGCTACGGCACCACCGGCAAGCCGGTCGACGGCTACGAGCTCGAGCTGCGCGGCGACGACGGCCAGCCGGTGGTCGACGGCGAGGTCGGCGACCTCTTCATCCGCGGCCCGAGCGCGGCCCTCATGTACTGGGGCGACCGCGAGCGCTCGCTCGCCACCTTCCAGGGCGGCTGGACCAGGAGTGGCGACAAGTACTCGCGCGACGCCGACGGCTACTACACCTACGCCGGGCGCAGCGACGACATGCTGAAGGTGAGCGGCGTCTGGGTCTCGCCGTTCGAGGTCGAGGCGACGCTGATGCAGCACCCGGCGGTGCTCGAGTCGGCAGTGATCGGCATCGAGGATGCCGACGGCCTCACGAAGACCAAGGCCTTCGTCGTTCTGAAGCCGGGCCAGGCAGCGAGCGATGCCGAGCTGAAGGCCTTCGTCAAGGAGAAGCTGGCCCCCTACAAGTACCCGCGCTCGATCGAGTTCGTCGACGAGCTGCCGAAGACGGCGACCGGCAAGATCCAGCGCTTTCGCCTGCGCGAGCGCGAACAGGCGGCCGGGTGAGCCAGGCGAAGGCAACGGCGGCGGCCGCGGCAGGCCCGGACGAAACAGCTGCGCCCGCGACGGGATTCGCCCGGATCGACTGGCGCGGCCGTCCGGTCGCGGTCGAATTCGCGTGGGTGGGCAGCGACAGCGCGGCCACGGCGCCGATCGTCTTCCTGCACGAAGGCCTGGGCTCGCTGGCGATGTGGAAGGACTTCCCCGAAAGGCTGTGCGCCGAGGCCGGCCGTCGCGGCCTCGTCTTCTCCCGCCCGGGCTACGGCCAGTCGACGCCGCGCAGCTCGAGCGAGCGCTGGGCGGTCGACTTCATGCACCGGCAAGCCGACGAGGTGCTGCCGGCGCTCTTCGCCGCCACCGGCATCGAGCGGCCCTGGCTCTTCGGCCACAGCGACGGCGCCTCGATCGCGCTGCTGCATGCCGCGCGCCACGACGTCGCCGGCGTCGTCGCGGTCGCGCCGCATCTCTTCATCGAGCCCGTCTCGCTTGCGAGCATCCGGCAGGCGCGCGACGCCTACGAGCGCGGCGGCCTCCGGGCCGGACTCGCCCGCTACCACGGCGATCCCGATTCGGCATTCTTCGGCTGGAACGATGCCTGGCTCGACCCCGCCTTCGCCGCCTGGAACATCGAGGCCGAGATCGCGGCGATCCGCTGCCCGGTGTTCGCCGTCCAGGGCACCGACGACGAATACGGCACGATCGAGCAGATTCGTGCCATTGCCCGTCGATTGCCGAAAACCCGCTTGCTCGAGATCGCGGAATGCGGACACTCGCCTCATCGCGATCAGCCCGCAGTACTCGTCCGCGAGTCGGCCCGCTTCATCCTCCACCACTGAATCCAGGAGTTTCGTCATGCGATTTCTCAAGTCCACCCTCAGCGTCGCCGCCGTGCTCGCAATCGTCGCTTCCGCACCGGCAGCCATGGCGCAATCGGCATCGGGCCCGATCAAGGTCGGCCTCATGCTGCCCTACTCGGGCACCTACGCGGCGCTCGGCAGTGCGATCGAGAACGGCTTCAAGCTCTATGTGCAGGAGCAGGGCGGCAAGCTCGGCGGCCGCGAGATCGAGTACGTCAAGCTCGACGACGAGTCGTCGCCGCCCAAGGCGACCGAGAACGTCAACAAGCTCATCAAGCGCGACAACGTCGACGTCCTTGTCGGCACCGTGCACTCGGGCGTGGCGCTGGCGATGGCCAAGGCCGCGAAGGACAGCGACACGCTGCTCATCATTCCGAACGCCGGCGCCGACGCGATCACCGGCCCGATGTGCGCGTCGAACATCGTGCGCAGCTCGTTCTCGAACTGGCAGCCGGGCTACGCCATGGGCATCGTCGCCGGCAAGAAGGGCGTGAAGAAGGCGATGACCATCACCTGGAACTACGCTGCCGGTGCCGAGTCGGTGAAGGGCTTCGCCGAAGGGCTCGAGAAGGGCGGCGGCAAGGTCACGAAAGACCTCAACCTGCCGTTTCCGAACGTCGAGTTCCAGGCGCTCCTCACCGAGATCGCGGCGCAGAAGCCCGACGCCGTCTATGCCTTCTTCGCCGGCGGCGGTGCGGTCAAGTTCGTCAAGGACTACGCGGCCGCGGGCCTGAACAAGACGATCCCGCTCTACGGCCCGGGCTTCCTGACCGACGGCACGCTCCAGGCGCAGGGCGCCGCCGCGCAGGGCATGCTGACGACGCTGCATTACGCCGACAACCTCGATACGCCGAAGAACAACGCGTTCAGGAAGGCCTACGCCATCGCCTACAAGTCGAACGCCGACGTCTATGCGGTGCAGGGCTACGACGCGGCGCAGCTCCTCGGCGCCGGCCTCAAGGCGGTGGGTGGCGACCTGAAGAAGCGCGACCAGCTGACGAAGGCAATGCACACCGCGACGATCGACAGTCCGCGCGGCAAGTTCAAGCTCTCGGCCGCGGGCAACCCGGTGCAGGACATCTTCCTGCGCGAGGCCAAGGGCGACAACAACGAGTTCGTGTCGGTGGCGGTGAAGGCGCTCGCCGATCCGGCGCGCGGCTGC